>JAENWK010000016.1 GCA_016650045.1 Eubacteriaceae bacterium | reverse complement strand
GATGGATCCCCTAATTCAATCTTATTTACAAATTTCATATTAAAGACATGTTTAAATTATACACAAATATACGCTTTTAAATATCTACTTTGTTCAAAGAAGTTCTATTTTTACAATTCAAAAAATCTAAAAAAAATTATATTAAATGAGTGATATAAAACTTCCTATTGAGGTTCAAAATGTTTCTCGTCCTGAAATATAGCTACAGGTTAAAATTGAATTTATGCTGTTAATTTATATACCATATTAGGTGTTTTAAAATCTAAAGATAAGTGTAATCTTATTTCGTTATATAAATTAATTGCATTTTTTGTAGCTTTTTTCGCGTGATTAATATTTGTAAAGGTTTGGTCGAGATAAAACTCGTCTTTAAGAATCCGGTTAACCCGCTCGGCCATTGCATTTTCGTAGCAATGATTTTCTTCGGTCATACTGATGTTTATCTTGTTTCTTTTCAGGATTTGTATATATACATTGCTAAAGTATTGGATTCCTCTGTCTGAATGGTGAATGAGTCCTTTTGTGTTTTTAGCTTGATATATAGCCTTATTAAGTGCTCTTACACATCCTTTGAGTACCAGGAAATTACTAAGGTCATACCCCACAATTTTCCTTGAATACATATCTGTTATTAAAGCCAGGTAACAGAATCCTTTTACGGTTCTGATATAAGTAATGTCAGATACCCAAACCTGATTAGATCTAGAAACCTCTACGTCTTTTATAATGTTTTTGTACTTATAATAACGATGCAATGAGTTTGTTGTTCTGGAGCTATATTTCTTTCTAAATGTTAGCATTTGATGTTTTCTAAGAATATTAAATAAGGTATCTCTACCGCCTTTTAGGTTGGCTTTTATAAGCTCATTTTCCAATGATTTATTAAGCTTTCTCACACCTTCTCTAGGTAGGGATTTGCGTCTTTTCTTTATTATCTCAATAATCTATTGTTCGAGTATTAAACGCTTGTCAGCTCTATCTTTATACTTATAATAGGCGTCGCGTTTAAGCCCAAAACAATTTATTTACTGTCGGGTATCAGAGATCATGCATCCCCTACAGTTTGGGGAAGGCATGAAGTAGCGAAGGATTTGCTTGTATTACAGCATTGTCTTGACAGTGTAGCCAATATCAAAGGCGTAAAGATCGTAACTAAATATCTTGCCGAAAGAACAGCGCTTGATATAGAAAACCTGAAAGGGGTAGATGCCGTTATTGTTGAATGTAGTTCAGTAACCAGTTCTCAAAAGCGGACGCATCCACTTCTTCCGCCTATACCAGTCGGGAAAAAAACATATGACGAGGCAACATTAAGATATCTTGACCAGATCGATAGCTTGCAGGCAGCAGGTATGGGCGTTATGGTACTGCACTGGGGTATTCTACTGACGGTGTCATTCAGACAGTCAGAGATCATTATATTAAATGGTTTGGTCAGGTAGCCTACCTCATTATACCCAAAATCCCCTAGGTTACTGGAAAGTAACACCAATTAAAGCTGCAGATAAGCATCCAATTTTGCGTGGTGTTAAGCCATGGATTTAAAAGGATGAGATATTTTCCCGGCTTGTGGTATTTCCAGGTGATCTGTATAGGACTGATCTGTTGATGGGAGAATCACCTGAGACTAATCAGAGTGAAAATGGTTCACCTAAAGGTGTTGTTAGCCCGAGAGGTATCGCCTCAGCCTACGAAAAGGGCATGCAACGCGGTATTCTTTGGGGAGGAATGGATTTCCATTCCGCACTGCTGAACGAAAATTACCTTCGTTTTGTACTGAACGAGATCTTATGGGTGTCCGGCATAGACGTTCCGAAAGGAGGTGTGAAGGCAAATGCCAAACAGCTTCAGCTAACGACAATAAAAAAACTTATGAAAACACTAAAAAGCCAGAGGGATATGTTGAACCTAAACTATCAGGCACAAAATGATTGGTTTTAAGTCAAAGCAATACCAAACTGTAAATGTGGATGCTCTGAGAAATTAAACTTGTAAATTAATCAACAACCTCCAAAGAATAGAGTAATCCTTATATCGAATTCACTTTAAATAGGATTGATAATATCAAATATAGGGAATTGAAGTTAAGTTTTTAATCGTGCTTAACTTCTTCCCTTGTTTTTCAGAGTGCTTCTTTGATTATAATTTTTTACTGAACTTGATCTTTATGTTGTGGCTATTAATGCTGCCACAATATTAATCAAAAACCCTTTTACAGAGCGATGCCTAGTATGTTCTATTTTACACATATTTTTAAGTTCATCATTAACAAATTCTACCAAAGCTCTTTTTCTTTAAAGGATACTATCTTGAAACAAAAGCTTAGAAAGGGCTTTGGATATATAATCTTTATCTCCAAAGAGTTTGCCAAAGACTTTTTTAGTCATAGCAGTCATTAATTGAATATTCCCTTTAGTAAGATCAAAAGACAAAAGTTCAATAATATGAAGTTTTAAAACCAAAGAGCCACCACATAGTAGATCTCCCTTTTTCTGATATGTCTTTGAATACCTTATTTTGTTTTTCTTAATATGACAGACACGCAATAGTGTAGAATCAATATAGTCAATAACCCTTGATTTGCCCAGACCTCGATATTTCAAATATAACATTAGGGGTAATAATACTCTGTCTTGTCTGGTATTGAAACTCTCATAACTTATCAAGTCAGGAAACAAACCATCTAAATGTTTGACGGCATACTGAATGTAGAAATGTTTAAAATTAGTGAATTGACCAAAATGGAATTAAAAATAAATACTCATCATTTCAGAATCAGATAATTTCACTTTTCTAAAACGTTTTTTACCTTAAAATATTGTAATTCAGGTTTTAGCATGTTTAAATTGTACATAAAGTAGATTATTATGGATAAATATAATCCTCTCTTTAGTCTTTAAGTTTGTTAATCTACTTAAACTATAATTAGTCTTAAGAGTTTAAATAGATTCATACAATCATTAAAATTATAACTTATGAAAAAATTGATATTACCGGCAGTAATTTTTTTTGGTTTGCTACTGTCATCTTGTTCACAAAAACAGGACAAGAGTGAAGTTACCGAAGATAAGATGCAATGGTGGGAAGATGCCAAGTTCGGCCTGTTCATCCACTGGGGTGTTTATTCCGTTCCAGCTGGGGTTTATCAAGACAAAGAAGTCTCTGGTATCGGGGAATGGATCATGCATAATGCCAATATACCAGTGTCCGAATACAAAGGGTATGCTTCTGCATTTAACCCGATCAATTATGACCCTGAGGCTTGGGTTAAGATGGCAAAAGATGCAGGGATGAAGTACATTGTTATTACTTCAAAGCACCATGATGGGTTTGCACTGTTTGATTCTAAGGTAACTGACTGGGACGTGGTTGATGCTACCCCTTATGGCAAGGATCTGCTCAAGCCCTTGGTTAAAGCCTGTAAAAGAGAAGGGATCAAGCTGGGATTTTATTATTCACAGGCACAGGACTGGAATCATCCCGGCGGTGCATCTATGGGTGGGCATTGGGATTCGGCACAGGATGGGAGTATGGACGAATACCTTGACAACATTGCGGTGCCACAGGTCAAAGAAATCCTCTCGAATTATGGCGATATCGATATTTTATGGTGGGACACACCGGTAGATATGACCAAGGAGCGCGCCGAGAAATTTTTTCCCATTTTGAAAGAACATCCAAGGTTAATTACCAATAACCGATTGGGTGGAGATATTGACGGGGACACCGAGACGCCCGAACAGTTCATCCCCGCGACTGGATTTCCTGGCCGTCACTGGGAGGTATGTATGACCATGAACGACACCTGGGGATTTAAAAAGAACGACCACAACTGGAAGTCCGGTAAAGACCTAATTTTCAAATTATCTGATATTGTTTCAAAAGGCGGCAATTTCTTATTGAATGTTGGACCTACTTCTAAAGGTGAAATCCCCCAGCCAAGCATCGAACGGTTAAAACAGATCGGTGATTGGATGGACGTCAACCACGAAGCGATTTATGGAACCCAAGCCAGCCCTTTCTCTTACCTTCCATGGGGAAGGGCAACACTAAAAGGGCAAAAGCTTTATTTACATGTTATGTCTTGGCCTGAAGACGGTTATTTGAAAGTGCCATTGAGAAACAAGGGTCTAAGTGCCTGGTTACTTACAGATCCAAATTCAAAACTAGACCTCTCACAGGATGAAAACCGGATTAAGATCAAAGTTCCTAAGAAAGCACCGGATAATATTCTCTCTGTTGTTGTTCTGCAATTTGAAGGAGTCCCAAAAACTTTTCCGGTTCCAAGTGCTGGTAAATTGGGAAGGGCATCATCAGTTGATTCGACCACTGCTGTTAAAAATCTTTTTGATGGTGATCCAAAAAATTTATGGAAACCTGCATCAGGGGAAACGAAAGCCTGGGTTGAGGTCGATTTAGGCGAACCCCTTAGTATTGGCAGTTTAGTAGTTGTCGAACCCTGGAAACCATGGGACAACCATGGTCAGGAATTTACCCTTCAATATAAGAATGGGGATAATTGGATTGATATAGTTAGTGGAAAAACAGATGGTACAGGTCATACCCAGAAGTTTGAACCCGTCACCGGAAGATATTTCCGCTTGAACATAACTGGGGCGAAAGATGGTGTGCCCGTTTTAAATGAATGGGTGCTTAACCGGGCATTATAAATTAGTTTCAACACAAAAAATAACTTATTATGAATATTCCCCATTATTTTGATTCTAACCGACTGAAACGTCTTCTTATGGTATGATAAGGTGTGATATCGCAAAAATTGAATTATCCATTGAATAAGATAATTAAATATAAAATCCATATTACAATGAAAATTAATAGATTTAGAGTATCCACTTTCGGCAATAAAGTCAACTTAATATTTTTTTTCCTTTTGCCATGTTTTGTTTTCTTTTCCGGATGTTCGCCGGCCTCCCCTGACCGGACTTCCGGTAAATATTACACTGTAGAATATTCCCCGTCAGGTAAACCGGGCGAATTACAGATCGCCGTTACCTACACCTTATGGGTCCCTGTAGATGCTAAAACCATTCGCGGGGTGATTCTCCACCAGCACGGGGCGGGGATCCTGGCATCCGAACAGGGGGCTACGGCAGCTACTGACCTGCATTGGCAAGCCCTTGCAAAGAAATGGGATTGTGCGTTACTCGGATCATCGTATCATGTATCGAATGATGCAACCGACAAGACTCCCGGTGGATCTGAGCTTTGGTTTGATCCCCGGCTTGGATCGGATCAAGTATTCCAAAACGCCCTTGGTGAATTTGCCAAACAGGCTAATCATCCAGAGATAGCAAAGGTACCGTGGGTCCTTTGGGGACACTCAGGAGGAGGGATATGGTCTGATGTCATGTCATGTTTGCACCCTGAGCGGATTGTCGCTATATGGTTACGATCTGGTTCCGCAACCTCATTTCTCGGTAGATCGGAATTTCATCAACCTGAATTTCCTAAAGCAGTATACCAGATTCCTATCATGGGTAATGCAGGAATCAAAGAACAAGGAAGGGGCGCTTGGGATGGCACTTTAGCCAAGTTTCATGAATATCGTGCAAAGGGGGCGCCGATTGGTTTTGCCCCAGATCCCCTGACTGGTCATGAATGTGGCGATTCACGATATTTGGCTATTCCCTTTCTGGATGCCTGTATGGCACTTAGATTGCCGGATAAAAATAGCAGTGATCAAACCCTTAAGCCAATAAATATGGATGAAGCATGGTTTGGTTCATTAACAGACAGCGTGGCAGTTCCAGCAAATGAATTTACCGGTGATCCTGTAGATGCTGTTTGGTTACCAAATCAAAAAGTAGCGAGGTATTGGGAAGAATATATAAAGACCGGTGAGGTTAGTGATGATACCCCTCCTCCTTCACCCACCAATGTTCAGGTTTCTGATCAGGGAGACCTTGGGACCAAAATAACATGGGACACGGAGGCTGATTTTGAGAGTGGCATCCGCAGCTTTGTTATTCTCCGTAATGGATATGAGTTGGCTCAGGTACCTGAAAATCCGTATGGAGAATACGGACGCCCGTTGTTCCAGTCAATGTCTTACGGAGATACGCCCAGACCTGATATGCCCGAATCAAGAATGATTTATGTGGACAATACTTCAATTAACGGGATAAGCCAAAAATATTCTGTTCTAAGTGTAAACGGTGTAGGACTAAAGTCAGAACCGTCAAAAGATTGATCTAGTTATTTAAATCATTAAAAAGAAAAAAGAAATGAAAAAAATTGATATAACATTAAACAAGCATTATTTTCACCCAAAGATAAAAAATAGTGTTACATTATTTTTTGTATGTATAGTTTGGATTTTGGGAATAGTACCGGCAGCTTCACAAAATCCAGGTTTTGGTTCAGAAAAGACTTCCTGGCACGGATTCGATCGATACGATTTTGTGATGGACGATCAAACACTGGAAATAACCCCAATCAAATCTTCAAAAGAAGAAGGTGATGGTGTAGCTGTGCCTAAAAAAGGCAAACGTCATTGTATTGTGGTTGTTCCACAGAAGGCAGCACCCGGGAATCCATGGTCATGGAGGGGGTGCTACTGGGACCACCAGCCCCAGGTTGAGATTGAACTGCTTAAGCGCGGTTTTTACGTTGCCTTCATCACGCCCGACGGGAGCAGAATGTCTCCGGCCAGGCAGTGGGACGCCTGGTACGCCTATCTCACAGAGCAGCACGGGCTGTCGAAGATGCCGGCCTTTGTGGGCATGAGCAAAGGCGGGGTGAACGCATACACTTGGGCGGGCGCGAACCCGGACAAGGTCTCCTGCATCTACGCCGACAATCCCGGCCTCTACACGGAGGACATCCCGATGATCGCCGGGCTGATCCAGCACGATGTGCCCCTGCTCAACGTCTGCGGGACGCTCGATTTTGTCCTGGAGCACAATACGAAGGTCATCGAGAACATCTATCATCAGGGCGGCGGCCGGTTCAGCATCATGATCAAGGAAGGCACTGGCCATGGTCCGCACAGCCTGATGGATCCCAAGCCCATCGCCGACTTCATTGAACAGCACGTTCGGCCGGACACTACGCCCCGGCCCGATATCGTGGACGACACGTTCGCTAAATCCCATTATTACAGCACCGAGAATTCTTATATCTATCTCGAGAAAGAAGACACTTACGCCACCTGCCGGGGGCCGCAGTTCACGCCGTGCTACGACCGTTACGATGAGATCCTCAAATCGACATTTCGAGTCACTGGCATGACGGTGCTGGTGCCGAAGACCGGGGCCGCCGGGAAGCCCTGGGTTTTCCGGGGGAACCGCATCGGCCGGGATGCCACCGCCATCGATCTCGCACTGCTGGCCAAGGGCTATTACATCGTGGCGGCTCCGATCACGGGAGGAGGCCCCACCCAGAAAGAATGGGATGCCGTTTACCAGGACATGATCGATCATGGTTTTTCCAAGAAACCCGCCCTAGAAGGCACCGGCGCTGGAGCCGGTGAAGCCTATGCCTGGGCCATCCAGAACCCAGACAAAGTTTCCTGCATTTACGCGGAAAACCCCGCCCTGCGCAGCATCATGGGAAGCGGGCAGGGAGATCGCCATCTGGCCGACGAACTGGCACCGCTGGCCAAAGCAGGCGTGCCGATCCTGCATGAGTGTGGCAGCCTCGATCCGTGGCTCGACCGTGACACGCGGGTGGCAGAGAAGAATTACAAAGCGCTCGGCGGAAATTTCAAGGTGATCATCAAGCAGGGCGAGGGCCATTTTGCGACTGGGCGGCAGGATCCGAAGCCAGTGGTTGATTTCATCGTGGCCAAAACCAGGGAACCGTCGTCGTCGCCGCAAAATGGCCATACATCCAACGACATCGAAATTCTCAAGGATATCGAGGTAGGCAGGGTCGGCACCCGAATACTGCACGCCGATATCGCACGTCCAAAGACGCTGCCTGCTGCCCCTATGCCCGCCGTAATGTGGATTCACGGCGGCGCGTGGTCATCCGGATCGCATCATGAAATGCAGCAAACCGTACAACTCGCCAATCATGGATACCTGGTCCTCAGCATCGAGTACCGCCTTATTGATGAAGCGATTTGGCCTGCCCAGATCGAAGACTGCAAGCTTGGTATTCGGTGGCTTCGGGAGAACGCAGCGAAATACAATATCGATCCTGACCGCATCGGCTGTTGGGGCACCAGCGCTGGCGGCCATCTGGCGGCCCTCATGGGTGTGACCGGAGACAAGCCCGACCTTGAAGGCAACGGTGGCTCTGCGGGCTTCAGCAGTTGCGTGCAGGCAGTGGTCGATTTTTGTGGTCCGACCGTGTTCGATGGCCGGCCCGAAACCTATTCAAAATTTACCGACAAGATGGCTGGCGGCACCTTTGAAGAGAAGCCCGACGTTTACAAACAGATGAGTCCGCTCGAAAATGTCACTCCAAAGGCATGCCCTTTCCTCATTGTGAATGGAGAGAAGGATACGACTGTACCTCTACACCATGCCCAACTCATGACCGAGGCGCTGAAGAAGGCCAATGTGCCGGTGAAGTTGATCATCGTGAAGAATGCTGGTCACGGCTACACATTCGTCGCCCCTCGCGGCAGCCCTCCTGCCGAACCGTCGCCGAGTGAAGTTGACGCAGCCGTTCTGAAGTTCCTCGATGCCAACTTGAAGAAGTAGACGCCCGAGGCTTTGTGTTAGATATAGTAGACAATTTATGACAAGATACAATTAACAAAAAAGGAAATTTAAATGAAAAAGTAGTGAAAAAGATTTGTAGCTAAAGAGATTCTTTGAATTTATTCACGACTAAACAATATAAACTAAATCTTTTAACAAATGAAAAAATCAATTTTCTTCATCGTGACTGTGCTGAGCGTCAGCCTGGCTGCGTCGGTCTTTGCACAGGGTCCTAGGGTCCGAGACAACGCCCCTCCTCCGCCGCCCGGCGGGAGCGGAAAGTATTTCCGGGTTGACTATCCGGGCTCGACCGAGCCGAACCAACTGCGAACGCCGGTCACCTACGTGCTCTGGATCCCCGATGGCGCAAAGCAGCTCCGCGGCGTGATTATCCATCAGCACGGCGCCGGCTCAGTTACCGCGATCCAAGGCTCCACCGCCGCCTACGACTTGCATTGGCAGGCCCTGGCGAAGAAATGGGACTGCGCGCTCTGGTGTTCCTCGTACCACATGGAGAACGACGCGGTCGATCTGACACCCGGTGGCGCGGAGCTTTGGTTCGATCCACGCCGCGGCTCAGAGAAGACATTCCTCAAGGGTCTGGATGAGTTTGCCGCCAAGTCCGGACACCCCGAACTGGCGAAGGTGCCCTGGATTCTTTGGGGGCACTCGGGCGGCGGCATCTGGGCCGACGTTATGACCACCCTGCATCCCGAGCGAGTTGTGGCGGTCTGGATGCGATCGGGCTCGGCGGAAATGTTCCGCCAGCGGTCCGAGTTCCCGCAGCCGCAAGTCCCCGAGGGCGCCTATAAGGTTCCCGCGATGGGCAACCCCGGCGCGAAGGAGTCTGGTCCTTACACTGGCACATTGGCTACATTTAAGCAGTATCGACTGAAGGGGGCGCCGGTCGGGTTCGCCCCCGACCCGCGAACTGGCCACGAGTGCGGTGACAGCCGCTATCTGGCCATCCCCTACCTGGATGCCTGCATGGCCATGCGTTTGCCCGACAAGGGGAGCACGGACCAGACGCTCAAGCCGGTGGACACGAGCCATGGCTGGCTGGCTGCTCTTGTCGAAAAGGATCCTCAGAATGCGGCGGCCGTCCCAGCGGCTGAGTATAGGGGCAACCCCCTCGAAGCGGTGTGGTTGCCCAATGGAGCGGTCGCCAAGGCGTGGGTCGAGTACGTCAAAACCGGCGCGGTTAGCGACACGACCCCACCGCCCGCTCCATTTGACGTGAAGGTGTCGAAGGGCGAAACGGGCGTGGAGATCACCTGGAACGCCGCAGCGGACTTTGAGAGCGGCATCCGCAACTTCATCGTGCTCCGTGACGGTCAGGAACTGGCCAGTGTGCCGGAGGAGCCCGTCGGCAGATTCGGCCGTCCGCTTTTCCAATCCATGACATTTCACGACACACCGGACCAACCCCTGCCAGCGATGCGGTACCTCGACACTTTGGCCAGTGCTGGGGAGAAGCACGCCTACACCGTGGTCGAGGTCAACAGCGTGAGCCTGAAATCGCAGCCCTCGGTCGCGGCGTTTGCCGACACGGATGTTCCTCAATCAGGCGCCAATCCGATATTGGCAAACTACGGTCCAGCCCGGTATTTCTATGTTTCACCCAATGGAAAAGATTCAAATATAGGAACAATAGAGAAACCGTTAGCCACTTTTGAGGCTGCGCAGGAAAAAGTGCGTACGCTCAGAAAAAATAATTCGAATACTCCAATTACGGTGTATTTCCGTGGAGGAAAGTATTATCTCGCAAAACCTGTTGTTTTTTCAGCAATAGATGGTGGCAGCGAAAGTTCACCTGTTATTTATAAAGCTTATCCGGGCGAAGCACCCTATGTGCTAGGAGGAGAAAAACTGAGCCTGAACTGGACGAAATATAAAGGTGGGATCTATAAAGCCCAGGTACCTAAAGGAGTGGTCTTTGAATCGCTGTATGTAAACGATCAGATGCAGGTACTGGCGCGGTACCCGAACTATGATGCGAAGATCAGGATTTTCAACGGGTATGCTGCGGATGCTATTGCGCCAGAAAGGGTAAAGCAATGGAAGTCTCCCGCAGGAGGATATTTTCATGCCATACATGGACACGAGTGGGGAAGCTTTCACTTTCAGATTACAGGAAAGAAAAGTGAGACTGAGCTGGAGCTGACCGGGGGCTGGCAAAACAACAGGCCTGAAGGTGGTCTGCATTCGGATTTCCGTTTTGTGGAGAATATATTTGAAGAGCTGGATGCTGAAAATGAATGGTACCTGGATAAACAGACAGCTACGCTGTATTTCTACCCTGACCCTTCTGTAAACATGGCTACAGCCAATTTTGAATATGCGGCATTGGAAAACCTGGTTAGCTTTTCGGGTACGCCACAAAAGCCGGTAAAGAACATCACCCTTGACGGCTTTAAATTTATGCGGACAGTGCGCACCTTTCTGAAAAACAGAGAACCGTTGCTGCGCAGTGACTGGACGATATACCGGGGCGGTTCGGTTTACCTGGAAGGAACGCAGAATTGCGAGGTAAAGAATTGCGAATTTAGCCAGATCGGCGGGAATGCGATCTTCTTTAACCACTATAACAAAAACGCACTGGTGAAAGGCTGCCACATTTATGAGATAGGCGCTAATGCCATCTGCTTTGTAGGAGATACCAGTGCAGTAAGAAACCCCAAATATATCCCGTACGGACCGCGTGTTACCGAAAAGGAAATGGATCTGACACCAGGACCTAAGAATAACAATTACCCTCAGCACTGTGTGGTAGATGATAATTTGATCCATGATATCGGTAGGGTTGAAAAACAGGTGGCAGGTGTAGAGATCAGTATGGCAGCATACATCACCCTGAGCCGTAACAGTATCTACAACACGCCACGGGCTGGGATCAACATAGGTGAAGGTGCATGGGGCGGACATTTGCTGGAGTTTAATGATGTGTTTAACACGGTACTGGAAACAGGTGATCATGGTTCTTTTAACAGTTGGGGCAGAGACAGGTTCTGGGGATATCCAAAGGAAGGCACGGATGAAAGAGTTGGCAAGGATCCCTCGATCATCCTACTGGATATGCTTGCCCCGAATGTGATCAGAAACAACAGGTTCAAGTGTGACCATGGATGGGACATTGACCTGGATGACGGGTCAAGTTATTACGAGATCTACAATAATCTATGTCTGAATGGCGGGATTAAGCTTAGAGAAGGCTATTACAGGACGGCGCAGAATAACATATGTGTGAATAACGGGATGCACCTTCATGTCTGGCAAAAGAACAGCGGCGATGTGGTGCGCGGGAATATCCTGAGTACGGTTCATCAGCCAGTGTATATGGATTACTGGGGAAAAGAAGTGGACTATAACTGGTTTGTTTATCCGGATGATTTGAAGAAGGTGAAGGAACTTGGAACGGATAAGCATAGTGAGGCCGGCGATCCTTTATTTGTGGATCCTAAAAACGGGGACTTTTCTGTTTCAATTAAAAGCAAGGCTTATGAATTGGGCTGGAAGAACTTTGCGATGGATCAGTTTGGAGTGCAGAAGGCGAGTTTAAAAGCAATCGCCAAGACGCCGGTAATACCTGAACTGAAACATACAGAAATCGCCATTGAGAACATGGTGCTGCTGTATTCCGGTCAGGTAAAAAACCTGACAACAGATGGAGAAGTGTCTGCAACAGGAATGGCAAAGAAGACCGGGGTGATAGTGCTGAGTCCTCCGGTTCAAGGGCCGTTTACAAGGATTAAGTTAGCACGCAATGATGTGATTCTAAAGATCAATGATGTTCCGGTTCCGAATGTAACGGAATTACAGAATGCAATTAATAAAGGAGAGATAAAAACGGTTACCGTATGGAGGAACCAAAAGGAACTGGTGCTTTGATAAAAATGATGATGACAAAATTTTACAGATCTTCCGGATTGTGGGTTAATCTATGTCAAGATAGCATAGGTATCAGCCAATTCGTTGCCAAGATTTTTAAAAGTGTCAATTTATATTTGTTTATAAGCAGAATAAAACTACATAAATAAAACTACATAAATAAAACAATATGAAAAACAATATGAAAAACAATATGAAAAAAGTATTTCTCACAGCATTGATTTTTGCCGGTATCTGTTCGTTTACGGTAAATATTCAGCAACCCAAGCCTGTAATTCCCTATCCCGCAGCAACTAAATATGCAAAGGTGCTTTATGCTATAGCGGTGAACACAAAGGAAGGCAGCATTAGTAATATGGGGGGGCACTCAGTAATAAAAGGAACAGGGCAATTTAATTGGAAGCCGGAGATTGACACGGAAGGTGAGTATGAAGTAATATTAAATTACTCTGTTCCAAAAGAGGGTGTCAATGTCTCAGTAACGTCAGAAAAAAACACCATTAGCGATGCCATTGGAATTACCAAAGGAGTTTTTGATGGAGGCAAAAATTGGTACAATTTCAATTGCGATAGAAAATTGCTTGCAGGGAAATTATTGCTCAAAAAAGGAGTAAATTCTATTGCATTAAAGGTCAATGCTCCAGAACAAAGTTTTGAAACAGTTATTAACACTTTGGAGTTAGTTCCGGTAAAAGATAAGGCAAGTGCGCTAAAGGACATTGGTAAAGCCATTGCTTCCCGGCCGAAAATGAATTGGTTTTCTTCGTTAAAATATGGAGTGATGTTCCATTGGACTTCTCTTACTGCGCCACCTTCAGGTCCGCTGAAGCCCTACGAGCAGGCGGTTAACGATTTTAATGTACCCGATTTTGTAAATATGGTTGAAAGAACAGGCGCTGATCATGTAATTTTTACAGGTTGCTGGGCTGAAACCTATATCCCTGCGCCTTTAGAAAAATGGGAAAAAGAATATCCCGGCCACACAACAAAACGGGACTTAATCTCAGAAATCTCCGATGCATTAAAGAAAAAAAACATCAAATTCATCTTGTATCTGTCAACACATGTTTATGCAAAATATGGTAAAGTAGATACCAAGGAATTTGAAAGGCTCAATTATGAATTGATATCTGAAATAGGAGCACGATACAAAGAAAAGATTAACGGTTATTGGTTTGATGGTTGGTATCAAAGTTATCAAAAACATCCAGGGTTTGATTTTGAGAAATTTTACAAAGTTTGTAAAATTGGAAATCCCAACAGATTAGTTGCCTTGAATTCCTGGCTTTATCCAAGTGTTTCTGAATGGCAGGACTATTGGGCTGGAGAAGTGTATGATCCAGGAACAACTCCTGAGAATAAAATAATCAGATCAGGTCCGGGCAAAGGATTACAATTTCAATCTCTTATTTGTCTACAGGGCGATTGGACTCATACACCATTAAACACTAAAGTCCATCCTAACCGGCTCTCGGCGGCAGAAATGGCCAATTATATTTCTGCGTGTGAAGGAAAAGGCCCCGTTACAATTAATATCGAAATATATCAGGATGGCACTATTGGCGAAGAGTCACTTGCCACAATGGAAAAATTAAAACAACTACTGAAGAAAAAGTAAGCAATTCAATAAAAAGGTATTTTTCTTTGAATTGCTTTGTGCCATTGCCTGCATTGGATTATATGAAAGATGAATGACGTGAATTTTTTCTCAGCCAAAAATAATTTATGAATAAAATATTTTTAATAGCACTGATTTTTACAAAAATCATATCGCTTAAGGTAAGTGCTCAGGAATCCGGGCCATTGATTCCTGAAATTCGGAATCTCATCTTGAAGGCAGGTGCTAACCAGCAAGCTCAAATGACTGAGAGCCGCCTCGATTTACCAGGGATCAGATTACAGCATTGGTCAACAACGCTTTGGAACGAAAGCTTGCATTGAGCTTCAATCTGCTTATGTATGAAGACGGTTCTGTTTCTCCGGAATCACTTGACATGATGAAGTATGTACGAAAGATTGTCCGTGGAAAATAAATTGTTTTGTAAAAGTTAACCTGTTAAAGAGTTTAAATAAGCATTAGTAATATATCGATGAAATAAGAACATGATTATGTTAATCGTAAAAAAAAGAAAATTCAAATGAAAAATTTATTAAAAAAGTATTGGATAAAGCCAGCTTTCTGGGGCTTTATATTTGCATTTACGCTTTTGTCTGCTCTAGCTTTTAAGACAATAGGTGTTCGGCAGGAAAAGGGGGGAATTATTAAGGCTCCGTCTTTGGTCGAGCAGAAAGCGCCTGTTGTTCTCAATCCGAGCGATCTTAACTTCCTGAAAGCGCCGCTGTCCGAGTATACGAGTACACTTAAGGAGAGTAATCCACCCGGCTTTTGGGTTCAGGGATGGAACTCGCCAGATCAGTCTTTCAGTTGGGCCGTTACAGCTCCCAAAGCAGGTAGTTACGTATTTGATGTGTTGATCAGCGGAGAGCCGGGCACTACTGTTGAAATAATCAGTTCACTGAACCGCCTTACATTGACATTGCTACCTGGCAATGACCTTAGGGGGAATAACTGGAACAGGCTTCGTGTTCCGGGCACTCTATCATTGCCTGAGGGTACGAGTACTATTACGGTGCGCAGCCCGGCACCCAAAGGCGTTTCCACTGCCAAACTAAATGGCATGGCACTATTGAGTTTGGAGTTCGCCACCGAGGAAACTCGCAAAGGTTTGGATAAGCGCGTGCAAAAGTTTCGTTCGAATACGAAGTGGTTCTCGGATGCAAAGTATGGTGTCTTTTTGCAATGGGGACAATGGGGCTATCCGCAGACTGGTAAAAAGAAGAAATGGCCTCAGATGATTGACGACTTTGATGTAGAAAAGTTTGCTAATACCATGCAGGATATTGGGGCCGGCTATGTGATCTGGTCACCTATGTGGCGTACCTATTATTTCCCGGCACCGATCAAAGCAATAGAGGACTTACTGCCTGGACGAACATCAAAACGTGATTTGATTGGGGACTTAATAAGCGCGCTTGGTAAGCGTGGCATTAAACTGATGCTCTATTACCAATGCGGGCGTGGTGACAGGGAATGGCGGGAGAGAAATTGGAGTAAAAACGAAGATCCCAACAACTGGGGAATTGACCCCGACTTTCGTAAGCATTGGGGCGACATCATTACCGAGGTTGGACTGCGTTACGGAAAAGGGTTGGCAGGTTGGCTGGACGATGAGGGCGAATATCCAAAACCTTTCGAAATGATTGCGCGACAGTTGAAAGCAGGCAACCCTGATCGCATCATCTCTATCAATGACTGGGTACGGCCAAGACTAACAGATTTTCAGGATTATCAATTTGGGGAAGGATTCACGGGACTCAATGATGGCGCGGGGATTCGCTATCCAAATGGCCCGGAGCGCGGCGGCAACGGCATATACGAAAAAGGTCCTCATAAAGGTCTTCAGGCTCACGGATGTTTCGTTCTCGATGGCCCAGATTGGGGCATATACCGTCCTAATCAAACCATCAACCCACCACAATTCAACAATGAGCAGCTCACCTCAATGGTTGAAGAAGCTGTAAGTAGGAAGATCCCGTTGAGCTTTTGTCTGCTCATGTATGAGGACGGAACATTATCGGAAAAGTCTCTTGAAGCAATGCGGCTGGTGAGGAAAGTTGCACGAGGCAAGTGAAAAGTGGAACGCCTTATTCAATAATTTAAAAGAATAATACTATTCATGAAAAGATCAATTTGGAAATTCGTTTTGCTTTTTGCTATTTTCTGCGTTTGCAGCAAGGGCAATACAAGTTTAGCTCAAACTGGTCTTAACAGGCCGCGTATAGGATTGTCTTATGAATTTCCTAAAACCTACAAAGATTGGGCAAATGGCTTTTTGGCCGGAAACGGAAAAATGGGGATCATTGTTTTTGGCAATCCGCTTGATGAAACCGTGATTTTCAATGATCGTAAATTTTATATGGCAGCAGTTGATACTTTGCGCGACCGCTCTTTTAACAAGGTAAGCGAAGCCGATTTAAAACTGATCCGCGATTATTGCACGAACGAAAATTGGAAAGCGGCCAATGACCTGGCTAACAAGGTACACGGTTGGAAAAACGGAGGAGAAGGCAGTAAACACCCCGGCTTCGAGATGAAGATCAACATACCTGAAAGTGGGCATATCAGTAATTATTCAAGGGTTTGTAACTATCGCACAGGTGAGATCATTGTGAAATGGACCGACAATCGCGGGAAATGGGAGCGGCGCTCATTTGTTTCGCGAAAAGATAATGTGGTGGTACAATATCTCAAAGCCCCGTCAGGAGCAAAACTTAACTGTACTATTCAACTCACAACCGATGAAGGAATGCATTTCCCCGGGGACATGAAATTCACCAATGTTTCCAACAGTGATTTTTTAAACCTCAGGGTGAATTATCCTGCAAATACAAATGGTGCCGGTTATGAGGGCGTTACCCGTGTTATTGTTGATGGAGGTAAAAAAAGCATTAACAGGAATATTTTGACTGTTACCAATGCTAATGCAGTTACGTTGCTGACAAAAACCGAAAAATATTACAGTAATTGTGAAAACCAATGGAACAAAAAAGATATCCAAAATCAGCTCAAATCAATATCTATCAATTATAATACCTTGTTAAAAGGACAGAAAGAAACACACCAGGCTATTTTTGACCGGGTAAAGTTTGATTTAAATGCCAGCGATACCGATCGGGCTTTGAGCAATGAAGAATTGCTGGACAAGCAAAAAAAAACAGAGGTAGCTGTTTCCGCTTTATGGGAACGGATTTTCGATGCCGGACGGTATCATTATCTTTCTTCCAGTAGTGTAGTTTCTCCTCCCGATTTGCTCGGAATCTGGACTGGTGATTGTAATGCTGGCTGGAGTGGTTATTATTTTCTTGATGCCAATCTGAATTTGCAGGTCGCGGGTGGAAATATTGGCGATATGCCTGAAGCGATGGAGGGGTACTTTACTTTGATGGAGCGCCTGAACGACGGATTTAAAACCAATGCCTCCAAATTGCTAGGTTCCCGTGGTATGTTGAGTGGTGGCAATCTTTCAGGTTTAAATGGATTGATTGGGGCGCTAAATTACTATTTTCCTTATCAGTATGTAACCGGAGAAATGGGCTGGCTTTTATACCCTTTTTGGGAACATTATTTGATTACTGGGGATAAAGAATTTCTTCGCAATCGTTTATTCCCGTTGCTAAAAGAGATGGGGTATTTTTATGAAGATTTCCTGAAAAAGATCGACAGTAAAGGAAAATATATTTTTGCTGGTTCTATTTCTCCTGAAAATCAACCCAAAGGCTTAGGATTTTCGCTGGTGAACAATTCAACTTTTGATATTGCAGGCGCCAAATTCTGCTTGATCACTTTAATAGAAACATGCAAAATACTTCATCTGGAACAAGGTTCAGGCGACGGTATTGAAAAATGGAAAGCTATTCTGGATAAACTTCCTCCCTACCTGATGAATTCTGACGGGGCTTTACAGGAATGGTCGTGGCCAGGACTGAAAGACAATTACGAGCACCGTCATTCCAGTCACCTGATTACCGTTTGGCCTTTTCAGGAAATTACTGCTGAAGGCACACCCGACTTATATAATTCTGCCCGAATTGCGTTAAGGAAAAAGGATGAACACAACTATGAGAATGCCGGACATGGCTTGTTGCACGGCGCATTGATTGCAGCAGATATAAACAACCAAAAGTCAGCGACCGACAAATTGTTGAGATTATTTAAAGAAGGCTTTTATTATAACAGCCTTAGCACTTCGCACTATGGAAATCACAACGTGTTTTGTACCGATGTAGCCAATACTGTTCCAGCTGTTTTGATGGAAATGCTTGTTTCCTCTCAGCCAGGAACATTAGAATTACTACCAGCTCTGACCCAATCGCTTGTGAAAGGTTCAGTTTCAGGAATTAAAGGACGGAACCGTGTGACCGTTGAACGGTTGAGCTGGGACATGAAAAGCCGAACTGTTGAGTGTATTTTGAAATCAGACATCGATCAGGATATTACACTGATCGAACGAAGCGGAATTGACCAAATTGTGACCAAGGCCAGAGTCAGTCCGTCTCTGGTGGGCAGGATAGCCCGGATTATCCATTTGAAGGCTGAGGAAAGCGCCGTTTTTTTGATAAAACTAAAACGTGAATAGACTGTAACCAATTAAGAGCATATAACCTGATAAATCAAAAAATAAATAAACTTAATTCTTTAATTTGGAATAAAATCGAAGTTCTCGTCAGAAACAATATCGCCCATTTCACTTGTAGTAGTGAAATACTCGAAGATGCGCTCAACCTTCTGGTCACTGGCTTCATGGATCTCGAAGTTGATTGTGGACAAATGGAATATCGGAATACCCTAATCAAAACATTAAAATAAAGTATAAGAAAAAGAAGTTCAAGTTCAAATAAAATTACAACTGTAAAAAAATTAAGCCGATTAAATAAAATAAAATGAAAATCTTGAACAAAGTAGTTTCTACAAATGAAGGCGACTTTCCTGTTTGGAAGACAACACATATTTTTTTTAAAGCCCTAAGAGAATTTACCTCAAAATCTGGATATCCTGAGATTGAGAAGGTTCTTGGGTTCTCTGGGTTACTCTTGAAATGGTATCCGGAGTTTTGTTATTCTCCGCAATGGGAAGAGTTGGCTCAGGTGGCTAAAAATCCTTATGCAGAATACGGACGTCCTCTGTTCCAGTCAATGTCTCATGGAGACACCCCCAGACCTGATATGCCCGAATCAAAAATGATTTATGTTGCTATGTTTGACGAAATTGATGAAGGAACCGCTATTTTTAAAATCACAGATAAGGTTCCGGTAGGGGAAAGTACATTTATTTCAAGACCATCTGATATTCCTTCAGACCATTACTTATGGCTTACAGGAAAAGCAGGTAAATATCTCAAAGATAATCAACCATTACCCACAGAAAAACCAATAGAAGTTAGACCCTAATGAGCAAGATTTCTTATTCATATTGTACTTATATGTCATTTATGGACTGTATAATCCCCAACTGTTTAATACAAACCTAAAATTATAAAATAAATGATATTTACGTAATAAAAAACACGGATTTGTCAGTATAGTAAACCATATATATTATAAAAACTTAAAATATGAAAATAACAAACCAAACTTTTATAATAGCGGCTTTTTCGTTGTTTGTTTTATCAAGTTGTAAAAATTCAGATAAAAAGACAGCTCAAGCAAACAATAATGCTAAAAAAGATCAAGAATTAATAGAAGATACACTGACAAAGATTGGAAACCCAATTTTCCGTAATATTTATACTGCAGACCCTTCTGCTCATGTATGGAAAGATGGTCGGTTATATGTATACCCGTCTCATGATGTTGCTCCGCCAAGAGGTTGTGATTTAATGGATAAATACCATGTATATTCCACTGATGATATGGTACATTGGAAAGATCATGGCGAAATGCTTTCTTCTGAGGATGTACCATGGGGAAGAAAAGAAGGCGGATTCATGTGGGCACCAGATTGCGCTTATAAAAATGGGACCTACTATTTCTATTTTCCACATCCGAGCGGAACGGATTGGGATACCACATGGAAAATTGGTGTGGCAACAAGCAAAAGCCCAGCAAGCGGATTTAAAGTTCAAGGGTATATACACGGATTGGATCCCATGATAGATCCATGTGTCTTTGTAGATGATGATGATCAGGTCTATTTATTTTATGGTGGGGGAGGTACTTGTAAAGGTGTCAAACTTAAAGATAATATGATGGAAGTTGATGGAAAAATAAAAAACATGGAAGGATTGGAAGATTTTCATGAAGCTACATGGGTACATAAACGTAATGGAGTTTATTATCTTTCATATTCTGATAATCATGATGAAGGAGGGAAACATAACAGAATGCGTTATGCAACAAGTAATAGCCCTTTAGGACCATGGAAATATCAAGGAATATATATGGAACCTACAGACAGTTATACTGATCACGGCTCTATTGTAAAATTTAAAGGAGAATGGTATACTTTTTATCATAATAGTATATTATCAGGTAATGATTGGTTACGCTCGGTATGCGTTGATAAACTATTTTACAATTCCGATGGAACCATAAAAATGGTAAAACAGACCCTTGATCCAACAATAACGACCGGCATTGGTACAGATAAAGAATATAACCAGTAATGAAACAATTAAAGGGCACATGTATATTCATCTTTGCTGCCATAACAGGGTCATTTTCTAAAAAGAAAGAGAAAATGATGCCTAGCGTTTAATCCTGTAAATAACTCATATGTGTACCACTAACCAATAATAATAATAAATGAGACATACCAATTTATTCGTAACTCTAATGTTGTTTGGAGTTTTTGCTTTTGCTCAGGAAAAAGAGAGACCCGCAACGCAAAGGGATGGTAACATAACGGCAAAATGGATGGATAGAGCTTCCTTAATGAGTGGTGGACAACCTTCAGAAACCAAAAACATACTCTGGTACCAACAACCTGCGAAAATTTGGGAAGAAGCTTCGCCTTTAGGAAATGGTCGATTGGGGGCAATGGTTTTTGGCGGAGTAGCCGATGAGCGAATTCAATTGAATGAAAGTAGTTTATGGGATGGGTATTCTTTAGATCCTAATGATTCTTCTTCTGTAGCATATTTACCTCAGGTACAAAAATTAATATTTGACGGTAAAAATAATGAAGCAGTAGCGTTGGCAGAAAAACATATGATGGGAAATCCTAAAGGTGTAAAGTCTTATCAGTCTCTTGGAGAACTTTGGTTGGATACACCAGAATTGAAGGCTTCAAATTATGTAAGAAATCTTAATATAGGTAATGCTATACAACAAACTAGATATTCATCAAACGGCGTAGCCTTTTTAAGAGAAGCTTTTATCTCTGAAGTAGCTGATGTTATGGTAGTTCATTTTACTGCAAGTCATTCAGCTAAAATTAATTTTTCATTTACACTAAAACGACAACAAGATGCGGTGTGTGAGGCTCTTTCATGGCAACAAGATGCCTTGCTTTTGAAAGGAAGACTTCCCATAAAAGATAACACAGGAAAGGCAAGAGGCTTAAGTTTTGCTGCAGAAGTGAAAGTATTGCATAAAGGAGGTAAAGTTTCCGTTCAACAGGGGGTTTTAAGAGTTCAGGATGCGGATGAGGTCACACTGTTAATTACAGGGGAAACTAATTATCCTGGTCTGGATCATAGTTTTTCAGGAAAACTAAAACCAGAGAGTTATCCGGTAGAACAATGTGCAAAATTACTCAAGGCTGCTGCAGTAAAAACATATGAAACTCTTAAACAAGAACATATTACAGCATACCAAAAATTGTATGATAGAGTGGAACTTCAATTGGGAGATTTATCATTTAAGAAAGAATTCTTACCCACAGATAAGTGGTTAGAGAAAGCTAAGGAAACAGGGAATCCTGATCTTGATTTAGTAGCGTTATATTTTCAATATGGCCGTTATTTATTAATATCAAGCTCCCGTCCTGGTACACTTCCTGCAAATTTACAAGGTTTATGGGCCTGGCAAATGCATCCACCTTGGAATGCAGATTACCACACCAATATCAATGTGCAAATGAACTATTGGCCCACGGAAATAACAAACTTGGCAGAATTACATCAACCATTATTTGACTTGATGGAATCTTTGGTTATTCCTGGGGAGAAAACAGCACAGGTCATGTATGGAGCTCACGGATGGGTAGTACATCACCTTACAGATGCATGGGGTTTTACCGCTCCAGCTGATGGTCCACAGGGAATTTGGCCAATGGGTGCGGCATGGTTGGTTCGTCAGCCTTGGGAGTATTATACTTATACTGGAGATACGGCTTTTCTAAAAGAAGAGGCGTATCCACTAATGAAAGGGGCTGCAAAATTTATTATGGATTTTTTGGTTGTTGCTCCTTCCGGGACTGCCTATCCAGGGAAGTTAGTCACAAATCCTTCTTATTCTCCTGAGAATTCTTTTTATCTGCCTAATGGAGAAACATCGGTTTTTACATATGGAGCTACCATGGATTTAGAAATTATACATGATTTACTTACCCATTGTATTAAAGCTTCTGAATTATTAAATATAGACCCCGATTTCCGTAAGAAATGTGAACAAACTCTAGACCAGTTGGCTCCATTCAGAATTAGTAAGAAAACAGGAAGAATATTGGAATGGGCTGAAGATTACAAAGAAACAGATCCTCACCATCGGCATACATCACATTTATTTGGATTATACCCTGGAAATCAGATAACGGTTTCAGCTACTCCAAAACTAGCAGCTGCTGCGAAAAAAACATTGATTGCGAGGGGAGATGGAGGTACAGGTTGGAGTTTGGCATGGAAAATTAATATGTGGAACCGCTTACACGACGGAAATCATGCCTATAAATTATTATCTGTTTTATTAACACAAAAAACGTTACCTAATCTTTTTGATAATCACCCACCGTTTCAAATTGACGGAAATTTTGGAGCTACAGCAGCCATTGCAGAAATGTTCGTGCAAAGCCAAAGCCCAGAGAAGGATGGAAGTTATGAAATTCAGTTACTTCCTTCCCTACCAGATGCTTTCTCTTCTGGACAAGTTTCTGGTTTATGTGCAAGAGGAGGATATGTGATTGATTTACAATGGAAAGATGGAAAATTGGAACGGGCAAAAATACATTCTAAAATAGGAGGTGCATTACATATAACTATGGGGGCCAAACATTTTGATGACGTAACTCAACCTAACGAAATGATTCATTTGAACCAAAACCTTATCAAACTATAATATAAAAATGAAAACTATTTTTAAAACTTTTGGAATATTAACCTTGCTTTTATTGGCACAAGCCTGTAACCAATCAACAACCAAAACAGTAGTGGAAAAAAATCCATTACCAGAAACTGATCTAGTAGATTATTATGTAAACCCTTATATGGGTAACATCAGCCATTTGTTGGTACCTACATATCCTACCATACATTTACCTAACAGCATGCTCAGGGTGTATCCTGAAAGAGAAGATTACAATGGTGATGTAATTCGTGGTTTACCTTTAGTGGTTACCAGTCACAGAGGGAGTTCTGCATTTAATTTAAGCCCTTTTCAAGGGAATATAGAGGATATAAAACCTGTGATGAAATTCAGTTATGATCAGGAGGTGATTCATCCTTTTAGTTATCAGGTGTATTTAGATGATCAGGAAACGAAGGTAGACTTTGGTTTATCCCATCAATCCGCGGCTTACAAAATCACTTTTGATAAAAAAGCAGCAAGCCATCTTATTTTAAATTCATCTAACGGAGAAATGAACTGGGATGGAACGGTTGTGTCTGGTTATCAAATCATACAAAATAATACCAAAGTGTATATTTACCTGCAACCAAAAGAAATGCCTGAAACTGTCACTGTTTTAAGTCAAAATCAACTTACTAAAGATCAACATGCAGAAGGCAAAAATGCGTGTTTGGTACTTAATTATCCTGAAAGTACATCAATTTTACATATGCCTTATGGAGTTTCTTTTATCAGTATAGCACAAGCCAAGAAAAACATGGAGAGAGAAACAGTAGGTAAAACTGTTGACGAGTTGCAAAAAGAGGCAAAAAAAGTATGGAAAGATGCTTTAAGAAAGATACAGGTTGCCGGTGGTAGCGAGGAGGATAAAGTTGTTTTTTATACCTCGATGTATCGCTGTTATGAGCGCCCAGTTTGTATTTCAGAAGATGGAAAATATTATAGTGCTTTTGATGGAAAAGTACATGAAGATAAAGTGAGGCCGTTTTATACAGACGATTGGATTTGGGATTCTTACCGTGCGCATCATCCCCTTAGAGTATTACTAGACCCTAAAAAGGAAGAAGATATTCTAAATTCCTTTCAGCTGATGGCTGATCAGATGGATCATGATTGGTTACCTACCTTTCCTGAAGTTACCGGAGATAGCCGACGTATGAATTCTAATCATGGTGTGGCTGCATTATTGGACGCATACAGAAAAGGACTTGCCAATTTTGATGTAGAAAAAGCCTATCAGGCAGCCAAAGCCGGCATCACCGAAAAAACTTTGGCACCTTGGTCAGGAAAACCAGCTGGGAAATTAGAAAAATTTTATACAGAACATGGGTATATTCCTGCATTAATGGAAGGAGAAAAAGAAACCATTCCAGAAGTTAATAGTTTTGAAAAACGCCAACCTGTAGCAGTAACATTGGGAACTTCTTATGATGAATGGTGTTTAGCCCAATTAGCAAAAGAATTGGGACATCAAAAGGATTATGAATATTTTTTGAATGCTTCCTTAAACTATCGAAACTTATTTAATCACGAAACTAAGTTTTTTCATCCAAAGGATAAAGAAGGAAATTTTATAGAACCATTTGATTATCGGTTTTCAGGAGGCGTGGGTGTAAGAAATTATTTTGATGAAAATAATGGATGGACCTACCGTTGGGATGTACAACATAATATAGCAGATCTGATCAGTTTAATGGGAGGTAATGAGGCTTTTGTAAACAACTTAGATGCTACTTTTGCAGAACCAATGGGCAAAGGTAAACGAGATTTTTATTACCAACTCCCCGATCAAACCGGCAATGTAGGGCAGTTTACTATGGCCAATGAGCCTTCATTGCATATTCCTTATTTGTATGATTACGCAGGATCACCATGGAAAACCCAGAAACGAATAAAAAAATTAATACATACTTGGTTCAGAAATGATTTTGAAGGTGTACCCGGAGATGAAGATGGAGGTGGCTTATCATCGTTTGTAGTGTTTTCTCAAATGGGGTTTTATCCTGAAACCCCAGGTTTATCTATGTATGTGATTGGAAGTCCGTTTTTTGAAAAAACAGAACTTCACTTAGCAAATGGTAATACGTTTATAGTTCTAGCGAAGAATTTTTCACAAGAAAATAAGTATATACAAAGTGCCATGCTAAATGGTAAAGTGCTAAATAAACCATGGTTTACTCACGAAGATCTGGAAAAAGGAGGTACATTAGAGCTAGTCATGGGACGTAAAGCCAATAAAAATTGGGGAAGTTTACAGGAAGATGCCCCACCATCTTTTCAAAACTCTTTTTTGAAATAATATAATAAAATCAATTTGATGAAATTACTTAGTCGATATTTTTCATTTACAAGTATAATGATGGCTTTTGTCATTCTTGTATGTTATAATGCTGCTGCCCAAAATAAAGCATTGCCTTATCAGAATACGGATTTATCTTTTGAAGAACGAGCATCAGATCTAATATCTCGATTAACACTCGAAGAAAAGGTAAGAATGATGCAGTACGATGCACCGGAAATAAAACGATTAAGTATTCCAGCTTATAATTGGTGGAATGAAAGTTTACATGGCGTAGCCCGATCGGGAAAGGCAACTGTGTTTCCCCAGGCCATTGGTATGGCAGCTACATTTGATGATAGCCTCATTAAAGAAGTAGCCACCATTATTTCTGATGAGGCTCGAGCAAAACATCAGAACTATATAAAAAATGGATTAAGAGGAATTTATACAGGACTCACTTTTTGGTCTCCAAACATCAATATTTTCAGAGATCCGAGATGGGGTAGAGGACAGGAAACTTATGGAGAAGACCCTTATCTAACCTCACGAATGGGAGTAAATTTTATTGAAGGTTTACAAGGTAACGATCCGAAATATTTAAAAGTATTGGCTACGGCAAAACACTTTGCAGTACACAATGGACCTGAGATTTCTAGACATACCGATAATTTTGAGGTATCCAATAAAGACTTGAATGAAACCTATTTGCCAGCTTTTAAGGCTGCTGTAAATGAAGCTCATGTACAATCAGTTATGTGTGCATATAATGCTTTTAGAGGAGTACCCTGTTGTGCCAATAATTTTTTACTTGAAGATGTACTTCGCAACCAATGGCATTTTAAAGGGTATGTGGTTTCTGATTGTGGTGCGATTGCTGATTTTTATAGAGAGGGCGCTCATAAATTTGTAGCCACCCCTGAAGAAGCAGCGGCAGAAGGAGTAAAAAATGGGACAGATTTAAATTGTGGGACAGTATATAAAAATTTAGCAGAAGCAACTAAGAAAGGGTTAATAGATACCGTAAGTATTGATGTTTCTGTAAAAAAATTATTATTGGCTCGTTTTAAATTGGGAATGTTTGATCCAGATGAAAAGGTGCCCTATACTCATATTTCTATGAAAGAAGTAGCAAGTATTCCTCATATAGAAAAGGCTAAAGAAATTGCACAAAAATCTGTAGTGCTTTTAAAAAACGAAAATCACACATTACCACTTTCCAAAGAAAAAATAAAAAAAATGGCGGTTATTGGGCCTAATGCAGCATCCATAGATGCTTTATATGGGAATTATAACGGAATTTCTTTACATCCGGTAACACCTTATGAGGGTATCAAAAATAAATTACAAGGTCTTGCAGAGGTTACCTATGCTCCTGGTTGCTCTTATGTAGAAGGGTTAAAAGTATATGAAAAGATTCCTGAAAATGTATTATTTGCTGATGGAAGTCTAACTCAACATGGATTAACTGGGTCTTATTTTAAAGATGTTGAGTTTAAAGAACTGGATAAAAAACAGTTGGATACATATATTAATTTTCAATGGTTGGATAAAATGCCTGTTGCTTTGCCAATGAGTAATTTGTTTTCTATACGTTGGGAAGGGTATATTGTACCAAAGCATACCGCTAAATATAATTTTAAATGGAGAGGGAATATTCTTATAAATGATAATAAGGTTACTGGAGAAATTTTACTTCAAAAGGGAAAGAAATATAAAATTGAACTTGAACTTAGAGGAAATGAAATGTATGATGAATCAGTCGTGCCGCAAGCTAATCTAACATGGTCTGATGATTCTAGAGATTATGCAAAGGAGGCGGTAAATTTGGCTAAAAATGCTGATGTCATTATTTTTTGTGGAGGGTTATCACCCAGAATAGAAGGAGAGGAAAATGCCAGTTTAAAATTACCAGGTTTTAGATATGGAGACCGTAGCCTATTAAAGTTGCCGGATGCCCAAACCAATCTTCTTAAAAAACTAAATGCTTTAGGTAAATCATTAATTTATGTAAATATAAGTGGTAGTGCTGTGGCCTTTAACTGGGAAAAGGAACATGTGCCTGCCATAGTACAACTATTTTATTCGGGTGAGCAAGGAGGTAATGCACTTGCAGACGTATTGTTTGGAGATTATAATCCTGCAGGACGATTACCGGTTACTTTTTATAAATCTGTAAATGATTTGGGTGATTTTAAAGACTATAGCTTAAAGAATAAAACGTATCGCTATTTTAAAGGCAAACCATTATACCCGTTTGGGTATGGATTAAGCTACAGTACTTTTGCCTATAGTCATCTTAATATAGAAGGGCAGGATGCTTCAAAACCTATTACTATTAAGGTT
Source organism: Eubacteriaceae bacterium (assembly GCA_016650045.1). Taxonomy (GTDB): domain Bacteria; phylum Bacillota; class Clostridia; order Eubacteriales; family Eubacteriaceae; genus Acetobacterium. The sequence goes on along the minus strand of JAENWK010000016.1, from coordinate 3,699 downwards.
GATGTTACGAATCAAGGCAAAATGGATGGGGATGAAATCGTACAGGTATATTATACCGTTCCGGGCGTAAAAAATCAGCCTCTTCAATCGTTATGTAAATTTAAAAGGATTCATATTCCTTATGGAAAAACACAACAAGTTACTTTGCAATTGTCCCCCAATCAGCTTTCATACATAGATGAAGCTGGTGACCATAATCTTATTCATGGTAAAGTAATTTTAAAAGTAGGTGGAGGTTTTTATTCAGAGCAAACATTAACGACAACACTTCAATTGCAATAATATTTAAACCAAATATGGAAAAACAGGAAATAAAAATTCAGGAATTGAACTTTGTGGAAGACTAAATCTATGAGATTATGAGAATATAAAGGAGTGTTGTTGGAACCTCACGGGTCTCATACATCTTATGGGTCTGTTTAAATACTTTTAAACTCATTCTAAAGGATTTTATATTGTCGATGCAAAAGACAATAGTGAGTATTATACCAATAAATTTATAATTAGGAAATGAATAATTATAATAACGGGAAGATTTGCATAGCAAAAAATCAGCCCACAACCTTAAAAATTAAAGCGATGAAAAAAATAGTATCAATAACTTTCGCACTTGCACTTATTGCAAGTAGTTACGCTCAACATAAGCTGCATTCAAGGTTCTAACGCAACAAACGTTGCTTTTTTTTGAGAGTCTAAGCTACAAATTTCAGTTCAGAATCCAATATTTCTTTAGGTGTTTTATACCCAATAATTTTCCGTGGTCTATTATTGAGTTTTTCTTGTATAATTTGGAGCCTTTTTTTATCAATTTCGTTGAAGTTTGTTCCCTTAGGAAGATACCTTCTAATGAGTCCATTAGTATTTTCATTAGTACCTCTTTCCCAGGATGAATAGGGGTGAGCAAAGTAAATTTTCATACCTGTTTTTCGAGTTATTAATTGATGTTTAGCCATTTCAATTCCGTTGTCGTAAGTCATAGTTTTTTTGAATAATGGATTAAGTTGGTTTAAATATTTGGAGAACATTTTAGCAACTTCTTTGGAGTTTCTAGCTTTAAGTTTTATAATTAGCGTGTATCTGGATTTTCTTTCAACGATAGTTCCTATAGCAGATTTGTGGTCTTTACCAATCATTAAATCACCTTCCCAATGGCCAACTTCTTCTCTTAAGTCAATATGCTTGGGTCTATTGTCAATACTGACTTGGTTTAATATTTTAGAACCTGTTCCTCGTCTCTTTTTAGAAGGTCTTCGTCTTGTTTTTTTACGAACAAGTAATTTGATAAGTTTTTTGTTTAAACTCGCTTGAGGTTGTGTGTAAATGAATCTGTAAATTGATTCATGTGAAATAGACATTATAGGGTCGTTAGGAAAATCAAGTTTTATTTTTCCCGCAATTTGTTCTGGAGTCCAATCGGAAAGTAACCCTCTGTAGACATAAAAACGAAGCTGTTTCAAGTGCTTATTTTATCGAAATTTCTCTTGCTTAAGTAATTTTCTTTTGCCCACCAATACGCTAAATCCCCGTCGTATTTATCTTTATCAGATTGTACCCATTTATTAACTTCTCTAGTAATTGTAGAGCGAGATCTATGGAGTGTTTTAGCAATGTATGCTTTGGACTTATTCTCGTTTAAAAGTGTCTCAATTTGTATCCTTTCTTTATGTGTAAGTCTACTATTCTTTTTACGTATCATATTAACAAATCTATAAATTTAGATTTGTTGCGTTAAGTTATTGAGTACGGCAAATATTAATGGCATCTTCCTCCTTTATTGGTCTCCAAACCCCACCCAATTCTGAAATAAATGTTCGCCCTTGTCAATAAAAATTATTTGATTTTTGATGTTTTCAGATGTTCTTGAAAGAAGAATAGCAACAGCATTAGCAACATGAATTTTTGTTGACATTGAGTCGATTTCAACATTATTGTTAGTTTGGTTTGCGTCTTTTGATTTAATTTGATCTTCAATTTCCGGATGAACTATAGTGTTAATTTGATACATAAAAAAAATTTATTATTTCATTTTGGTATGAATCACCTTTTATATCTAAAGCATCCCTTGTTCCAATGTTTATTATTGAAAAATTACCATCTAAACTATTTGACAACTCAGAATGTTGATAAAAACACATTAGTATGTCATCATAATGAATTATTTTATTAGAATCACAAATATTAACGAAAGCATCAAGATGAAAGTTTTCTATAGTCTTATCTGAATTTGCTTTTTATTTGCTTTTTTAAATCAACAAATTCATTAACATTAATAATTATTGGAATCGCACCTTCACTTATAAGTAATTTTGATATCTCATTGCAAAAACCAATAACATCTTTTGTTATAATAACAACTTTTCCTCGTATTTTTAAATCCATGTTAAATAAAATAATTATTCGTTAAAATGAGAATTTCTTTTGTATAATGCAATATAACATCTGTTCTATTTTAAAATATTGTAAAATTAATTACATATATAATTTAAATATTTTTTATTATTAAGATTAAGTAAACCTTCCAGATTTATATGCAGCTGGACTAATGCCAATAATAGATTTAAATATCCTTGAAAAATGATAACGGTCTGAAAAACCTAAATTATGTGAAATAGATTCAATGGTTTCATTAGAATATTCCAATAATTCACAAGCTTTAGCTATTTTCTTTTTTTGAATGAAATTGTGCAAAGTAATGCTCATCTCTTCTTTAAAAAGCCTAGCGAAAGAATTTGGGGCCATATTTACAATGTCTGCTAATTCCGAATTACTTAATTTCTTATAAATCCTTGATTCAATAAAGCGATGTACGGTTAATACCCGGTCATCAATATTTATTGTTTTCCATAATTCTGGTCCAAGATTAGAAATAGCTTCTTTTATAAAAGATTGCAACTTTAAATTAAACGTCATCTTAAAATCTTTATTTTCAATTTTTAATCTATCTGTTAAGTAAATTAATCGTTCTTTAAGATAATCATTTAGTTCAATTTTAAAAATACCTGGCAACACATTATCAAAATGAGCTCCAAGATTAAAATGTGTAAAAAAATGAATTAAATATTTGTTTTTATAATAAGACTCATCATGTTTATCTATTAAATTATTTCCAGAAACATGGATGCCTGAATTATATATATGATTATTTGAAAATTGTGTAGAAAAAGAGGTGAAAGGAGAAATAATATATAAATAATCAGGAGTCATTTTATAAATTTCTTCTTGAAGTTTTAATTCTCCTCCTTCATTTTTATTCCAATATAATCTCCAAAAAGGAAATACCATATCATGACAATCCCATAAGTTTAGATACCAATACCTACAACATAAAAACTTTAAGTTAAAGTCAATAAAATTTTGCTTAAAAGAAGCTGGGTCACCTAATTCAACACTTTTTACAAATTTTATTTAAGTTATTTGTTTAAATTGTACACAAATATACAAATTTTAAATATATGATTTCATAACAAACCACGCTACTTTTACATATTCCAAATTATAATACAATTTACAAATATGAGCGATATTAAACTTCCAATTGAAGTACAAAAAGAACTGAAGAAAATTTCAAAAGTTGCTGGTTACTTATGGCAACGTGAATGGGCAGAAAGAAATGCTGGTAATATTTCAATGAATTTAACCTCATTTTTCAAAAAAGAAGATGTACAAGGTAAAGGAGCGATTGTTCCTTTCGATTTCCCT
>JAENWK010000193.1 GCA_016650045.1 Eubacteriaceae bacterium | reverse complement strand
TTCTTGGTGTTTAAAGGCCTCTTCGTAAGAAATTAATCCCAAATCTATCCAATTCAGGTTTTTTTTCATGGGCTAATCCTCCAGGTGATAGTGCTTCATTTTTCGATAAAGGGTGCTGCGTGAGATGCCTAAAAATTCTGCGGCTTTTTTTCGTTCAGAAAAAAGTGCCAGGGCCTTTTTAATAGTCACAAGTTCCAGGTCCTTTAAATCCACATTCAATTCATTCATAAGAGGAACCGCTTGTTTATTTATGGTTAACTCCGCATCAATTTTAGGCAAATAATCAGCAATAAAATATTCATCAATCCGATTGGTTTCAGTAAAATTCACAGCTTGCTCAATGGCATTCTTAAATTGGCGCACATTTCCGGGCCATTCGTATTTTTGCATGATTTCAATGGTTGAAGAACGGAGCGGTTCAATAAACTTCCCGCAATGTTCAGTGATTTCCTTGAGAAAAAAATCCGCCAGCACTGGAATATCCTTTTTTCGATTTCGAAGGGGAGGAATATTGATTTGCAGAACATTAAGTCGGTAATAAAGATCCTGCCGGAATTTTCCTTTTTTAACTTCATTTGCCAAATCTTTGTTTGTTGCTGCAATAATACGAACGTCAACAGGAATATCTGCGGCACCTCCGATTCTTTGAATATAGCGTTCCTGCAGTACCCGAAGAAGAATGGTTTGAGTACTTAGTGGCATTTCACCAATTTCATCAAGAAATATGGTGCCATCTTTTGCCAATTCAAATTTCCCCATTTTTCCATGTTTACTTGCTCCGGTAAAAGAACCTTCTTCATAACCAAAAAGCACACTTTCAATCAGGGTTTCTGGAATTCCGGCGCAATTAATAGCAACAAATGGTTTGTCCGACTGATAGGCATTATGGATCGCCTGGGCAAACATTTCTTTTCCAGTACCACTTTCGCCTTGCAATAATACAGTGGACGTTCCTTTAGCAGCTATCTGGGATAAATGTAAGGATCTGAGGAGATCTGAGCTTTCACCAATAATGTCATCAAAGGTAAATCGTGTTCCTTTGCGGCGATTTTTCTCAGGGGTCACTTCAATATTTTTCATGTCCTTAAGGGTGGCAACGGCACCAGCAACCTTGCCATCATCATGGAGAATGAGCTTACTGTTGATGAGGCAATTAATTCTTTTGCTTTTTGTAACTACATATTTTTCATTGTCCTCTGATTTAACGGGGCGATTACCGTTATGATCCAAAATGGTTTCCCCATCCATAATATCCAGGATGTTTTTTCCATAGGAATCAAAGGTGGTGGTTTTAAGAATTTTCGCACCCTGGGAATTAATCCCAATAATTTTTCCTTTCACATCAACAGCAACAACCCCATCAGACATGGAGTCAATGAGGGTACTGAGATAATGGTTGGTTAAATCAATTTGGCGGTTAGACTCGGCAATACAGAGTTGCCGGGTAATGGCTTTTGTCGCGGCTACCACCATGCCCAACGTATGAGGATAAGCCCTTTCTTTTGGTCCTGTCATATCCAATGTCCCAATAATTTTTTCGTTTTCATCGAAAATCGGTGCGGCGGAACAGGTCAGATCATGGTAACATTCATAGTAATGTTCTGCCCCAATGACCTGTATCGGCTGAAGAAGATCAAGGGACAGGCCAGTGGCATTGGTACCTGCCATGGCTTCATTCCAAATGCTTCCACGCACTAAGTTTTTAGTAAAAGCCTCTTTTAAAATTGACGGGTCACAAATAAGTTCAAGAATCACGCCGTTTGGGTCTGCAAGGGTTGTGGAAAAGCCGGATTTATTCACAAATTCCTGTAACTCAACCATAAAGGGAATGCTCACATCTAAGAGCACTTTATTTTCTTTCTGTCGTTTCAGAAAATTTTCCTCACTGACAGAAGGGGTGCGGTTCGGATTTCTGGGATCGAGACCAGCAGCCTGACATCGGATCCAGGAATCAATAATGGGTTTTCGAATATGATTGCCAATAATACCTGAATTAACAAAATCAGTCCAGGTTTTTTTCATCGCTTCAAAGTCTGTATGGATTTTCAAAGCATACACTCTCCTTTTTAATTGGATTACATCTTATATTTTTCAAGAAAAGAAGGTAGCATGACCCTTATATACAGACATTATAACCCAGGGGA
>JAENWK010000208.1 GCA_016650045.1 Eubacteriaceae bacterium | reverse complement strand
CTAAATTCGCCAAAGAACACGGGATACGAACCTTTTATTACATTTCACCAAAAATATGGGCATGGAAACAAGAACGGGTACACAAGGTGAAAGCTTATGTGGACGAGATGTTTACCATTCTCCCGTTTGAAGCCGAATTTTACCGGAAATTTGATTATCCGGTCAATTACGTTGGCAATCCATTGCTAGATGCCATTCTGGAAAAGAAAACAGCACCTGATTATCCCCGTTTTTTTGCAAATAATAAGTTGGCCGACAAGCCCATCCTTGCACTTCTTCCGGGAAGCCGTAAAGGAGAGATCAGTGTATTGCTGCCAACCATGCTGAAAGCTGCGGCCCATTTTCCTGAATTTCAGTGTGTGATTGCCGGAGCTCCCAATATGGGAATTGAATTCCACCAACCATTTATGACCGATCATCAGGTTCCGATTATCTGGAATAAAACCTATGAAATACTGATTCACAGCCGTATTGCCATAGTAGCTTCAGGTACGGCAACACTCGAAACTGCTATTTTGAATGTGCCGCAGGTGGTTGTTTACCAGATGACTCCCAACTGGTTGTTTAAATACCTGAAGTTCTTTCTGATCACAAAATGGGTGTCGCTTGTGAACATCATTTTGGGTCGCGAAGCAGTTACCGAATTAATACAGTCAGATTTCACCGTGAAAAAGGTAGTTATCGAACTCGAAAAAATTATGAACGATCCGGTAAATGAAAATAGGATGCTGGCTGATTATGCCGATATGATGAAGTTAATGGGAGAGCATGGCGCATCAAAACGCGCTGCAGTTTTGATGGTGAATAAGTTGAAACCGTAATAATAAGAGTTTAATACATTCATTTCGAGTATGTTCAGTTTGTTGAAAAAAGAAATTGTCAGTTTTTTTGGATCGCTTACAGGCTATGTGGTTCTCTTTGTATTCTTACTGACCATCAGCCTGTTTTTATGGGTTTTCCCCGGAAATTACAATATTCCGGAGAGTGGATATGCTTCGCTCGACGGTCTCTTCTCTCTGGCGCCATGGGTTTATCTTTTCCTGGTTCCGGCAGTAACCATGCGATTGTTTGCCGAAGAAAAGCGGTCCGGCACGATGGAAGTCCTGCTTACCCGGCCACTATCGGTATTTCAAATTGTTCTGGCCAAATTTCTGGCTGGCCTGTTGCTGGTTTCCATCACGTTGCTACCCACGCTGATTTATTTTTATTCGGTTTATGCGCTTGGCAATCCGGTGGGTTGCATCGATACTGGCGGAACCTGGGGCGCTTACATTGGTTTGTTTTTCCTGGCTGCCATTTATGTGGCTATTGGCTTGCTGGCTTCATCTTTAACTGACAATCCTGTTTTTGCATTTATTCTGGCTTTATTCCTTTCATTTCTGGCATACCTTGGCTTCGATCTGGTTGGTTCCATGCAACTTCCTTCTGCCATTCAGCAACTGATTATTGGATTTGGAATTAACGAGCATTATACGTCGGTCAGTCGGGGAGTGGTGGACTCCCGGGATCTGGTTTATTTTATTTCAGTCGTTTTCATCTTTCTTTTCCTTCCCAGCCGGATCATTCATTTTCACAGGATCAATTTCAGGCGAGAAATCAAATCAGGTGCCTGGGTTCTTTTGGGTGTTATTTTTCTGAATATTCTGTCGGGTCAACAATTTTTCAGGCTCGATCTGACTGCTGAAAAAAGACATTCACTCACAGAAGTTTCAAAAAAACTGGTCAGTAATCTTGAGAAGCCTGT
>JAENWK010000008.1 GCA_016650045.1 Eubacteriaceae bacterium | reverse complement strand
TGATATCCGCGGTCAGGATCAGGCAAAACGGGCTTTGGAAATTGCCGCTGCCGGGAGCCACAACTTGCTTATGTCAGGGCCACCCGGTTCTGGAAAAACCATGTTGGCCAAAGGTTTCTCATCAATCCTTCCAGATCTCACCCTGGATGAAGCCCTGGAAATTACTAAAATTCATAGCATTTCAGGGTTGCTCAAGGACAACGCCATTATGTGCGAACGCCCTTTTCGCTCACCCCATCACACTATTTCCAAAACCGCCTTAGTCGGTGGCGGGCGTATTCCTAAACCAGGAGAAGTATCTCTTGCCCATTTGGGTGTTCTTTTTTTAGATGAACTGCCGGAATTTCAAAAATCAGCACTTGAAGTTTTACGCCAACCCATTGAAGACCAGGAAGTGTGTATTTCAAGAGTCAATGCGTCACTAACCTTTCCTGCCAGCTTCACCCTGATCACTTCCATGAATCCCTGTGCCTGTGGGTATCTCACAGACCCGACCCATGAATGCATTTGCACCCCTCAGCAAATCAAAAATTATCAGGGAAAAATTTCCGGTCCGCTCATGGATCGTCTGGATATTTTTGTTAATGTCCCCCCTACTACTTATGATGAACTGCAAAGCAATCCCAAAGGCGATTCCTCTCATATCATTAAAAAGCGAGTTGATGCCGCCAGAGAAATTCAAAATAAACGATACGAACATTTGGATATCTATTACAATGCCCAGTTAACCCCAAAACTTATGGAAATATTTTGCGTGCTGGGAAACCCTGAGCAAAAGTTGATGGAAAAAGTTTATACGAAAATGAATCTCAGTGCTCGAGGCTATCATCGGATTCTTAAGCTGGCTCGGACCATTGCCGATTTGGACAATGCAGATGAAATTAATGTCAATCATCTCTCAGAAGCCATCCAATATCGAGGGATGCTTAAGTCGCACTGACTTTTCTTAGACCAAAAAAGACTGTCCCCGGAAGGACAGTCTTTTTTGCTATTTATTTTTTCCACGGTTCACTTTTAAACAGATTCGGATTTTTTCTTAAAAGCAGCAGTCCTCCAAAACCTATGATCAATAAAGCCAAACTGATCATTTGGGCAGTTCGCAATCCTAAAAACATAAGACTGTCTGTTCTCAATCCTTCGATGAAAAATCGACCAATGGAGTATAACCCGAGGTAAACGAAAAACAATTCACCGTTTACCTTTTTTAGCTTACGTTCATAGAAAAAGAGAAATCCAAAGATCATTAAATCCCAGATGGATTCATACAGGAAGGTCGGATGGACCTTGATCATTCCCAGAACTGCATCATTAACGGTAATTGCCCAGGGTAAATTTGTCTGAGTGCCATAGGCTTCCTGATTGAAATAATTTCCCCATCGCCCAATGGCTTGTCCCAAAGGCAATCCTGGAATCATCATATCACCAAAACTCATAAAATTGATTTTTTTAACCCGACAAAGAATATAGGCCACAATAACTCCGGCTATAATGCCGCCATGAATGGCGAGACCGCCATTCCAAATGGCAAAGATTTCCCCAGGGTTGGCTGTATAATACTCAAGGTTAAAAATCACATAGTAAAGTCGTGCTCCAATAATCACTGCCGGTGTCATAAAAAGAAAGAAATCAAGGACAATGTCTGGATCAATTCCATATTTTGGAGCTCGCTTAATACTTATGAATAATCCAATGAGCAGTGCGCTGGCAATAAGAATTCCATACCACCTTACATCAAGGCCAAATATGGAAAAAGCAATCGGGTTTGGTGTTGGCATAATTAAAGAATGTTTGCCAATTGACCATTTTTAGCGCCAGCTGAATTTCCTTCTTCAACATCTATGTGCATATCTAATCTATAGTCTGGACTTACGCGTACTAAAACATTGTCAAACGTTAAACCACGTGGTCCGTCTAGCTTTACAGAAACCACATCCTTGTCGTTTAAGTTATATTTTTCGGCTTCTTCAGGACTCATATGAATATGACGGGCTGCAACAATGGCACCCTTATCAATTTCAACTTCTCCTGCTGGTCCAACAAGTTTGACCCCTGGTGTATTAGCGGTGTCTCCGGAATTTCTTATGGGTGCTTTAATTCCTAAACTAAAACCATCACCAATGGAAACTTCAACCTGTGTTTCAGGACGTACCGGACCTAGAATACGAATACCTTTAATGGTTCCTTTAGGTCCAACAACATCAACTTTTTCTTCAGCAGCGTATTGGCCTGGTTGAGATAATTCTTTCTTTAATGTTAAAGCATGATCTTTTCCAAATAAAGCCTCTAAATCTGCCTGTGATAAATGAATATGTTTGTTTGATAGCCCAATGGGCACTTTTCTTTCCAAAATGTTCTCCTCTACTTAATTAAATTATTAACAATCTTTATTTTAACCAATAAACCTTAATTTGTTAAGGCAATATTTTGTTTTCTTTCACATTTTTGGTTTTTTTTATCTTTTTACTCTCTTTTTTTGTCTTTTTTTATTTTTTGGCTTAATTCCAGCATTTCCTGGGCATGATCCCAGGTTTTCTGGGTGACCTTAGCTCCTCCGAGCATTCTGGCCAGTTCCTCTTTTTTACCCTTTTCATCCAAAGGCAAAAAAGAAACATCCACCGAGGATTCCCCCGTATGTTTTTCTACCATAAAGTGTTGATCCGCCATGGCTGCGATTTGGGGTAAATGGGTTATGCAAATAATTTGCCGGCCATTAGGAGGTGTTGCTGATAAGGCTTGAATTTTTTCCGCCACCACCTGGGCTGTTCTTCCGCTGATCCCCGTATCAATTTCATCAAAAACCATGGTTTCAATGGCATCCATATTTCCAAAAATGCTCTTGATACTCAGCATGATTCGGGATATCTCCCCTCCTGACGCAATCTTTCCCAATGGTTTTGGGGGTTGCCCGGGATTAACAGAGATTAAAAACTCCACCACATCCTGGCCTCTGGCAGTCATCCGTTGCGGATCATAATCCACAGATATTTCTACCTGAACTTTTTCCATGGCTAACTCCCGTAATTCTTTTTCCAGGGAGCTTTTGAGCACCTTTCCTGATTTTAATCGCAACTGATGCAGGTGTTTTCCGGCACTAATATATTTCTTTTCATTTTCTTGATAATCTCGATAATAAGACTGCAGGTTTTCATCACGATTGAGAAGGGTTATGAGTCGTTCATTGGTGTCCACCGCATAGGCCAAAATCTCCGAGATGTCATTCCCATACTTCCGCTTCATCCGACTAATGAGTGCGAGACGGCCTTCAATTTCGTCTAAATCCCCAAGATTAAATTCCATATCTTCAAGATATTTTCTAATTTCAAAGGTCAGTCCTTCCAATTCACTAAATACACCATTGAGCTGCTCGAGTTTTGAATTAAAACTGCTATCAATTTTAGTCACTTCAGAAAAGTTTTCCTGAAGCAATCCCAAGGCATCCATAATAGAGTTTTGGCCTGGATTTTCACCATTCAATCGTTCATAAGCCCCATTAATATTGGAAAAAAGACGTTCTCTATTCTCAAGAATTCGCTTTTCATCCTCAAGACGTTCATCCTCACCAATTTCTAACTGGGCCTTTTCAATTTCGTTCATTTCAAACTGAAGTGTTTCTTTTTCCCGTTCCAATTCCCGTTCATTTGTTTCCAGATCATCAATTTGGATTTTAAGGGTTTTAAGTTTATGGGCGTAAAACGCTGCTTCTTCTAAATATTTTCGACTGGTTTCCCCACCAAAAGCATCCAGGAGCTGGCGATGGTTATCCCGTTGAAAAAGAGATTGATGTTCATGTTGTCCATGAATGTCCATTAAACTTTCTCCCAAATTTTTAAGCTGGGCCACGGTAATGATTAAACCGTTTGCTCGACATAAATTGCGACCGTGCTCATCTAATTCACGGGTTAAAATTAATTGACCTTCCTCAATGGTAACACCAAATGCCTCGCATTTTTCCAGAAGGTCCGGTTGATCTGTAATATCAAAGAGTCCCTGCACAATCATTTTATTTGAACCTAGACGAATATTGCTTTTGTTTCCACGGTTTCCAAGCACCATTGATAGGGCATCAATGACAATAGATTTTCCTGCCCCTGTTTCCCCGGTAATGACATTAAGCCCTTTACTAAAATCAACACTTAAACTTTCAATGAGTGCATAGTCTTTAACAACGAGATTTCTCAGCATTGGGACCTCCCTTATTTCATCAGCTTTTTGAATTTACCTACGATTTCTGGAACCAGATCGCGATTACGGATTAAAACAAAAATAGTATCATCTCCGGCAATGGTTCCCACAACTTCATTCCATTCCAGACCATCAATGGCTAAAGCCGCTGCCTGAGCCATGGCTGGCAATGTTCTTAACACAATACTATTTTCGACAAAGTCCACGGTTAAAACAGATTCTCTGAAAACAGCAGTGACCCGTTCATTATAAATGGCGCTAATATCTTTAAGTGGTGCATAATGTTGAACGCCATCATTACTGATGATCTTAATTAATTTTAATTCTTTAATATCTCTTGAGATGGTCGCCTGAGTCACGGTAAAACCGTTATCCTTTAGCGCCTGGGCAAGATCCTCCTGGGTTTCAATAATGCTATTTTCGATGATTTCAATAATTTTTATTTGTCTTGCAACTTTCATCTCTTCTGCTCCTCATAGTTATTCCGACTTAAGTAATAATATCATTGGACAATTTAATTCTTAATCGATCAAAATAACTCATTTCGTTGAGTCGAATTAATTGGGTGACATAGATTGATTTTTCAACGCGAACCTCGTCCTCCGGTTTAATAGAAATAATAGTTTGGCCATCTAAGATAACCCTAATTTCCTTTTCCCGAGATCCAAATTTCAAAGTTATCACTTCATCTCCTGGCAAAATATAGGAGCGGTCATGGAGACGATGAGGACAAATAGGGTTAAGGATTATTACATCCGTTTGAGGAGCAACCACTGGTCCCCCAGCTGCCAATGAATACCCTGTGGATCCCGTTGGGGTTGAGATAACCAGTCCGTCTGCCCGAATGGTATCAATGGTGGATCCGCTGGCATAGGCCTGAATATCCATCATCCGATATTCCCGGCTTTTCACCAGTACATCGTTTAAAGCCACATATTCATGAGAGATTTGATTTGTCTTTTTAACCGTACACGTCAGCATCATGCGTTCTTCAATATAATAGTCACCCTGGATAAAACGCTTCAGCGTATCTTCATAATGACCGGCTTCTCCTTCGGTTAGAAATCCTAGCTTGCCAAGATTAATTCCGAAAAGAGGAACTCGATAAATGCAGCATTTCCGGGCAACCGATAGTAAGGTCCCATCTCCGCCAAGAACAAGAATGCAATCAGGTTTTCCAAAGAAAACATCTTTTGCATAATAACGCACTGAGTCATGATCATATTGAATTTGGCCTTCAAGCAAAGCAATCTTATACCCTTTAGCCAATAAATATTCAATGCAATTTTTTCCTAAACCATTGCTTTCAGGTTTTTCCAAATTCAGAAAAATCCCGACCTCATTCATTTGATTTTTCACTGGCATTCACATCCTATTCAACATTTGGTTCCTTTTTTTTGTGACAGCTTTCATGGGCCAGTGTGACCACATTTTCAATTTTTTCAGTCCATGGATAGCTTTCATCAGATTCAGTATTTTCGACAAAAACAAGAAATTCAATATTTCCTTTCGGTCCCTGAATCGGAGAAAAATCCAGACCCTTCACTGAAAATCCGTGATTTTCAATGGCGGTAAGTACATGAAATAATACATCAGCATGGATCTTTTTTTCACGTACAACACCATTTTTTCCAATTCGATCCCGACCGGCTTCAAATTGAGGTTTAATGAGCCAAATACCTTGTGCTCCCGGCTTCATAAAGGTTTGGATCGCATCAAAAAGCTTGATGATGGATATAAATGAAACATCCATTACCGTGCCATCCACCATTTCCGGAATATCATTAACTGTCAGATGACGAAAATTGGTGCGCTCCATGGAAACGACGCGTTCATCGTTACGAAGCTTCCAGTCCAGCTGACCATAGCCGACATCCACGGCATAAACCCTGGTTGCGCCATTTTGGAGCAGACAATCTGTAAAACCTCCGGTCGAAGACCCGACATCAATGAATGTTTTTCCAGCGACAACCATTGGAAAAGCGACTAATCCCTTTTCAAGTTTTAAACCACCCCGACTGGCATAGGGCATATCCCCACCCTTAACGAGAATTGTGGCTTCGGTATCAACCAGATCCCCAGCTTTATCTTTTATTTGATCATTTACTTGAATAAGTCCAGCCATAATGGCTTTTTTTGCCCGTTCCCGAGAATCAAAATGTCCCTTTGCAACTAATAATTTATCTAAACGTTCTTTCAATTTTTCCTCTTTTCTGATATTTTCTATTGTTCTTATTCACTGCCTTTAACCGCTATTTTAACACTGGCAATGATGACTGACAAACCATGAATAATGGCGGTGCCATGTTTCATGGCAATGTCTTTTCCTAAAGCTTTCCCGCCAACGGTAATGGAAGCAACAACACTGCTGAGAACTAATGTCATCAGTGCGACATTGATCGGTGGATAATGGGCAGCTAATTGCAGCACAATGGTAATACTGGTTACCCCACTGACGATGCCGCAAATATCCCCAACAACATCATTGCAAAAATTTGACACTCGCGTGGCATCTTTCACCAGTGCCACCGATGTTTTTGCTCCTTTTATTCTTTTCGAAGACATGGCATTAAACGGATGAATATCCACCGCCGTTACCGCAATCCCAATGGTATCTGAAATGATCCCAATACTGATAATAACCAGTAAAATAATAAATGAAACAAAAATAGGTGTGTTGGACAATATAGCATCTGAAATATAACTGATGAGAAAGGTCAGGACAAAGGTGGCAATGGTAATATTAATAACCCACTGTCGATGACGCTTCTCTTTTATTGCTTTTTTTGATAATTTTACTTTCATCTATACTCCTAAAGACAATGATTATTTATACATCATTATACAACAAAAGGAACTATGAATCATCATAATTCCTTAAATACTTTATTAATTCAGGTGGCAGTATAATAAGTAAACTTTGCGACTTAGGTCCAGCAGGATTTCCCAATGCACGACTGAAACGTCGCCGTTCCAGCGGTTTCCCTTTATATGCATTTTGTAATGTCGCCATATACAAGACTGAATTACCACTGAGTGCACACCATAATCCCTATTATACTTCTTTCAAACAGCCTAGGAGTTTTCCTCGGCAACACCAATCGATCCTTAGCCTCTTTTGCAGATTAGGTTTCGAAGAGCAATATTTCTAAGCCTTGGGCCCAATAGCTTATGAAACTGTCAATCCATCCACCTAAGCCACTCAAGGCAGGCTACACTGCTTCAGTATCTCCTTGCGGTAACACGTTCACAGGTTACTCCTGCAAATGCAGGTCTCCACGGAGGCAGGGTCAACGCCCGCATGCCATTGCGGATCGCCCCATCCTCCTTAACCCCCTAAATCAACCCCCGACTGGGCGTCAGAGGCAGAAATAAGGGACTTCATCGATATGCCCTTCGACGGATTTTTAGGCCCGCCCTGAAGATCGACAGTGCCGACTAGGATACTGCACCACCTGAAGCTTAATTATATCATAGTTTTGTTCGAAAACAAGAAGTCAAAGACTATTTTCGACGCTTACAAATATACTCTGCTAAATTTTCAAGAAATTCCGATTTTTCACCAATAGGTTTAAGTATTTCCAAAGCTTCACTTTTTAGTTCTGCTACTTTAATTTTCGATGCTTCCAGTCCATACAGTGAAACAAATGTCGATTTATGATTTTTTTCATCACTGCCAACGGGTTTTCCAAGCTCACTTTCTGTGCCTTCTATATCAAGAATATCATCCACAATTTGGAAGGCTAACCCAATGAGATTGCTATAGGTAATTAATCTTCCCTGAGTTGCCGGTTCGGCATTGGCAATAATACAACCGCAATGAATACTGGCTTCCAAAAGAGCCCCGGTTTTATGCAAATGAACATAATTCAATTCATTTATGGTAATAACCCGATTTTCACTGAGCATGTCGGCGACCTGTCCGCCAATCATACCTGAAATTCCAGAAGCCCGCATAATGATTTTCATGGCTGTCAGATATCGATCCAACAGTTCACCTGAAAGTCCCTGGGCTCCCTCAAGCATCGTTTCCATGGCATAATTCAGAAGGCCATCCCCAGCCAGAATTGCAGTCGCATCACCATAAACTTTATGATTGGTGGGTTTGCCCCGTCTGAAATCATCATTATCCATTGCCGGCAAATCATCATGAATCAGAGAGTAAGTGTGGATCATTTCCATGGCCAAAGCCAGTGGCATGATAACCTCCACATCACCATCAAGAGATCGGCAGGTTTCAATCATCAGCATGGGCCTGAGACGTTTCCCACCAGCAAAAAGACTATACTTCATGGATTCTAAAATTACTTCCGGGGTATCCAGATTCCCCTGAAATGTTTTCTCCAGGTTTTCATTAATCAAACTGACATTTTCTCTTAATAATGATTGGAATTCGAACATCAAATGGTTCTCCCTTCAAAATCTTTTTCTTCACCATCAACCATAACCAGAATTTTCCCTTCAAGAGTATCTAAATCACCGGTGCACTCTTTGATAAGCTTCATTCCTTCTTCAAACAATTTAATAGATGCTTCAATTTCCTGATTTTCCCCTTCAAGAATCTCAGCAATGGTTTCCAAACGATTTATTTTTGCTTTTAATTTTTTTACTGCCATTTTTAATTCTCCTTTATGGATTCAATACGTACTAAAGACTCACCATCTTTAAAGCGCAGCTTTAACTCCTGACCCTGGTTTAAACCCTTGACTGTTCCGATCGGTATGCCATTTTTATCGGTCACCAGAACATAGCCCCGATTAAGGACATTCTCAGGATTAACGGCCTCAAGTCTTGCTTCAAGATGTTTGATTTGCTGCCGATTTTCCTTGATCATACTCTTAATGGAACGAAGCAACCTTTCTTGAAGCACATCCAGATTCAGACGCATTTCTTCAACCCGTTCCCGGGGACGAAACCGCATTAAATCTTTTTTCAACTGAAACAAAGTCTCCCAATTTTTACGAATCTGCCCGTTCATGGATTGCATCAAACGATTTTTCACCTGATCTAATCGGTTGATAAAGGCAAGGGTTTCCTCAGCCACCAACTCAGCCGCACCGGATGGGGTGGGAGCGCGAATATCTGCCACAAAATCCGCAATGGTAAAGTCAATTTCATGACCAACCGCTGAAATAATGGGAAGTTCTGAGTCGAAAATCACCTTGGCAAGATTTTTATCATTAAAGGCCCAAAGATCCTCTATAGAACCGCCGCCACGGCCAATAATAATGACATCCACGGATTTTAAAACATTAAATGCCCGAATCCCGGCGCTGATATTCTCAGCGGCAGCATCTCCCTGGACAAGGCTGGGATAAAGAACAATGTCCATCAGAGGGTTACGTCGTTTGATAATAGTTATCATATCCGAAACCGCGGCACCGGTAGGAGAGGTGACGAGCCCAACACGACTAACAGTTTTCGGCAATTTTTTCTTCTTATCCGGGTCAAAATAGCCGCGTTCTGAGAGTTCATCCTTTAGGGCAAGGTAGGCTTGATAGAGATCTCCCTGGCCCTGAGGTTCCAGGGAACGTACCGTAATCTGATATTGCCCACTGGGGGGATATACCCCAAGGCTTCCGCGCAGGGTCACCTTCATTCCCTCTTTTGGAATAAATTTAATCCCCATGGCAGCATTTTTAAACATCACACAATCGATCTTACTGGCCGTATCCTTTAGTGAAAAGTAAAGATGACCTGAGGCGGCCCGTTTAACATTGGACAGTTCCCCTTGAATCATCAGATTTTTTAAAAGGCTATTGCTTTCCAATAAGGTTTTAAGAAATTGATTAACTTCCGAAACGCTGAGAATTCTAGGATTTGCCATGACAATCCCCTCCTATTTTTTTGAAATGATCCATTCCCAGCAAGGCATTGCCAAGAGCATTATCTCTGGCAAATGCCCCGGGTGAGAAATAAAGGTCGATTCCAGATCGATTCATCTCTTTTAATAAAATAGTTTTAATGATTTGGTTGGACATCACCCCCCCGGAAAAAAGAACCGCTTTAAATTCTTGTTTTTCATGAAGCCGACGAATGGATTTCGACAAGGTTTTGGCAATGGATTTCAACAAGCTATAGGCCACTTCACTGGGATCCACACCTTTTTTCAAATACTCTTTCGCCTGGTTTTCCTGTCCGGAAAAATGAAAGTTCACGCCATCCATAGCAGCTGAAATAATAAAGTCTGTTCCCACATCTTTAACCAGGGCCTCTTCTGCCAGAGCTTCAAGAGCAATCCCTCCGGGAAAAGGACAATCCATTAATAGTGCAATACGGTCAATAAGCTGACCCGCATTGAGATCCAGGGTTTGGGCCATAATCTCACAGCTAAACCCGATTTCTTTTTTTCTCACTAAAAGAATTTCCGAGGTTCCTCCTGAAAAATGAACCCCGCAAAACACGTCCTTAAGATCTGGCGAGCCACTGCCATAAAGTGCGGCGCGAATATGATTTTCCTGATGGCTGACCGCCAGGAGTTCACAGTCTAAAACCCCTGCCAGAGACCGAGCCAGGGATTTCCCCGCTCTGAACACAGGCATATAGGAATCTGGTAAGGGTCGGGGCCGTTCTGAAAAACAGATCACGTCGATTTCCCTGCCTCTGGGTATATCCTTCAGCAGGTCCGGTAAATTATTAATATGTTGAAAAAGAGCATCCGATTGACGAAGTCCTCTTTCTCCTGACTTCACTTCCAATAGAATGCCCTGATTGTAAATAATATTTTCATTTTCGTCGACTAATGCCACTGAGGTCGTGTAATTACTGGTGTCAACTCCCAGACTAAGGGCACACATTGAATCCATCCTTAACAATTTTATTCAAAATACCGTTGACATAATTTTTCCCATCTTCATCGCCATACTTTTTCGTAAGTTCGATGGCCTCATTGATCACGACCTCGTAGGGAATGACTTCATCCATAAACATGAGCTCACAAATAGCTAGCCTAAGAATCGATTTTTCGATTTTTGGGATACGATCAATTTTCCAGGTACTTTTAAGATAGTCATTTAAAATCCGGTCAATCTCGGTAAGATTGGCCTCTGTGTTATCAATCAGGGTTTTTCCATAACTAAGGTCAAGCTCACTATCTTCTAAAAAATAATCAATGCTCTCTTTAAAATCCCCTGGTTCAATATGAAAGTCTAATTGGAACACACCCTTAAGGGCGCTTTCCCTTTCTTTTTTTCGACTCATGTGGTCTCCTTTATTTTTCCGGTTTCTTCGATGAAATTGATCAGACACACCACTATAAAAATGATCTGTCCGAAAATTTCAAAAAGAGACTGCCGCAAAACTCTGATTAACTGCCCGCATACTGAGTATCAATTGATAAACCTTGGGTTGAACACCCAAGGGGAGTCCAAGCTCAAGAATGACAATGATACCAGCAAAAACGGTCACTTAGCCAGATTCAAAAAAACCATTCATGGGTTTTTCTGATTTTGCAACAGCCCCTGTCTTGTGATTCTTTTGAAACAGCCTCTAAATACCAGAACCTTCAATTCTTATATTAACCGAAGTTACTTGCAAGCCTGTCATGGATTCAACCGAAGCTTTGACTTTTGTCTGAACTTCTCTGGAAACCCTGACAATGTCAACTCTGGGTTCAGTAATTAAATAAACGCCAATGATAAGGCCCTCTGGTTCATGACTAACCTTAACACCTTTTAATGAGGATGCAAGGGACAGCTTATCCATAATTTCATCAGTTATTTTCATTGAAAGGCCTTCAACTCCGCTAACGCCAGTGGCTGCTAAGCTTACAATGGAGGAGATCATTTCCTGAGAAATTTCAGGTGACTGATAATTTTTTATTTCTTTTTTCATTTTATTTTTCCTGAAGTCATTATACTTCCTGGCCGCAGTCACAACCATCTTCTCCACAGCAGGAAATTTCTTCTTCAAGGCGGAATGGAGTTCCGCAATCAGGACAGATCACAGCATCATTTTCAAAAGACTCAAACTCAGTAATGTAGACATTACCGCATTCTGGACAAACGACTTCAAAATATTCTTCATCATCAAAATCGTCATCATCTTCTAAAAGATCATCTTCATCCAAAATGAATTCTTCTAAATCAGTGAGATCATCATCAACCATTTCAACATAGGCTTCCAGCTCTTCCTGAGCTTCTGTAAGACCATCTAACGCATCAACAATATCTTCAAGAATATCAAGAACCTGAACTAAAACCTTGCCTTCATTTGAATTCTTGTCTAAATCCAAACCATCCATAAGACCCTTGGTGTACGATACTTTTTCATTAATAAATTTCATTTTTATACCCTTTCCATGTACTCACCGGTACGTGTATCAATTCGGATGACATTTCCCTGTTCCACAAAAAGAGGGACAGTGATAATAGCACCTGTTTCAACGGTTGCAGGTTTATTGGCACCTGTAGCGGTATCACCTTTAAATCCTGGATCCGTCTGAACAATTTCCAATTCAACAAAAGTTGGTGGGACTACTGAAAACGCAACGCCTTTTATAGAACGAATCGTTGCAGTGTCATTTTCTTTTAAATATTTTAATGCTTCTTCAACCTGTTCAAAGTTTAGTGGTATTTGTTCGAAGGTTTCGCCATCCATAAAATAATATAAACCGCCATCTTCATAAAGATATTGCATTTCTCTGGTTTCAACCTGGACTTTTGGAAATTTTTCTGTGGTATTGAATGTTTTATCAACCACTGCCCCTGAAATAATATTTCTTATCTTGGTTCGGACAAAGGCTGCACCTTTTCCTGGCTTAACATGTTGAAATTCAATGATACTAAACACATTACCATCCATTTCAAAGGTTACACCCTTCTTAAAATCACTAGCTGATACCATATTCTACCTCCGGGTGAGTTTGTTTTCAATCTATTCTTATAATATTTTCTTATTTTATCACAATTTTCTTTGCCCGTCATCTGTATTTACAAATAATGATGGATTATCACAACTTTTCTGTGAGTTCTCCCACCAGACATCGGACGTGCCCTGAAAGATCATAATGCTTTTTCACCGCGACATAACCATTGTTTACCAGGAGTTCAAAAACACTGTCTTCCTGGTCATCCCCGATTTCCAGAGCTAAAATTCCAGCCGGCAAAAGGTAATCCTTGGCTTTTGTAACAATACATTCATAAAAATCCAGACCTGAAGCACCGCCGTCAAGAGCCAAATGAGGCTCATAATTCAGGATATCCGTTGCCAATGCTTTCATCTCTTCCCTTTTTATATAAGGGGGGTTCGACACAATCACATTAAATCGTTCATCCTTTGGCAGAGCACCAAATAAGTCTCCTTGATAAAGGGTAAGGTCACCTTTCACCAAACGGTTTCCATTGGCATTGGCCACTGATAAAGCATCCTTTGAAATATCTCCCAGAGCAATCATTCCCTGCGAATAATACTTTTTTATGGAAATGCCAATGGCACCGCTGCCGGTACAAAGATCAAAGACTTTCGCGCCCTTGGGATAGTCCGATTGCAGACGTTCAATCAGATATTCAACCATGGATTCAGTGTCCGGTCTGGGAATTAAAACACTGGAATTGACGATGAAATTCATTCCCATAAATTCCTTTTGTCCTAAAATATAGGCAATCGGTTCGTGTTGACAACGTCTTTCAACTGCCCTAAGATAAGTGGCTTCCTGAATTTTATCCACTATTTTCTCTGGGTGAGCATAAAATATGATTCGATCGCAATTTAAAACATGACTTAATAATATTTCTGCTTCCAGCCCCGGATATTCAATTTTTGCTTGAAGAAGTGCTTTTCTGCCTAAATCTAAAAGTGACTTGACGTCCATAGGCTTACCTCAATTAATTTATTATTTAAACTTCACATTCATTCAAAACGATAACCACGTAAAAATCGAACCGTGTTTCTAGGTGTTTCCCAGGCCCAGGCCCATGAAGTGCCGGCACCTGTCAGGCTTGTTGCTTTCGCGCAAGAAAAAAGCCGGTTACAAGAACCGACTTTTTATTATTCTGCTGAATCGCTTTTGTCAAATCTCTTGTTAAATCGATCAACACGTCCACCAGTATCAACAAGTTTTTGTTTACCTGTGAAAAATGGATGACAAGCAGAACAAATTTCCACTTTTAGTTCTGGTTTAACAGAACCAGTTTCAAAAGTATTCCCACATGCGCATTTTACTACAGCTTTGTTGTAATTAGGATGAATGCCTTCTTTCATCGAATTCACCTCGCTTCTTCTTTATTTTATATTACATTGTTATTTTATTAACTGAAACATTATATCAAAGATTTCTTAAAAAATCAAATATTTTGTGCATTATATTTATGAATAAATTTCTTTAAAAATTCTTTATTATCCTTTGTTCGTTCCAAAATAGAAATAATCTTATCTGTCAGATCTGAAACCGTGGTTCCTTTGTATAGTTTGCGAATATCGAAGCTGACTTTTAACTCTTCCTCGGTTAAAAGCTTTTCTTCCCGACGTGTACCCGAGCGGTTTAAGTTAATGGCGGGATAAATGCGACGCTCAGCCAACTCACGCTCAAGATGCAGTTCCATATTGCCTGTTCCCTTAAATTCTTCAAAGATCATATCATCCATTCGGCTTCCGGTATCTACCAAAGCCGTTGCTAAAATAGTCAGGCTGCCGCCCTCTTCAATCTTTCTCGCTGAACCAAAAAATTTCTTTGGAAAATAGAGCGCTTCCGGATCAAGTCCACCTGAAAGAGTTCGTCCCGATGGTGCAACCACCAGGTTGTTTCCTCGAGTAAGACGGGTAAGACTATCCACAAGAATCACCACATCCTTTCCCTGTTCAACCAATCGTTTACCACGTTCAAGCACAATTTCCGCCACTTTAATATGGTTTTCCGGAGGCTGGTCAAAGGTGGAATAGACAATATCAGCATCAATGGAACGTTTCATGTCCGTGACTTCTTCAGGACGTTCATCCACCAACAAAATAATAAGCTCAATCTCCGGATGATTCTCAGTAATGCCTTTGGCAATTTCCTTAAGTAGAATGGTCTTCCCAGCTTTTGGCGGCGCCACGATCATACCACGCTGACCTTTGCCCACAGGTGAGAAAATATCAATCATTCGCGTTGATATCACATCCCGGGTGGTTTCCAACGTGATGCGTTCTTCTGGAAAAATGGGGGTCAATCGCTCAAATCGGGGACGATTGGCTATTTTCTCGGGAATATCACCATTCACCGTTTCCACATAAAGCAACGCATCGAATTTTTCACTTTCGCTGGACAACTTGATCTTTCCCACAATTTTGTCCCCGGTTCGAAGATTAAACCGCCGAATCTGATTAGCAGCCACATAAATGTCATTATCCCCGGACAGATAATGGTTGGTTCTTAAAAAACCAAAGCCATCCGGATTCACATCCAGAATGCCTTCCTGTGAACTTTTGAATCGTTCAAGATCCTTTTTATCATCCACATAAAGCATGCTGTTTATTTTTTGAATAATATCCGCAGTTTTTATGCCATTGACCTTTTCCAGAAAAAGCATGGCCGAATATTTTTCTCCTATTTTAGGCGGGCGGACCTTCCCACTCAGTCGATCCCCGGTTTCCAACTTGAATTTTTGAATTTGGGACCCGGAAATATAAACTGACTCCTCATTAGATGTCATGTCTTTATTTTTCACAAAGCCAAATCCGCCAGGAAGCACTTCAAGAATTCCTTCAACAACAACGACATTATCCATCGAATCCTTGATCTTATAGTAAGGTGATCGCCCGTTCTCACTTCCCAACCCATTTGAATGATTCTGATGATTTTGTTGTGGCGTCAAATGTTTTTCTAGGGATTTTTCTCCCACAGATGATACTGTCCTTTGTTTTTCCACTGTCTGTTTTTCTGCAATGGCTTCAATGAGCTCACTTTTTTTTAAACGGCTGGTTTTTTCAATTCCCAGTGTTTCTGCTTGTTTACGTAATTCAACTACGGTTGAATCTTCCCATACTTTTTTGTCCAATACTTGCCTCCATGAATATTTTCATCCTTTTTGAATGTAATAATGAGATGTCTTAAATAGAATGTGAGAATAAAGTAGATTGTTTATACTAAATGAATACTTCAGAAAATCATACGTTTTAATCTACCATAGATTGCAACCTTTGTCAAAGCAAACTCCTAGGTAAAAATAATTATTAATCGCCAGCAGACGTTGAGATAAATATAAACGTTGGATTTTCCATTACTTTTTGGGCGGGTACTGCCCGCCCCTACGGATATAAAAAACGTTTGGAGGATAAACCAATACGGGTTGGATAAACTAAACTGACAGCCTTAACTTAAATCTGTTTCTAGCTTTCTTCAATGATGGAAATCATAATGGCATTCTCAACCCGACGACGTTCGATTTCACAGCTGACATGATGGGGTTCCATAATGGTACCATTGAAGTTATAAGCATTGGCATGACACCCGCCGCCGCAAAAATATTTCACCCAACAATCTTTGCATTTTTCTTTTTCAAGGAGATTTCCGGCATCAAATATTTTTTTAATGTTATCGTTGGTAATGCCTTTAAAAACATCACCCATTTTAAATTCTTCCTTCCCGACAAATTGATGACAGGGATAAATATCACCTTCGGGCGTCACTGCCACATAATCTTTTCCTGCCCCACAGCCTGACAGCCGTTTGTAAATACAGGGACCGTGATCCAGATCCACATTAAAATGAAAGAAATTATAATTAAGCCCATTTTCATGGCGCTTTAAATAAGCTAACGCAAGATCATCATATTCCTTTAAAATAATCGGTAAATCCTCTTCAGTCAGGGCGTAATCATGTTTTGGCTCAGCAACCACCGGTTCAACTGAAATACTGGTAAACCCTTGTTCTGCAAAAAATTGAACATCCTTTCCAAAATCAAGGTTATGACTTGTGAAAGTTCCGCGAATATAATGATCCTTATCCCCTCGCATTAAAGCCATGGCTTTAATATTGCCAATGATCACATCATATGAGCCTTTATCATTTAAGGTTTTTCGCATACGATCGTTGATGGATTTTCGACCATCCAGGCTTAAGACAATGTTATCCATGGTTTCATTTAAATATTCCCGGGTTGCTTTATCCAGTAATACCCCGTTGGTAGTCATGGTATATTTGAAAATCTTATTGTTCTTTGCTGCGACTTCATTTCCATAGGCAACCAAACCCTTAACCACATCAAGATTCATGAGAGGCTCTCCCCCAAAGAAATCAAGTTCAAGATTTTGTCTATTTTTGGATTGTTCAATAATAAAATCAATGGCTTTTTTACCGATTTCCAGAGGCATTAAGAGCTTTTCTCCATCAAAATCTCCCTGGGCCGCAAAACAGTACTCGCACTTGAGATTGCAATCATGAGCAACATGCAAACAGACCGCTTTAATAAGGTCTTCATTCCCAAAATTTTCCCGAGTATATGCGACGTCTGTAAATAATAGTCCCTGTTCTTTAAGTTCATCTATTTCATCCAGACATTCAGTAATCTCATCCATTGAATGTTCATTGGTATATTTTTTTATTATTTCTTCTTTAGACTTATTTCCAAAATCATCCAAAAGTTTATAGGTAAGATCATCGACCGTTAACACCGTGCTGGTGTCAACATCTAAAACAATATTCATTCCATTAAGCTGATATTTATGGATCATATTTCTCCTTTTTGTATAAAATGATAAGCGATTGTGAAAATCAGACACAAACATTTAGTGCTTTACTGTGGGTTTATATAACCATAAGAAATCGCTATGCGAATTTCTTATGGTTCGCGGATAGTCGCCAACTACAAGCGAGCTTGTGATTGGCTCATTACCTTCGCGAAAACAATTTTGTAACGTCTTAGGCGAACAGTCGTTAGACTGGAAGGCGTAGAGTGTAAAAATTGTTTCATATAAACTGACAGTGAAACTCACAATACTTTTGCAATAACCAATCATAAAAAAAGGCTATCTCTTTTGAGACAGCCCCTCATGTTTTTTTTCTATTTTTGGGTTGTTTGTTTGCATTTCTGATTTCCTACAGTACAGGAAGTCTTACAAGCTGACTGACAAGAAGTTTGACATTCCCCACAGCCTCTGTTTTTTACATCAGTCAGGGTTCCTTCTTTAATGACTTTAATGTGCTTCATATTGTTCACTCCCTTCTTAAAAAGAGACTATTTAGTCTCTTTCTTTGTACTCATTTCATCATCAGCTTCGTCGATTTCTTCATATTCCGCATCGACCACGTCGCTGTCTTTAATTAATTCTTCATTGATTTCTTCAAAAGGTTCCTCTTCTTCTGCTGCTGCAGCATCCGCGGAAACCACAACTTTTGAAATAGCTGCTTTTGAAATTAAAGTTTTGTTATAATCCGGTAATAATTCAATGGTCACATTTTCTTCGCCAATGGCATAAATGATGCCATAAAAGCCGCCAATAGTAATGATTTCGTCCCCTGGTTTCATACTTGAGCGCATATCTTGAATTTCTTTTTTTTGTTTGTTTTGAGGTCTAAGAATAAAGAAATAAAAGAATACAAGTACTAAAATCAAAGGAAGAACTAAAGTAATATCAATTCCAAACATTTAACATTCTCCTTATTTTTTATTTTGCATTGTATATTTTTCAAAGAAAGCTTCTTTATAAGCCAAAAGGTTATCATCCATAATGGCCTGTCGAATTTTCTTCATCGTTACAAGTGTAAAGTATAAATTATGATATGTCAATAACCTGGCGCCTAAAATTTCATTGCATTTAATTAAATGTCGGATATAAGCCCGGGTATAGTTTCGACAAACGAAACAATCACACTCCGAATCCACAGGTGAGAAATCTTCCTTATAGGTCGCATTTCTGATGACTACCTTCCCGTGACTTGTAAATGCAGTGCCATTTCTGGCAATACGGCTTTGGAGAACACAGTCAAACATGTCGATCCCTCGAATCACTCCTTCAAAAAGAGCATCTAAAGAACCAACACCCATTAAATACCGGGGTTTATCCTTAGGTAAAAGCGGAACCGTGGCATCCAGTATCCGATACATCACATCCTTGGACTCCCCAACACTGAGTCCCCCAATCGAATAGCCGGGAAAGTCGATTTCTGTTAGGTCTTTAACGCTTTGGGCACGGAGATCCTCAAACATGCCTCCCTGAACAATCCCGAATAAAGCTTGCTCCTCAGGATTTTTATGGGAATCCTTACAACGTCTGGCCCAGCGGGAAGTCATTTCCATAGAATTCTTTGTATATTCATAGTCGGCACCGGCTGGAGCACACTCATCAAAACACATGATAATATCAGCACCGATGGTATTTTGCAGATCAATGGCTTTTTCCGGAGTCATAAAATGTTTTGACCCATCAATATGTGATATAAATTCAACTCCGTCTTCTGTTATTTTTCTTAAGTCATTTAAAGAAAATACCTGAAATCCCCCGCTGTCCGTAAGTATGGGACGGTCCCAATTCATGAATTTATGGAGACCTCCAGCCTTTTTCATTATTTCCTGACCCGGACGCAAATAGAGATGATAGGTATTTCCAAGGATAATATTTGCATCCATTTCCACTAAATCCTCAGAAGTCAGGGATTTAACAGTTCCCTGTGTTCCCACCGGCATAAAAATCGGGGTATTAATGACCCCGTGTTTGGTATGAATTTTTCCAAGCCTCGCTCCGGTATCTTTGCATTCTTTGATTAGTTCATAGCGAAATTCACTCATTCTTTTCTCCTAAATTTTAACTTTTTTTAGATAATTGCGAAATTCATAACACTACCGTAAATTGCTTTGATGTCAGTTTTCATAACCAATTTTGCAACGTATAGGCGAACAGTCGTTAGACTGTCCGCCGTATAGTGGAAAAATTGTTTCATGTAAACGGACAGCTAAGCTTATCAGACTTTTATTTACACTTACTATTCGATCAGCATGGCATCGCCAAAGCTGAAAAAACGATATTTCCGGTCAATGGCGGTCTGATAGGCTTTCATCACCGCTTCCCGATTATAAAACGCAGACACCAGCATGAGAAGCGTGGATTCGGGCAAATGAAAATTTGTAATTAAAGCATCCACAATTTCCCAGGTATAGCCTGGGTAAATAAAAATATCCGTCACCCCGGCATAGGCTTTCACTTCGCCGCCATGGCGTTTGGCATTGCTTTCCAATGTCCGCACCGAAGTGGTTCCCACGGCGATGATTCGACCGCCATTGGCTTTAGTTCGTTTAATGGCATTGGCGGTTTCTTCGGTGACTTCGCAATATTCTTCATGCATATGATGTTCTTCAATCACATCGCATTTTACCGGTCGAAAAGTTCCAATGCCCACATGAAGGGTGACTTCCGTGGTTTCCACGCCCATGGCTTCAATTTTCTCAATGAGATCCGGTGTAAAATGAAGGCCAGCTGTAGGGGCCGCCGAAGATCCTTCATATTTTGCATAGACTGTTTGATAACGATTATTATCCTTTAATGTTTCATGGATATAGGGGGGCACCGGCATTAAACCAATGTCGTTAATAATCTCCTGGAAAATACCATCGTATTCAAAGTGGATCACCCGAAGGCCTCCTTCGGTGGTGCCGGTGATTTCGCCCTTTAGTTCTGGGCTAAAAACAATGTGCGCTCCCACCCGGGCACGTTTTCCCGGTTTCACCATGATTTCCCAATCGGTTTCTGACAAATGCCGTAACAAAAGTATTTCCACCTTACCCCCAGTGTCTTGACGATGTCCATAAAGACGACCCGGCAAGACTTTGGTGTTATTCATTACCAGTAGATCCCCTGGGTGTAAATAGTCGGTAAGATCAGAAAAATGTCGATCCTCTATGATATTGTTTTTTCGGTTCAGAACCATTAATCGTGAATCATCCCGTTTTTCCAGGGGATACTGGGCAATGAGTTCATCAGGCAGGTCATAGTAAAAATCAGTTTTATTCATCAGTATCTTCCTCGTTGCTGTAAAAATTTATTTTCATTTGATTCGGGTCTAATTCTTTTTTATATAAAGGTTCTAAACCTAAATGGGCATAACCACGGCTGGTAATCATTCGCCCGCGAGGAGTTTTTGAAAGAAAACCCAGTTGAATAAGATAAGGCTCGTAAACCTCCTCAATGGTGTTTTTTTCTTCACCAATGGCCGCGGCCAGGGTATCAATTCCCACCGGTCCCCCATCAAATTTTTCAATGATGGTAATGAGCATGGTGCGATCTATTTGATCAAGTCCCACAGCGTCCACTTCAAATAGATCCAAGGCTTCTTTGGTAATTTGAAGATCGATAAATCCCTGTCCTTCAATCTCACAATAATCACGAACCCGTTTTAACAGCCGGTTGGCAATTCGCGGCGTTCCCCGTGAACGAATGGCCAGTTCAACCGCCCCCTCATCATCGATTTGGACCCCAATGATTCCTGAGGAACGATGGATGATGGTGGCTAATTCTTCTGGATTATAAAGTTCTAATCGGTGAATCACACCAAAACGATCCCTGAGTGGCGAAGTCAGAAGCCCCACCCGTGTGGTGGCGCCAATGAGGGTGAAATGCGGCAGTTCCAAACGAATCGAACGCGCTCCAGGACCTTTTCCAATAATAATATCCAAGGCATAATCCTCCATGGCCGGATAGAGAACCTCTTCCACCGTCCGTTGAAGACGATGAATTTCATCAATAAAAAGGATATCCCCTTCCTTGAGATTCGTGAGAATAGCCGCCAAATCCCCTGCCTTTTCAATGGCCGGGCCAGACGTGGTTTTAATGCCCACACCCATTTCTTTGGCAATAATATTTGCCAGGGTTGTTTTTCCAAGACCCGGTGGTCCGTAAAGCAGCACATGATCCAGGCTTTCTTCGCGTTTCTGAGCTGCCTTTATAAAGATGCCCATTTGTCTTTTTACACGTTCCTGTCCAACATATTCCTTTAGACCCTGGGGCCTTAAACTTTTTTCAATATCGATATCAACCTCTGTAATTTCAGAAGTTATGATTCGGTCTTTCATTTAATTTACTGTCCCTTCAATGTTTTGGTGCCCTGAGTGCCCCTTTAATTAAATCCTCAAGGGTAATTTCAGGCAGATAGGCTCTGGCCACCATTTCCGAAGCCTCAGAAATACTATAGCCCAATCCCACAAGACCATTAACCGCCTCGCTGGCAGTATCGCTCAGTGCCTTAACCCCACCCATTGGCAAATGCATTGGGGCATAATCCTTATAACGATCCTTCAGTTCCAGGATCATCCGGCTGGCGGTTTTTATCCCAATTCCCGGAGCTCTGGTAATACTTTTGGCATCCTCATTAATAATATGAGAAATAAGCTCATCCCGGCTGAACTGGGACAAAAGCCCGGTGGCTGCCTTGGGTCCGATGCCGGAAATCCCAATAATGGTCCGAAAAATTTCCCGCTCATCGGTTGTTGCAAAACCATAAAGAGCCACTTCATCGTCTTTAATAACCTGGTGGAGGTAAAGTTTTGCCTCTGAATGAAGGTTTGGCAATTCATTAAGCGTATTGGCCGAAACCTTTATTTTGTATCCCATATGGTGCAAATCAATGACCACATAGTCCAGGGCCTGTTCCTCCAGGCTCCCAATGATATATTCGTACATAGGCTCTCCTTAATAATTAATCATGCTTTATCTATTGTACCAAAATAAAAATATAATACAATAAAAAAGCACCCTGAGGTGCTATCCCAATGTGCCGTTCTTCATTTTTGACGCCCTAGCGAAATCTAGGTGGGTGTCTTGTCATCAGTTTCTGTTTTCCACTGATAAAACGAGGCCTAACATCTGCTTCTGAACAATCAGACTCCCTGAATATTGATGTAGGTTCAAAAACAAAGTAGCACGAACACTTTGGGATAAACCTATTATACACAATTTTCACTAAAAATAAAAGGATAAATTTTTGTGAAACATTAATATTTAATACCTGAGTTCTTCATTAAATAAGAATGTCCAGGGCGGCTCTTATATTATCTACCGGAAGAATTTCCATTCCTTCCAGACTCAGACCCTTTTTATTGCCCTTGGGAATGATACACCGTTTAAAGCCCAGCTTTTTTCCTTCCATAAGCCGCTTATCCATGTGTTGGATATTGCGAACCTCTCCGGTGAGACCAACCTCACCAAGAATCATTAAATCACCGGGGATTTGAAAGTCCCGAAGACTGGAATAAAGCACTGCAATCACCCCAAGATCCAAGGCTGGTTCATCAATTTTAATACCACCAACCACGTTGATGTAGGCATCCACTGACTGCAGTTGAATACCCAGGCGTTTTTCCATTATGGCCATCAGCAAAACCATTCGGTTATAATCCATTCCCGTGGACATCCGTCGGGGATTCCCAAAGCCGGAGGGGGAAACA
Source organism: Eubacteriaceae bacterium (assembly GCA_016650045.1). Classification (GTDB taxonomy): domain Bacteria; phylum Bacillota; class Clostridia; order Eubacteriales; family Eubacteriaceae; genus Acetobacterium. The sequence continues at coordinate 23,413 of JAENWK010000008.1, read as the reverse complement.
AGTCCCTGAAGCTCAACGAGTAAAGGACGTGTTCCTTCCATACAAGGAACCACCACCGACCCGCAGGTATTCAGTGGGCGACTGTCCAGCATCATTTCTGATGGGTTTGCCACAGGCTGCAAGCCGTTTTCGGTCATTTCAAAAATTCCAATTTCATTGGTTGAGCCGAATCGATTCTTGACCCCGCGAAGGATTCGGTAGGTATGATATTTTTCTCCTTCAAAATAAAGAACCGTATCAACCATATGCTCCAATACCCGTGGTCCGGCAATAGAGCCATCCTTGGTCACATGTCCGACCAGAATAATGGAAATATTATCTTTTTTCGCAATTTGCATTAAGGCTCCGGTATTTTCCCGGATCTGGCTAACACTGCCCGGTGCCGAAGAAATATCCGGGCTATACATGGTTTGAATCGAGTCGATGATCACAATATCCGGCCGTTCATCCAAAATAATCGTCAAAATATAGGGAATATTAATTTCAGAAAGAAAGTAAATATTTTCTGATTTTACATTCATCCGTTCACCACGCATTTTTAATTGCTGTTCGGATTCTTCTCCGGAAATATACAACACCTTGTAGCCCTGGTTTCCCAAAGCCTCAGTGGTTTGAAGTAAAATGGTGGATTTTCCAATCCCCGGATCGCCTCCTAAGAGAATCATTCCCCCGGGAACAATGCCTCCCCCAAGCACCCGATCAAGCTCTTCATTTTTTGTGGGATAACGTTTATCACCGATATAACTAATTTCCGCCAAGGCCTTGGGCTTGGAATAAACCCCGCGTTCCCGGGTATTTTCTTTCCCCGCTGACTTGGCAAAATCAAACTCCTCCACCATGGTATTCCATTCACCGCATTCGGTGCATTTTCCCATCCATTTAGGGGAATCATGACCACAATTCTGACACACAAATACACTTTTTTTCTTTGCCATGAGTTCTCCCTTAATTGACTTCGTTTATTTAATCCATTTATAAATGAGATAGCCGATGATCCCACCAATAACATTGAGGATAATATCATCCACATCTGCCCTTCGACTGGTTAAAAAGAAGAATTGCAAAATTTCAATGGTACAGGTCGAACCCAGAATTATCAAAAAAGCTCCAAAAAAGCCCCCATTTTTCTTGCGACACAGGGGATACAAAAGCCCTAACGGAATAAAAATCAGAATGTTACCCATTAAATTTTTAAAGGAATCCGTAAAAGTGTACATCACAATATCAAGAAATCCTGTCGGTTTCATTGATAAAAACGCCCAGTTTATTATGCCATTAGCCATAATATCATAAAAGAACTCATCAATACTTGTCAATGGAATAATGTTATAGGTGTTTGTATAGGTGATATTACTTGAATCCGGTAACAAAGTCAGAATAATTAAACAGATAATATAAGCAAAAAAAATCAGCGTTACCAAAAACCTGACTCGGTTGTTTTTTATCATAGGGATTCCTTTCTGATGTCATTGGTTTCGTTTCAAAACTTCTTTATTATAACCAGAAAACCTTTAGAAATCCACAGAAATCTCAATTACAACTCAATCATTAAGTGAAACTAATGATTGAGTTGTATATCCACATAGGTTTGTTCTTCCTGGGTCACTTCACTGCTTCCACTGGTCTGATCTTTAATCCAGTCTAAAAACTCCTGAGTATCTGCCACCGGGATTTGAAAAGACAGAGTGACATTTTCTCCAAAATCTTCATCCACCGGAATTATTTCTTTTTCCAATAAACTGCTGGTTAAGCTGCCATAGCTGGCGTAACTAATGTGAATCTTCACTTGATCCGAAAATTGTTTTTTAATGATTTGGGACTGCTTCAGCACATCACTGGCGCCGCCAATATAGGCTCGGATCAGTCCCCCGGTTCCCAGCTTCACCCCACCAAAATAACGGATCACCACCACCAGTACATCCCGAAGTTCCCGATGGTTAATGACTTCAAGAATCGGTTTTCCGGCAGTGCCTGAAGGTTCACCGTCATCACTGGCCTTTTGCCGTTTTGGATCGGAATTAAGAACATAGGCCCAACAAACATGGGTGGCTTTATAGTGCTTTTTTCGAACCTCCCCTAAAATCTTTTCCAAAGTCTCTTCATCTTCAGCATGAAATACCAGGTTAATAAACTTTGATTTTTTGATTTCTATTTCAGTTTCAAAAGGCATTAGAACCGTATTATAATCTTTCACATCTTACACCACATATTTGTCAAACAGATGCATGGGAAACTCATCGGTAATCTCTATGGTCACCAGGTTCCCATCACTTTGATAATCAATGTCCAGCACCACTTTTTTCTCATGGAGTGCCGCAATGGCCCGATTATCATCATAGGGGATGAGAAGCTTTATCTGGCGTTTATCGCCTTGAAGGACCTTTTGTATGGTTTCTGACAAAACATCGATTTCCAGTCCCTCTTTTGCCGAAATATAAAGACTCAGATCCTCACCCGGAGACTGATTCTTTTGGATCAGCGCATCTCGGTCCTCTTTTGACAGCTTATCTATTTTATTATAAACAAGAATTACTTTTTTTTGCCCTGCGCCAATATCAGAAAGCACCTGATTCACCACATCAATTTGAGCCCGATAATTGTGATTTGACACATCCACCACATGGAGAAGTAAATCCCCTGTTTCCACCTCTTTCAAAGTGGTTTTAAAGGCCTTAATCAGATCATGAGGCAATTTTTCAATAAATCCAACCGTATCGGATATGAGGTAATCCCCCTGTTCCGGCTCAACTTTTCGAAGCGTCGAATCCAGGGTCACAAAAAGCCCATCTTTGGTGACCGCTTCACTTTGGGTGAGCACATTAAACAAAGTGCTCTTTCCTGAGTTGGTATAACCAATGAGACTCACGGTCTGGATCTGATTTTTTTGTCGTTGCAGAGCATTGAGGGTATTGCTTTTATTAATACGCTCATTTCTGGCTTCAAGGTCATCAATTTGTTTTCGTATCAGCCGTCGATCGATTTCCAGCTTTTTCTCCCCCGGCCCCCGGGTACCAATACCGCCGCCCAGACGGGACATGACAATTCCCATGCCCTTAAGATGGGACATGCGATATTTCTGCTGGGCCAACTCAACCTGGAGCTTTCCTTCACGGGTTTTTGACTGACGGGCGAAGATATCTAAAATGACCGTGGTGCGATCAATGGTTTTTGTGCCGGTAGCGGCTTCAATATTTGCAATTTGTTTTGAATTCAGTTCATCATTGGCGACAATCAGATTAATGTCATTGTTTTGAATGACCCTGGTCAATTCCTGAATCTTCCCCTTACCAACATAAAAGGTTGAATCAATTTTACTTCGGGATTGAGTCACCCGTTCCATGACTTTGCCCTTTGCTGTTTTAACCAGCTGAGCCAATTCTTCCATGGAATCATCGAGGGTCACCCCTTCACTTCCCGGAAGATCAATGCCAAGCAGAAGGGCACGTTCTTCCGTATCCTCTAAATCAAAAACCGTATTCGGATCATTTTTAATAAACCGATTGGCCTGGAGAATATAATATTCCAGCGGAAACGCATTAAGCTCTTTCAGACTTTTGAACAGACCCTGGGCGTATTCCATGGCACCTTCTTCAATGATTGGCACACCAATGCCAAATCTTACCGGCGTATCCTCAGCCACCCCAATGGTAACAATGCATTGCAGTCCCTGATTTTTTGCTGCCGAAAAATCCTCTTCCGACAAATTGGGATTGCCATTGGGATGGGTATGGATCACCCGATATTTATTAAGGAATTTTTCGTGATACAGCATATCCTTATCCCCAATGGTAACCGTCGAGGCGTCGCCAACATTTACCCACTGGACACGATTTTTTTCGTTGGTTGCAATGAGAATTTCCCGTTGAATTGCAAGGGTCAGACGCTTTAAAATCTCCAGAATGTTTTCATCCAAAAGCACCTGGTTTTCCATTTCATACCCGACCAAATCATCAAGTTCGTTTATATAGTTTTGGCGAATGCCGCTTTTATTATCTGCCATTATCTGTTTCCTTTACTTTTTTAATCATTAACTTTGCTAATGATTCTTTCTATTATACCATAAAAACCAGGCGAAATTGCCTGGTTTTTATGGGTTAAAGCGATGTTTATATTGTCGGGCTATCATTCAAACCTACGTAAATTGGTAAGACGATTATCAATCGCCGGCAAACGCTTTGGTTAAATATTAACGTTGGATTTACCCTAACGTTTCGGGCGAATACTATTCGCCCCTTGGGGTTAGATACAATCCTTATGAATAATTTTTACAGTTTTATAACTTCGGCATTTGCAACGGCGGTGGCCATCATGGCGATCATCATTTCAGAGATTGCTTCTTCGGATCGTTTCATTTCTGCAACCTTTGGTCGGGTTTCAGGATGCTTGGGAACAAAAATGGTGCAGCAATCTTCATAGGGCAGAATCGAGGTTTCAAAGGTTCCGATGGTCTGGGCAATTTTGACGATTTCCGATTTGTCAAAACCAATCAGGGGTCTGAATACCGGAAGTTCAGCGACGGCATTGGTAGCCCCCAGGCCTTCCATGGTTTGGCTGGCGACCTGACCCAGGCTTTCACCGGTTATCAAGCATTTTGCCCCTTCATTTTCGGCAATGGTTTCGGCAATCCGCATCATATAGCGGCGCATGATAATGGTGGTTTGCCGCTCCGGACACAATTCCACAATGGTGGTCTGAACCTCGGTAAAAGGGACCACAAAGAGTTTGATTTTTCCGCAGTACTGGCTCATAATCTTTGCCAGATCCACAACTTTTTGTTTGGCGCGGTCACTGGTAAAAGGGAAACTATGGAAATAAACCCCAATGACTTCCACGCCGCGTTTGGCCATCATGTACCCGGCAACCGGGCTGTCAATCCCGCCGGACAGAAGGAGCGCACCTTTGCCGCTGCAACCAACGGGTAAGCCGCCATTGCAGGGAATAAATTCATGGTACATATAGGTTTCTTCCCGAACTTCAACCCATAGGTTTAATTCAGGATTGTGAATATCCACTTTAATCCCTTCAACGGCATTGAGAATCACATCACCTAAATGTGCGCATAAATCTGGGGATTTCATTGGGAAAGTTTTATCTCCGCGTTTTGCGGTGATCTTAAAGGTTTTGAGGCCTTCGGCTTCCCGGATCCGCTTAATCGCATTTTCTTCAATGACCTTCATATCACTGGGAATAATCACAGCGTCGCTGATGGATACAATTCCAAAAACTTTTTGCACCCGGCTCATGGCCAATTCTAAATCAGCTTCATCCAGAAAAACAATGATCCGTCCCTGAATTTTTTTCACCTTGGCTGATTCAACACAACGAAGGGTGTTACGTATATTTTTTGCAAGTAAGTCGATAAAAAAATTTCGATTTAACCCTTTCAGGGCAATCTCACCATACCGTACTAAAATAACATGCTCCATGACTGTTTTCTCCTGTAAATTATTTTCGGCGCCTGACTTTAACTAAAAGTCGCAACCCGGCCACTGCTTTTGCAATAATGGCCACTGCTTCATCCACATCACCCTCGGTAATATCTTTTGAAAAACTAATGCGAATGGTACCTTCTTTATATTCACCCAAAAGCCCAATGGCCTTTAGCACATATTGCTTTTCCTTTTTATGAGAGGAACAAGCCGAGCCGGTGGAAACATAAACACCTTCACCTTCAATACTATGAAGTAAGACCTCGCCTCTGACCCGATTAAAGGAAAGATTGAGAATATAGGGACTCCCATTGGGATCACCATTGATTTTGAAATCTTCGACGGTTGCTTCAAGTCCTGCAATAAAACGCTCTCTCAGCTTTCTCATAGTTGTTATTTCTTCCCGGTAAGTGTTTTGTCGAAGAGCAATGGCCTCTCCCAAGCCAACAATTCCAGGAACATTTTCAGTACCGGATCGCATGTTTTTTTCCTGACCGCCACCGCGCATCAAAGGCTTCAAGGCAATGCCTTTTTTAATATAAACGGCACCAATACCCTTGGGCCCGAATATTTTATGACCGCATAGGGTTAAGGCATCTAACTGACATTCCGCCACATCCACTGGAATTTTCATAAATCCCTGAACAAAATCCGTGTGAAAAACGCATTTGGGATTCACAGTCTTGATAACCTTTCCAATGGCCCTAAGATCCTGAATGGTTCCCAGTTCATTATTGACCCCCATGACACTAACAAGGATGGTATCCATATCCATGGCTGCTTTAAGCTCATCCATATCAATGAGCCCTTTATCATCCACACCAAGAACGACCACATCAATGTGATGACCTTCATAAAAAGCAAAAACATCCAGGACTGAAGGATGCTCAATACTTGTGGTAATGATCCGACTACGGTTTCTTTGTTTATTTTCAACAATCCCTTTAATGATCATGTTGTTTCCCTCCGTACCGCCGGAAGTAAAATAAATCTCTTCGCTCTGACAATTCAGGGTTTTTGCAATACGCTCACGGACCTCTTTGACGGTTTGTTCCGCACGCATTCCGATGCGATGAAGAGACGAAGGATTTCCATAATTATTGGAAAAAGCATCCATCATTCTTTCTGCGACTTGGGGATTCACCCGAGTCGTAGCTGCATTATCTAAATAAATTTCTTTCATTATATTTGGTTCCTTCACTCCTTGAGGTCAAGATTTTTTTAACACTAAAATTAACATTCATCATCCATAAAAATACGGCTTCCTACGGCAGAGCGTTGGCCCTGGTATTTACCCTGGTAGGGATTAAGGGCTTCTTCATCCATTTGAGCGAAAACCAGTTGACAAATCCGTCGACCGGTTTCAAGCTTAATGGGCAAACGATTGGCATTGTATAGTTCAAGGGTAATTTCCCCTTCAAAACCGGGGTCAACCCAGCCTGCATTTTGAATAAATAAACCCATGCGGCCGATGGAACTGCGCCCTTCAACAAAAGCGGTGAGATTACGGGGAAGTTTAATGTATTCCATGGTTGTAGCCAATAAAAATGAATTCGATGGAATGATGATTTCATTGGCCTGTATGGATATGTACTTAATTTCATCCGTAAGGGTCATAGCTTCAAAACTGTTTTCGTCTAATTTCAAAAAACTTGAACCTAAACGAATATCCACCGATGCCGGTTGGACCTGACCTTTTTCCATGGGGTCAATGACGAGTTCGCCACTTTCTAAATATTTGTAAATGGTTTTATCCGATAATATCATGGGTTCCTCCAAATTTTTCTTTATTTTTAATGAACGTCATCGGGCATTGCCGGACAATTATTTGATCTAATTGTGTGCATCGTGGCGAACAGGCGGCAGCCTGTCCGATCTCGCAGCACACAAAGATAAATAATTGTCCGGCAATGACACGGCAGCGACCTTATAAATTGACGATGGTGACGCCGGAACCGCCTTCATTCATGGCGCCTAACCTGAAATCCTCGATTAAGGGATTTCCCTTAAGGTATTCATGAATAATCTGGCGCAGCTTTCCGGTGCCTTTGCCATGGACAATCATGATCTGTTTATTCCCGGAAAGCATGGCATCTCCCAGCATTTTTTCAACCAGAAACAAAGATTCTTCGCCATTTTTCCCGCGCAAATCCAGTTTTGTATTCATCACGTGACGGTCAATTTTTTTGTAGGTCACCATTTTTTCCTCGGGTTTCGCTATGGCCGTTGACGGGGTAAGATCCCCGACATCGACATTGAGTTTAATCATACCCGATTCAACCATGGCTTTATTATCATTGGTTAAGATCTTAATAACGACCCCTTCTCTGCGCAGACTTTTGACATAAACTTTCATGCCAATGGTCAGGTCATCAATATCCAGACTCTGGGTGCTATAATCCCGGGGAACATTACCAAAATTGTAAATATTTTTTTCTTTATCCTTAATGCGCTTGCGAATGGCCTCAAGTTCTTTATTATCCTTAATCCCACTGGTCATGGTTTCCTGAATGGTTCGGATTTCCCGGTAAATTTCTTCGGTTTCCACCCGGGTTTTCTGGACGATTTTCAAAGCTTCTTCCTGGGCTTTTCGATTGAGTTCTTCCTTTTCGATGCCAAAACGTTCACGTTCACGATCCATATCGAGTTTCATCGCCTCGGTTTGTTGTTTCAGCCGAATAATGGCATCATGCTCTGCTTCGGTGCGACGCCGTTTTTCATCGATTTTAATCAGGGTTTCTTCAAAGCGAATGGCTTCGTTTTTAATGAGTTCCCGGGATTTTTCAATAATATCATCCCTTAAACCCAGACGTTTGGCAATTTCAAAGGCGTTGGATTTACCAGGAACCCCAATCAGCAAGCGATAGGTAGGCCTTAGGGTTTTGACATCAAATTCCACACTGGCGTTCACCACGCCAGGCGTGACCAAAGCAAATTCTTTGAGTTCACTGTAATGAGTGGTGGACACGCTGGTGACCTTTCGCTGATGCAGCGTTTCTAAAATGGCTATGGCCAAAGCCGCCCCTTCGGTGGGATCCGTGCCGGCACCCAACTCATCAAAAAGCACTAAGCTGTTTTCGTCAGCTTTTTCAATAATCTCAACAATATTCGTCATGTGCGAAGAAAACGTACTGAGGCTCTGCTCAATACTTTGCTCATCGCCGATATCCGCAAAAATATCATTGAAAATCCGGGTTTGACTTCCCTCTCTCACCGGAATGAAAATCCCGGACTGCACCATGAGATTCAGTAACCCCATGGTTTTAAGACAAACGGTTTTCCCCCCGGTATTCGGGCCGGTAATCACCATGGTATCAATGGCTTCATCAAAAATAATATCCGAAGCCACGACCTGATCCACCGGAATAAGGGGATGCTTGGCACGCAGTAATTGAATTTTCCCGTCCCGGCAGATATCGACTTTAACCCCATTAATATCCAAACCGTATTTGCCCTTGGCAAAGTGGAAATCGAGTTCTACCAGAACATCATAATTGCAGATAATATCCTCACGGTTATCGGCCACCTTTTGCGTTAAATCTTTGAGAATTCGAACAATTTCCTGTTCCTCTTCGACAATCAATATTTTAATGTCATTATTAAGTTCAACCACGGCCATAGGTTCAATGAACAGGGTAGCCCCGCTGGCGGATTTATCCAGAACAATTCCCGGCACCTGGTTTCGGTATTCCTGCTTCACCGGAATAACATATCGGTTATTTCGAATGGTCACAATTTTCTCCTGGAGATATTTTTCATAGGCGGTGGAGCTTACCATATGACTCAGTTTTTCACTGATGCGGTTGTTTTTAAATTGCATTTCACGACGGATTCGGGCCAGCTCTCTGGACGCATTGTCCGCAATTTCTTCAGGCCCGATAATTTTACGAGTGATTTCCTTTTCAAGTTCCTCGCAAATTTTAAGGACCGAAAAAAGTTCTGTAAGTAAAACCAACTCAAGCTTTTGGGTGTCAGCTTTAAAATAGTTTTCCATATCCCTGGCAATGCGAAGCAGGGTGCCAATAGCAAGGAGTTCCTTCATGGAAAGCATGGATCCAATCGACGCCCGTTTTACATAATCACTGGTATTTACCACATCCGATAATGGCGGACGTCCGTTACGCAGAATCATTCCCAGGCTTTCATCTGTAAATTCAAGGGCCCGATTGACGCCATTCAGGGTCTCAACCGGAACAAGTTCCCCGGCCATAATTTTTCCGCCCTGGGTAACACAGCGTTCTCTCAAACTTGTTAAAATTTTATCATATTCCAAGACCTTCAGACTACGTTGATCCATTAATTATTTCACTCCTCGTTTAAAACTTCCGCGGGTGGTGCCTTCGGTACCAAGCCCTTGAGGAAGGCCCCATTTCTTTTCATAAATTTCCTGACTGTAATAGCCAATCACGGTTTTCAGTGTTTCCAGGCTTTCATTTCGGTGATATATCCGCCAGGTTCCAATGCCCGAAAGCGCTAAGATCTCTTCCCGCAAAAAAAGTGTGGCCCCATTATAAATGTGGGTGGTTCCCTGGGCATCTCTGCGAACCGGAAAAGACTGTCTTCGTTCATCCACTAAATCCCCAGTCATTTTCCTGTGACAAAGTCCGGTGCTGCCTTCTTTTTTCTCCAGGCAATCCTGACAATCAAAAATACATTTCTTGCTCAACATAAGCTCCTGGGCACCGTAAACCGGCAGCACTGTTTCAAGGGCTGAATTTTCTGAAAGAACCTTAAGTTCTTCCCCATCAAGTTCCGGTGATAATACCCCGGAAGACACTCCCCAATTTTTCAAAGCCCTGGTGGCGAGGGTATTGAAAATATTAAATGCCTGATCCGCTTGTAAATAAATTGGCTGATCTTTACAAATATTCAAAGCTTCATAATTTCCAATGAGCAATCCATCGATGGCGGCGCCATTAAATATTCCTTCATCTGAAAGAGCCCGAAACTTTTTGGAGTAATCCATATCCATAATTCTTGGCAGTGTCAGCAACACAGCAAAACCCTGGTCCTTGGCAAAAGCTGCCATTTCCAGTGGATGCTGGACATTTATCGGAAGGACAATCTCATCAACTCCCAGATCTTTCAATTCCAATAGAAATTCTTCCGACGGCATTTCTGTAAATTCAACAGAAAGTCGTTTTTTCTCGTCTTTTTCGAAAGCATTTTCCTGAACATTCTTTAATTCCATTTCCAAAGGAACCACGGTCAATGACACAACTTCTTTTTTGGCATTGTTTTTTAATTTTTCTTCAAGGACTTTCATGACTTCTTTTCGCAGAGAATTTAATTGTCCTCTTGTTAAAAATAAATTCGGGTCCAAATCAATTTGAATTTCGCCCAGAACAAAGTCCGTTTCTCCCAGTCGTGAAAGCTGTTCTGCCACCATGGATGCTTCCAATGAATTTCGAAGGGGTGCTTCCGGTATAAATTCAGAGTGGTATTGCGCTTCAAGCCCATTTGCGGTGGCCTTAATCTCCGCTGATTTCCCAGCTTTAATCGTCACTTTAAAATCAACGGCCATATCAGGCAATGCAACTGACTGTGAGCCCTCTTTTTTCAGACGATCCATTAACACCTTATCCGAATTTTTATAAACCAGGGTATTCGGTCGAATCCCATGGCGACAAGGAATGGCCACCTGACCAAGTCCCTTTTCCAGACGCTTGCCATCCAACGTGAAAATCGCATCCACTTTTGCTCCGATATTGCCATCCTCACCAAAAGATAATCCATCTCCCAATGCCAGGGTTGCCCCTTCATTGAGGGCAATGGGCAAATGCTGATACTCCCGATGCTTTCCGGTGTAACCTGATTCAGGCATGACAATAACCTTACCAATTAAAGTGCCGCGGTTTTTTCCAACCTGGGTATTTAAGAGAGCGGGTTCATTGAACAAGTGCCCCCGTGTAAAATCCCGGTTAAACACTTGCATGACCGCCTGTTTATCCATGGTTTCTTTAACTTTTTCGCCACCGGCCTGGTCGATTTTTTCTCGGTACGCTCGGGTGATCCCATAGACGTATTCCGGAGTTTTCATGCGGCCTTCAATTTTTAAAGAGTCCACCCCTGAATCAACAATGGCTTTTATATCATCTAAAGTATTAAGATCCTTGGGACTTAAAAGATAGCCGGATCCATAGAAATTGCCGTCGTTATCCAAAAGTTCGTAGGTTTTTCGACAGGGCTGGGCACATAGACCGCGGTTGCCGCTTCGGCCGCCGATCATACTGCTTAACAGACACTGACCGGAATAAGCATAGCACAAAGCGCCATGACAGAATATTTTTAAATCGACGTTGGATTGTTTTTTGATTTCCGCCACTTCGGTCAGTGGCATTTCCCGTGGCAGCACAACTCTTGAAAACCCAAGATTTTCGAAAAACAACACCCCTTCCAGGCCATAAATCGATGCCTGGGTACTGGTTTGAAGTTTAAACTCCGGAAAATATTTTTGGATGAGATAAATAACCCCGATGTCCTGGACAATCAGCCCATCCACATTAAGATTCTTTAAAAAATTCAGGGACTCAACCAGTGCCGATAACTCACTGTTTTTTATTAAAGTATTCAGGGTAACATAAACCTTCACATGATGGCTGTGACATAATGCTACCGCGGTTGTGATTTCTTCTTCTGTCATATTTCCGGCATTTTGACGGGCATTAAAAGCTTTCCCCCCCAAATAAACCGCATCAGCACCTCCGTTAATGGCAGCGATAATCGACTCCATGGTTCCGGCCGGTGCAAGTATTTCTGGTTTTCTGTTCATTTTAACCTCATGTTCTATATTTTCTATATTTAAATCAGTCCGCAACTGATTTTTCTATTCCAATTGATTATTATACCATATCTTCGGCTAATTAATGCCTACTGAATCGTTACCAATTTTCGGAAAAGCCATTCGATGCCCGATTTGGGCATTAAAAACTAAAATGGGCGTAAAGAACCTTACGCAGGTTCAAAACAACAATTGACAATGCGATGGTGCATCAATGTATTCACCAAAACCACAAAAAAATTGCAGGTACGGACCTTCCTGAATCTGGAGTGCGGTTTCAACATCGGAATAAAAATCCTAAAAGCAATTGGCGATACTGTTTTTCATGGTTGTTACGACGCGGTCTATGTCATCAACGGTTACTCCATAGTTGGTGACAAAGCGGTACTCACCGTCCTCTTGACCATTTATTCGAATCTTCATAGATGCCAGACTTTCAATAAGAGCGGATTCACCGATGACTGATTCCGGCAGTGTGAAAAATACCATATTGATTGCCAAACGATTGCAATCCACATGGCATGATTCTATTTCTTCAAGGCGAGCAGCCAGATAACGGGCATTTTTATGATCGTCACCCAGTCTGGATACCATTTCAGTTAAGGCAAGGATTCCGGCGGCTGCAAGAATTCCGGCCTGTCGAAGCCCTCCGCCCATTAATTTCCTGTTTTTTCGGGCTCTGTGTATAAAGTCGCTGGTACCGACCAGCATGGATCCAACCGGTGCACATAAACCTTTGGAAAGGCAGACATTCACGGAGTCGCCACAGGCTGCAATTTCTTTCACATCAACACCAAGAGCAATACCCGCATTGAAAATCCGGGCACCATCAATATGAACAGGGACATGCTTGGACTGTGCGTGACGGTACACGGATTGCATGTCTTCCAATGAGACAACAGCTCCGGATGATTGTGCATTTTCCATACAGATCAGTCCGGTGGCAGGGAAGTGGATATCGTCGCCACGGATCATCCGCTTGAGTTTTTCGATGTCTATATGCCCAGAATTTGTTGGAAACGTCCGGGTTTGAACACCGGAGAGTACTGCGGCTCCGCCAACCTCGTGCATGAGAATATGGCAGTCATCTCCCAGCAAAATTTCGTCACCTCGCTGAGTGTGGGTCATAATAGCTAATTGGTTGCCGAAAGTGCCGGATGGCACAAAAAGTGCTGCTTCTTTACCAAACAGATCACTTGTCAATTTTTCCAATTGGTTTACTGTAGGGTCATCACCGTAGACATCATCGCCTACTTCTGCATGAGCCATTGCCTGACGCATGGCTTCTGTTGGCTGGGTCACAGTATCACTTCTGAGGTCTATCCACATTTATTAAATCTCCTTTTATCTTTCGTATTTATATTATTAGCTTATCATACATAATGAACAGTTTCAAATAGTGAGAGCGCTGATCGATTCTCTTAACCGTCTGCCGGCTGATTATTCACATCTCTTTTTTTACAATCCCCAGGCTTTTTTAAGTAAACAGACTCCCTGGTCAATTTCTTCATAGGTCAGAGAACCATAGCCAAGCAGTATCATACTTTCATATTTTTTGGGAACACCATGAATGAAGTAAGTTGAGATTGGATAAACCATCACCCCTAATTCAAGGGCGCGCTCACACATGGTTTTTTCAGTCATACCAGTTTTTAATTGAATTAACAGATGATGACCGGCATTTTCACCGGAGACTTTAATCTTTTTCCCTAATTGATTAAGGGTATTGATTAAAACCATTCTTTTTTCTTTATACACTTTACGCATTTTATTTATATGCTTTTCGAAATGCCCGCTGGCGATGAACTCGGCAATCATTTTCTGTTCAAGACTGGATACCGGTGAGCTAATGCCATCAGATATTTCCAAATAGATTTTTAGCAAAGGTTTTGGCAAAACCATATAGCTAATGCGTATGGAGGGTGCAATGGATTTAGAAAAAGTCCCAATATAAATCACCTTCCCATTTTTATCAATGCTCTGTAGCGATGGCAGCGGTTTTTCATTGTATCGAAATTCACTATCGTAGTCATCTTCAATAACATAATTTTCCTCACCTTGATTTGCGAAATTAAGAAGCTTGATGCGCCGGTCAATGGGCATGCTTATTCCTAATGGAAATTGGTGGGAAGGCGTCACATAAATGGCAATGTTGGAAAGATTTTTCAAGGGTTCAATGGGAATTCCCTTTTTGTCAATATCAATGGGAATGACTTTATTGCCCATATTTTCAACGATTTTATAGGCCTTTAAATAAACCGGATTTTCAAATACAAAGCCTTTATCACGGCCCCAAATCAAACCCAGTATTTGAAGCAGATTATCAGTTCCGGCACCAATAATGATCTGATCCTCAGAACAGGTCACCCCTCTCGACCGATATAAAAGAGTGACCAATGATTTTCTTAAATCAAGATCCCCTTGAATATGGGGTTTTTTTAAAAGATTTAAATCATATTCACTAAAGGTAGCCTTAAATATCTTTCGAAAAGTATCATAGGGGAAGAGCTTTGTATCAATGGCATTCGGCGAAAAATCAATGATAATTTCTTCAATTTCTCTGCTGTTCGAAGAATTATTGTCTAAAACGGCTGGTTCCTCACCATGGAGATATTTATCAATTTGGCAGACAAAAAAGCCTTTTTTAGGAATCGCTTCTACATAACCCTCCGCAACCAGCTGAGCATAGGCCGAATCAACGGTATTAACACTGACGGCCAAATGGGCGGCGAGACCGCGCTTAGACGGCAGTTTTTCATTAAACTTAATATGTCCTAACCGTATTTCACTTTTAATAAATTCATATATTTCTTCATAGAGGGATTGGCCCTGATTTTTAAACTGGATGGTGATCATATTGCCTCCCTGGCTGAACCCCAAGTCTCATTAAAAACTGAGGCTTTTAATAGGTTCAGTTTTATAATATAATAAATCCATTAAAAAATCAAGGAGTCTTAAGATGAAGAAACAAAAAAGAGTGGTTGCCATACATGATATTTCCTGTGTTGGTCGCTGTTCCCTAACCGTGGCACTACCCATTATTTCGGCTGCCGGGTTTAATACCAGTGTGTTGCCAACCGCGGTTTTATCAACCCATACCGGTGGTTTTGAAAATTTCACATACCGTGATTTAACCGATGATATCCGCCCGATATCTGAGCACTGGCAATCCCTTAACGCCAGTTTTGATGCCATCTACAGTGGATTCCTAGGTTCATTTGAACAAATTGATTTGGTTGCCGAACTCTTTGACACCTTTAGAACCGATGATAACCTCATTCTGGTTGACCCGGTCATGGCTGATAATGGCGAGCTGTACTCCGTCTATTCGCCAGAAATGGCAATAGGAATGAAAAAGCTCTGTGCCAAAGCCGATATTATTGTGCCTAACCTCACCGAAGCAGCTTTTCTACTAGAGAAGCCCTACATTGCCGAAGGTTATGACCAGGCCCATATTGAAGCCCTGTTAAAAAACCTGGCTGAATTAGGCGCAAAAAAAGTCGTCCTCACCGGAGTTTCCTTTGACAAAAGCAAACTGGGCGCCGCGACCTATGATTCCGAAACAGGTGTCATTCACTATGCCTTCAATGATCGGATTGAAGGGCTTTTCCATGGAACCGGGGATATTTTTGGAAGCACTCTGCTATCTGCGCTATTAAGCGATTTTCCCTTGGATGAAGCCACCCAGATCGCCGTCGATTATGTCCATGAATGCATTGTCAAAACCGTGGAACTGGATCAGGAAAAAAAATACGGTGTCTGCTTTGAACAAGCCATTCCCTATTTGATTAAACGCCTGGGTCTTTAAGTCAATGACCACCATAGGGGTGGGTAGTACCCGCCCGCAGCGTCATGGGAAACTCAACCGTTGATATTCAAATAAAACATCTGCGGGCGATTAATAATCGCACCTACAGGGGGTTAGACCTTTCATTTATTCTTCTTTCATTTCAGCCATCTTGTTTTTTATAATTTCATAGGAGTATCCCCGGCCCATCAGACTTTTTGTTATCCGATATTCTAAGTCTTTTCCTTTATAACCCTTATTTTTGTGAGTTCTTTCATATTTGTCATAATCCCGGTTTAGCTTATCCATTTCTTTCATTTGCTTTTGGGCAATCTCGTCTTCGGATAATTCGATGGGCGCTTCCTCTAAATCCAAAGTTCGGATGGTCCCGGAAATCATATCTGAAGGATATCCCATCCGACTCAGCTTATCATAAAGCTTTTTACGTTTTTGCTGAACCGATTGCCCTTTTAATTTTTTGATGTTTTTCTCTGCCATGGCTTCACAACATAAAAGTTCTTCTTCCCTGGGGATAAGATCTTCTAAACACAGCAGCAAATCATCACTGATACCGCGCCTTCCAAGATCCTGCCGGATGCGCTTTGACCCGTAAAAAGTCACCTGTCGATTATATTCCACATAATTTTTGAGGTAAATTTCATCATTCACATAGCGATACTCTCGAAGCTTTGCCATCACATGATCAATCGTATCCTCTTCCATGTTCTTTTTTTTCAGGTATTCAACCATTTCATATTCTGTTCGGGCCTTAAAGGATAAATATTTTACTGCCAAATCCATGGCTTTCTGAGTTTGATTAGGTTTCATTATCTTCCTTCCTTTGAAAACAAAATCACCAACATCAATTTGCTGGTGATTTTACATCTTGTTTTCCAAGTATAGCATAACAGTGCCGCATTATTTGTTCATCCCTTTAATATGCGAAAGTATTGTTCCAAAATCCTTGGTGTCGGCTAAGGGAATCGTTGTTTCAATCGTTCGGATATTGTTGGCATTGGGATATAGATTTTCATAGGTTTTAATCAGACTTTGTGCTTCATCAAGAGATGCCAGGGCACCTATTTCCTGATTATCGATTAAAATAATCGCACCATTGACATAAAGTTCAATCCCACTATTCAATAGAACCTGGTTACATGTTTCAAGATTCATAGGATTTTCAACCCTGCCCTGCGCAAGTTCAAAGCCATTACCAAGGGTAATAGCATCATTATTGTAACTCTTGCGAAGACCTGCTTCTAGTTGTTCAACTGCTGAATCAAATACTCCCATCGTTCGAACAAAACCAAGACTGTGACCCTGATAAAAAACTTCATATCCCTGTGTTTGGGCATTCACCACTCCCACCGTCATGATTACAATTAAAAGGGTAATGGCTACAATAGTGCTGCGCATTTTTTTTCGTTGTCTTATTTTTTTTCTTTTTTCTCGTTCGGTCTTTACATCCTCGTGCATATCTTTACCCCTTGTTATTTTTCGTTACATATTATTTACAGCATACTATCATATTTATTTTTTATCGGCAAGGATTTTCTTATTTTATCATAAAAAAAATGCCAATCAAAGGCATCCTAGGTTGTAGACAAAACTTTTTTTAATCATTAAATATTTAGGGTTTCTCCTCGTTACAATTTCTTTACAAGAATGATACCACGTTGATCATATATTTACAAGTTCTTTGTTCTTTGTTATTTATTAACAATGTTAAAGGTTTTGTGTTATAATTTTAAGGAAATAAAATTACATAATGGACGGTGACACATGAAAGAGATCAAACTAAAACCCTTAACCAGCACAACCCCTTTGCAACTCGTTTTTTTCCGTGAAATTAATAATATACCTCTCATAAAATGCTTTTCCAATATCTTAAGCGAATCTGAGAAATCAATTGATAATAACCCATCTCCTGAATTGATCGAGGCTTATTATCATTTAAAATCAATCCTTATAGAGGACTATATGAAACCTGAGTTTGCGCTTTCAAAACACCCGATAGGCAAATCGCTTTGGCAGTATTTTTTACTTGGAAACATTTTTAACGATGAAAATTCACTCACTATGTTTTGTGAATCCCAACTTGTGAAAACAAATCATCACTTCTATGATAGCATGTTACAAGATGTTACTATTTTGTTACAAATGTTAAACTTCCCCTGGGATGACTTTATAAACAAATATTTTATCGACTCTGAAAACATTATTTCAAAAGAGATTTTTCCATCAAGTTCACAAACTACGCCGTTAATCGAAGCAATCCAAAAAAATAATCCCGTCGGTTTTCTGTATGCTTTAAATCAATTTATTTACGACAATGGTTTGGGTATTTTTCTGAATAACGGGTCTTTCAAAATCAATGCATCAGGCCAGCTTATTCCCATTACTAAAGCAAGCACTCAAACCATGGATGATCTTGTGGGCAATACCCTGCAAAAAACAGAAATCATCAATAATACTCAAGCCTTAATTGATTATCGGCAAGGGCTTAATGTATTGCTTCAGGGCAGTATGGGTACAGGAAAATCCTCAACTGTTCTCGCCTTACTTCATTTCTTTCGCAATACTCGATTGAAAATTATCGAAATCAAAAGAGATCAACTGGCTTATATTCCCAAGCTTTTTAAACAGCTGGGTAATCGTTCTTACCCATTTATCCTCTTTATTGATGACCTCACTTTTGAGACAAAAGATCAGGAATATAAAATTCTCAAGGGCGTCCTTGAAGGTTCTCTTGAGAAAAATCCCAATAATATTCGTATCTATGCAACCTCGAATCGGCGGCATTTAGTAGAAGAACGTTTCAGTGAACGTGAAGATGCAGTCAATGCCCGTGAAGTTCTGGAAGAAAAACTTTCTCTGAGCAGCCGCTTTGGATTGGTGCTGACCTATTCCACACCAAATCAGCAGGAATATCTTCACATCGTCCATGAACTGGCAAAATCTCAGGGAGTCATCATGGATCCCTCTGAGCTTGAGTCCCGGGCTATTATGTGGGAACGTCGCCATATTAATACTTCAGGCCGTACTGCCGAGCAATTGATTCATTATTTATTAAGCGAACAAAAACGACTGGAATTGAAAGAATAGTTATTCTTCATTCCAGCCCAGGATTTTTATTAATCGCAGGTCTGAATAACCAAATTCGTCAGTAGCTTTCTGTATCATTGCTTAACATCCTCTTCCTTAGTATGTTAAGCAATGGCATAGCCATTATTGCCTTTTTCAATAAAAAAAGGCATAAAAAAAACAGCTCTCGCTGTTAGCTTCTTTAGTGGTGCCCAAAGGCAGAATTGAACCACCGACACGAGGATTTTCAGTCCTCTACAAATTACATTTACTAATACTAATTCAATTGTTCGTTCCTATTTCAAAAGCTTGTGGCAGAAAAGAATTTGCTTGACTAAGCGATTCACACCAAATAAAAAATTTGGGTTCTCTGCTTATGCTTACCTTCCTGAGCTTTTTTGCTTTTTCATAAAAAAAAACAGCTCTCGCTGTTAACTTCTTTAGTGGTGCCCAAAGGCGGAATTGAACCACCGACACGAGGATTTTCAGTCCTCTGCTCTACCGACTGAGCTATTTGGGCATCCTGTGTTCTATGTAAAATTCGAGCCAAAAAAAATATGGTGGGCCTTCAGGGGCTCGAACCCCGGACCTACCGGTTATGAGCCGGTTGCTCTAACCAACTGAGCTAAAGGCCCCAAAAATGTCTTTTTTTTAAATGGTCGAGGTGAGAGGATTCGAACCTCCGGCCCCATGGTCCCAAACCATGTGCGCTACCAAACTGCGCTACACCTCGATGCAACGTCCTTTATTGTATATGTTTCCGATGTTTTTGTCAAGCAATTTTTAACTTTTTTATTTCGGTTATTAACTAAGTTTCTTTCGCGTTACGACTTATTTATTTTAGCATAGGTACCGATATAAACGCAAGTCTTTTTTTAGTTATAGATCATTCTTTTATCTAAAACTGAAAAACAACTTTTGTTTTTTTTCGACCTCTTCTTCAGGCTCTTTTTTCTTTTTTTTTCCATTGAAAATAATAACCCTCAATAAGTGTGACCAACCAGGTAAAAAGTTTGATTAATGGATAAATCCCTATCAATAAAACAATCAAAATGGCTACCATCACCCATGTGAATTCACTGATCTGTACGAGGAAGAAAAGATTTTCTAAAAAAAGAATCGGGAAAACAAAGCCCGCCGTCATAACAAAAAATAATCCCCACCGTTTACTGTTCATGGGCTGGCAGACTCTAAAGAGAATAATCAATCCGGTTAATCCGGTTAAAATCACGGAAAGAGTTGATATTTCCATTTTGGTTAAAGGAACCAAACCGCCAAGGATCAGAATGACAATAATATTCACCACAATGGCCATAGCACCTGGTATGGATTTTTTTAGAACATACTCAAGAAAATATCCTGTAACCCTATTTTTATTGGGTTCCAGGGCTAAAAAAAAGGCAGGTATACCAATGGTGAGAGTGCTAATTAAAGTAAGCTGTATGGGAACAAAGGGATAGGCCTTATTGGCTACGATCACAATGATTGCCAATAAAAACGAAAAAATCGTCTTCACCAAAAAAAGTGAAGCTACCCGCCTAATGTTGTTAATGACACGTCGTCCTTCCATGAGAACTCGGGTAAGACTGGCAAAATTGGAATCTAGAAGCACGAGCTGTGCTACCTGACGGGTGGCATCGCTGCCTTCCGCCATGGCAATACTGCAATCAGCTTCCCGAAGGGCCAGCACATCGTTAACGCCATCCCCGGTCATGGCCACGGTGTGTCCTGCTTCCTTAAGGGCCTTAATCAGCACCTTTTTCTGGTTTGGGGTCACCCGACCAAAAACAGTATAAGTCAAGGCTGCTCGTCTAACTTCCTCATCAGTGGTTAAGACTGACGCATCAATGTAATGATCCGAATCCCAAAGTCCGGCCCGTTTGGCCACCTGAGATACCGTTATGGGATTATCACCGGAAATCACCTTGATAGTAACTCCCTGATTATGAAAAAATTCCAATGTTTTTTTTGCATCCGGACGAATCTTATCACCCATGGGAAGAAGGGCAATGGTTTCGATATTATCCGGCAATTCATAGTCACCCCTAAATGAGCTATTGGAATATCCGATCATTAAAACCCGATTGCCCTGGCTTGCATAGGTTTCAACTTTATCCCGGATACTGTGATATTGACTTCCCAGAATATTTTCCGGGGCGCCAATGATATAGGTCCCAAATCCTCCAAAATTGGCCCCACTCCATTTCCGTGCCGAAGAAAAGGGAATAATCTTTTCGCATCGCCATTGAGGTGGTTCTCCTTTGAAATAATCTTTTAATGCTTTAAACGTGGCATTATCATCCTTAACATTGGCGACCAATGCCCGTAACCCCTGAACCGGATTCTTTTCGTTTTTCAATATTTCCAAAGACAGCACTTCCATGTTGCCTTCTGTAATGGTACCGGTTTTATCAAGACAAAGCATATCCACCCGGGCCAGGGTTTCAATACCATAGAGTTCCTGAACCAAGGTTTTATAATGCCCCAGTCGGATCACACCGACTGCCAAAGCCACACTGGTTAAAAGGACTAAACCTTCTGGAATCATCCCAATCAGGGCTGCTACAGTTGCAACCACACCTGCCTGTAAACTCAACCCCTGAAAAACAATTTGATTGTACATGAGCAAAATCCCAATGGGAACAATAACAATGCCGATAACCTTCATAATGAGTTTCAGCGCACGCATGATCTCCGAATTTAGTTTCTTCATTACTTTTGCATCATCAGCTAATTTTGCAGCATAATTTTCCACTCCCACATGTGTCACTTGAACCGTTCCTTCACCGGAAATAACAAAACTTCCTGAAAGAAGCGACTCCCCCAGTCGTTTAATAAGGGGTTCTGACTCTCCGGTTAACAAGGATTCATTCACTTCGATTTCGCCTTTAATCACGACACTGTCAGAAGGGATTTGTTTGCCCGGTGTTAAGATCAACACATCATCCAGAACAATGTTTTCAAAGTTGATCACCTGTCGTTGTCCTTCCCGCAGGACAGTGGTATGTGGCTGAGAAATCAATGAAAGCTTATCGACGGTCTTCTTTGCCTTTATTTCCTGAACAATCCCAATGATGGTATTTATTATCACGATATTAATAAAAAGCAGATTTCGATAGGATGCGACAAAAATAACCATTAAGGCCAAAATAATGTTAAGGATATTAAACAGAGTTAAAATATTATCCCTAATAATCGCACTAATGGTTTTTGCTTTTGATTTAGGTTGAGAGTTAATCTTACCCTCTTTTACCCTTTCGTCTACCTGTGTCTGGGTTAAACCAAACTCAGGATTGATGTAGTTTTCCATGAGACCCTCCAGAAGTTTATTCGTTGCATTAAATTATATCACCGCAATCTTAAATAATCATATAGCCAGGTCCTCTGGATATTTTTGTGCATTTATGATTCGCATGTAATTTTTTCCATAAAAAAAGAAGCTTGTCTTTGGGACAAGCTTCTCTGTGTGCTATTTATGAAATCAGGCTTTCCCTGACAACTTGATTCACAAGTTTTCCATCTGCACGACCTTTAACCTTCGGCATTAGGACACCCATAATTTTACCCATGTCTTTGGCGTCAACCGCTCCAGTTTCTTGAATTGTTTCATTCACAATGGCTCTGATTTGATCAGCCGTCAATTGTGTAGGAAGGTAGCTCGTTATTACTGCAATTTCTGCATGAGCCTGCTGGATTAAATCGTCTCTTTGAGCTTTCTCAAACTCCGCCAGGCTATCCCGACACTGCTTGAGCTGTTTTGCAATAATCCCAAGGATTTCTTCATCCCCCAATTCAACCATATTATCCTTCTCTACCTGTAAAACAGCAGCTCGAATCATGGTAATGGTGGACTTTCTTATCTTTTCCTTGTTCTTCATTGCAGTCTTTAAATCAGCCTGTAGTTGATCCTTTAATGCCAAATAGTCACATCCTATCTTTTTTTCATCTTTCTTTTTCTTGCTGCTTCTGATTTTCTTTTACGCTTTACGCTTGGCTTTTCGTAATGCTCTCTCTTACGAATTTCAGACATTACACCCGCCATTGCTGTTTTTCTTTTAAATCTTCGCAATGCACTTTCGAGTGTTTCGTTTTCTTTAATTTTTACTTCTGACATTTTTAACCCCCCCCTCTAATCCGTTCATGATTTCTGGAACAATTTTCTGACATGGTATGAGTCAACTTATATTATATGTAAAATTTTGGTCGCTGTCAATTAATTATTCAACCTGGAGGCCATAATAATGGTCTTCCACCTAATAAATGATAATGCAAATGAGGAACTGTCTGATTTCCGTCTTTTCCACAATTGTTTACAAGGCGAAATCCGGTTTT
>JAENWK010000123.1 GCA_016650045.1 Eubacteriaceae bacterium | reverse complement strand
TTTTGACGGAGGTAGAGAACTTATTCCATATCCAATTGATTGGGAAGGGATGTATAAAGCGGGAAAAGTAGGAAATAAAGATAGGATTGTGAGTTATAACTTCTGGGTATTACCCATAACTACTCCATGGATTGATTACTTTACTGGAGAAGGGTGTAATAATCAATTTGCACCAATTACGGATCAATTTATCCCATATGGCACAGGAAAAGGCTTACAGAATCATGCCATGTTTCCAATAGATGATGGTCAACGCTGGTGGAATAAAACATTGAATTACGAAATGAAAGGACCTTCATTTGAAACAGAAAAGTTGATTACTTTAATTAAGGGTTCAAAAAAAAGTAGGGTTCCAATTACCTTAAATGTCAATGTTTATCAGGATGGCTCATGGAACAATGAAACGCTTGAACAATTAAAAGAGATAAAAAAGGCAGTTGGCCAATAATTTTTTAATATAAACTAATTTTAGAACTCAACATAATTAATAATTGTGATGGAGATATTATTTCTAAGTTTCACCTCTTTTTTCTTGTAACCTTCTTGTTTAATAAAACAAAAGTTAATTGGGAATATTTGGATAGTACCCCGAAAAAGACTTTATTTTTAATGAAAAATGAAAAAAAATGAAAATATTTAAAGCACCCTTATTAGTATTGTTTAGTATGCTGCTAATACTAACTGCATGTTTATCAATAAGTGAAAAAAAGAAGGTATTTGATAATGAGCAGATGGACACCAATGAAGGCCCTTTCGAACCCACAGAACAATATGTAACAACCTACAAAGATGATATAATATATGTGAAGGTCCTTGACTGGAAGGGCCGGAATGTTATAGAATTACCCAGTGTTATAGATCGCCCGATCATAAAGGCCTGGATTCTTGGTGATACACCGAATACGGACTACCCCATAGACTTGGTGCGGCAACATCCTTGGGGTTTATACGTTATCGTTCCTGAGGATCGGATGAAGGCGTCTCACACGGTTGTTGCACTTCAGATTGAAGGAAACGCATCTGAACTAATCAAACCGCGCTTGATTGATGCGAATCCGTCTCAGGCGATTTTTCTGATGGGTGATGCCGCTAAGTTGGAGGGAGGATTGGATTATTCTCCAGGGCCAGATCTCATTCAGGGATGGATTAGTTTGGATCAAGCTGCAACTTGGCGAGTGCAAGTGCCCACAGCGGGTGATTATGAAGTAGTAATGACCTATGCTTGTGGTACCGCTGCGGAAGGTTCGGTATTTGAGATTGCTTCAGGAAAGAACATAATTACTCACAAGTTGGCTGAAACGAATGGATATGCTGGCGATTCTCAGAATTTCGAGGAAAAACACTTAAAGCAAAATCTTCAGTTAAGTGCTGGAGTTAACACTCTTTCCCTTCGTGCCATTAAAAAAGAGGGGACAGACGAAATGATGAGATTGTATACCTTGAAACTGATTTCTCCGGCCACCAAGGAGGCTATGATGGCTGCCAGAGAGAGAGCAGAGAGACAACGGGCAGACACGGACTGGTTTGTTGCTGCCAAATATGGTGTCATGTTCCATTGGACACCTGGCACCTATCCGCGACACGGTTCGAAGAAGTCCTTCCCGGAAGCCGTAAAGGATTTTGACGTTATAGCTTTTGCCGATATGGTTGAACAGACGGGCGCCGGTTATGTGATATTCACGGCACCGCATGGAATACAGTGGTTCCCCGGTCCGATTCAGTCCATCGAGAAGGTCATTCCTGGACGAACCTGCCAGCGAGATCTGATTGGAGACATGATAGATGCCCTAGATAAGCGTGGTATTAAATTTATTATGTACTACCATCAAGGTGTAGGAGATTATGAATGGGTAAAGGCATCGGGCTTTAACTTGAAGGATAAGACTCAATTCTTTGAGAATGAGAAGGCCATATTAACGGAAATAGGCCTTCGATATGGGAACAAGCTAGCTGGTTTTTGGTTTGATGATCGCTATCCTATGCAACCTTTTGAAGAATTGTATCAGGCCACCAAAACCGGAAATCCTAATCGCATCGTGGCTTTTAATAGTTGGATTTTACCCAAGAGTACCGAATTTCAGGATTATTTTGCCGGAGAGTTTGGTGACAGACTGTTCCTACCAGATTCAGACTATTTTTCTCCAGACGGTCCAGCTGCAGGACTGCAACCGCATGGCATGATTTATCTGGATGATGTTTGGGCGCATGGGAGGCCCGACACCGAAATCGCTCCACCTATCTTTGAGACTACCAAACTTATTGATTATGTACAGCAGTGTATCGCTCGAGAAATGGTAATCACGATGAACATGAGTTGCTACCAAGACGGAACAGTCTCGCCTGCAACCATGAAGCAAATGAAGAACCTCCGGCAAGTGATCAGAGGAAGATAGATCAATTCAGCTCAAGGAGCCAGGAACTTTGAAGCTCAGGTTCAAGGATATCATACCTATTACGGATACGGGGCAGTACTTGGTGTAAATCTTACCCAAGCTGGTTGTTCAGGAGCTAAGGTAGTCAAAGATGTATCAGTTTTTGGTTTAATGAACGAAAATGACATTAAAAAATGGAAAATGATGGCGGTATATGAGGATGAATAATCTATAACTCTTCTTTAATACAGCTCAAAAAACCAATTTGGAGTTTTAAGATAACTAAAAAATAAAGAATTATTATGAAAAAAGAAATTAGAATTGGAATACTAGGATTAATTGTTTCGGTTAGTATAATTACCCAAAATCAGGCAAAATCAAATGTCAATATCGAAATGATGGAAGACCATGGAAAAGAGAACATAATTGATCAAGAGCAGAGTGCATCTGCGTGCATTAATCTTAGCACGGGAAAGAGCACCTTTCTCTATTGCACTGAAGCAAATATTATTGAAGGAAAGCTTCAGGTTCAGGGAGGCGATAACATGACCTGGGAAGGAAACGCCAAAATGGAATGGGAGATAAATGTTCCGGAAAACGAAG
The DNA here is from genome assembly GCA_016650045.1 of Eubacteriaceae bacterium. GTDB lineage: Bacteria > Bacillota > Clostridia > Eubacteriales > Eubacteriaceae > Acetobacterium. The sequence continues at coordinate 1,440 of JAENWK010000123.1, read as the reverse complement.
AATATGAATTGTTCCTGATAGCTAACATTCGAAATGAGGCAACAGGTGAAAAACTAAGCTTTAAAACCGATGAAAAAACTTATAGATTTGAACTTGCAGAAACAAAGGGCCCTTACAAAGGAGGGCGTAATTTTCAGAGGGTGTTGCTTTCTTCTGAAGTGGGCTTAAAGAAAGGCATACAAAAAGTAGCTTTATTAAGCGAGGGAATTTCAAAAGAAGGTGTTTTAATCGATATTCGTTCCATAGAGCTTTTACCTGTTTCAGCAAAAAACAAAATTAAAGTTGAAACAGAACGTGCAATTGCATCGCGCGCAAGTGTTGGGTGGTTAAAGGAAACCGGTTACGGTTTAATGTTTCACTGGACATCACAAAGTGTTCAACGCGATGGTTCAATCAAAAAATATGAAGATGCCGTTAACGATTTTGATGTTGCAAAGTTTGCCCATATGGTGGAGGAAACCGGAGCCGGTTATGTGATTTTTACTATCGGACATGCCGAATCGTATTGCCCGGCACCCATAAAAAGTTGGGAAAAGGTTCATCCTGGTCATACTACCCAAAGGGATTTGATTGAAGAAATTGCTAATGCTTTAAACAGCAAGGGAATAAAATTGATTTGTTACATTAATGGGCCTTTAGGTTTTAATTTACAGGTAAAAACAGAACCAAGTACAGAAGAAAAACAAGCATTTATATCCAATTTCAAAAATATACTTTCAGAAATGGGAAAAAGATATGAAAATAAAATAGCCGGATACTGGTTCGATAGCTGGTATCAAATATTTGAGCGTTTCCCGCAAGTACCTTTTGAGGAATTCAATAAGGCTGTAAAAACTGGAAACAAAGACCGGATTTTTTGCCTCAATTCATGGATTTACCCTGCAGTTACTCCCTGGCAGGACTACTGGGCCGGAGAAGTAGCCAGTCCGATTGAATTACCTGAAAACGGGTACATGAAAGATGGACCGGTGCCTGACCTTCCTTATCAGGCTCTGCTAATTATGGAACCCTATTGGGTGCAGCAAAAAGCCGAAATGCCAGAACCACGTTTTAGTTCAGAAAAATTAGGAAAATACATTGAGGATTGTATGGAAAATGGAGGTGTAGTTACTGTAAATATGGGTATTTACCAAGATGGAACTGTTGGAGAGAAAGCTTTGGAGGTAATGAGGGAAGTTAAAATTAAGGTTAAAAAAAAATAAAAGATATGAGTATTTAAAGTTTATTATTATTCAAAAATCATTTATTTCAAAGTATCCTTATTATTACTTGAGTTATATAATTTATGCATATTATACTTATATTTTTAAAATTAATTATAACACACATTAATCATTATGAAAAATTTATTTAAACTAATTCTTTCCGTTCTCTTTGTTTTTATATTCTTTGGTTGTAAATCTTCTATATATCATTTATCTGAATATCATTTATATGTTG
>JAENWK010000190.1 GCA_016650045.1 Eubacteriaceae bacterium | reverse complement strand
GGCTTTGAAACTGCGGGTTTTGGTATTTCTCCGGCATTTTGTTTTGAAGATTCAGGCATATACTTCGCAGCCAACTGATAGGATTTTTCCATTAAGAGAAGCTGCTCGTCAACACTGTTTGTTTTTTGCGTTTCGGCAAGCTGGGATTTTAAGTCCTCAATCTCCGTTCGCAGTTTTTCATCTTCGGGATTGGCTTTTGGCTCTTCATAAAAATTACCCAATGTTTGGTTAATACCCTTGTAAGCAGTTGCAGAACTCTGAATTGCCCTCTTAGGTTGTTTGCTTCCGGAATAACTACGCTTAGAACTATTTTCTTCCGTTTTATCTTCGGTAAAAGACAAATCAATTTTGGCAGGCTCATCCTTTCCAACAAGGGAACTAAACGATTCCAATGAACGAACCGGTTCTTCCTGAAAAAGGTTCTCCTGTTCAAAGGCGCTTATCTTATCGGGAATCATTTTACTTTCCTGTGGCATGGGTAGTTCGGTATTCAAACCTAAACCACCATTGTTTACTTTGTCATTTTTGTCTGGCTTAAAAATAAGCCACATGCTTCCGCCAAAAACCAGGAACATCATCGCAAAAACAGCATACTTTTTTAGCTGTTGCTTCTGTTCCGGTTTCAGGCCTTTTTTGATATTATTTTCCATTTGTAAATTCTTTAAATTTTTGAATTAATGTGTCCTGTGGTAAATCAAGTGGAGTGATATGCTCAATTTTCATCATCCTTTTTACACCTTCTGACTGAAAGGCATCTATGAGTGAGAAAATGAAAAAGGAGACAAACAGAAAGCATAAAATCAGCACAAAAAACTTTCGCTTTTTCTCTGGGATCTTTTCACAAACATTCCTGATTTTTTTGTCGATGGACTGATTGATTTTTTTGATTTTAGTTTTCATGAGATTAACGCTTTACGGTTTGAATATCGCTGTTCTGCCTTACCTCAAAATTCTCGATAGTAAATCCATGAGGATTGTTGTCGCTCCGAACAGAATTGATAAGGGTACAGTGTGTAACCAGATTCCGCTGCGTAATATTACTCTCACGGATAATTACTTGTTTTGCATAAGTTGAAGCAGAATAGGGGTAGTTCATAAAGTCAATCACCACGCTATCCACCTGTAAAGTCTGGTTGATGTTCCCTGAAATCACCCGATTAAAATAGCCTTTCTCAATCAGGTCTTTGTAGTAAGTGTAAACACTTTTGTCGGCCAGGAACATTGCCCGGTTGATATTGGATTCAATGGCATCCTTGTCTGGCGAAAGTGTAAAAAAGAGTTCGTGAAAACGTTTGATATGCTCCCGTGCTTCCACAGGTCGGTTTTGTGCCAAATCCTGTGAAAGGGCAAGAATCAAAGATTTTCCTTTGTCAAGTACATAAATTTTCTGACGTTGTTTTTCAGCAAACTGGTAGGCACTGAAAACCGAATATCCGGTAATCCCTGCACACAGAATGATAAAAACGATCCCGAAGAATCGAATCTGTTGAAAGCTCGTTTCTATATTTTTTAATGATTTAAATTCCATATTTTTCTATTTTTAATTGTTGAGTATTATGGTTTTCTTCTTATTCCTCTCCACTGGCTGGCGGGAGGTTAGGTGGGGCTTTTACTTTTTTAATAATTGTCCTGAAATATTACCGGCTGATGCACCAGCCATTCCTGCCGCCACAGAACCTGCTTTATTTGCCGAAGACGTAACATTCTTCCCATAGTTGCCCATTCCACCTGCCATGATTATCCATCCGGCAACTGTCGGAATTGTAAAATACCCGATGATGCCGATAATCATAAACACGATATAAACTCCGTTGGAAGCTTCCATGGAAAAACTAGGGTCAGCCTGCAGTTTGTCAATATCGTTTTGCAACATCAACACCTGAATCCGTGCAAGGATGGAACTAAACAAATCGGAAACCGGAAGCCACATGTAAACGCTGATGTAGCGAGAGAACCACTGCGTTAAAGTTGACTGGAACCCATCATAAATGCTGATGGCAAAAGCTATCGGGCCAAGGATGGACAGCACAATCAGAAAAAATGTACGTATGGTATCAATTACCAAAGCCGCCGCCTGAAAAAGCAATTCAAGAATCTCCCTAAAGAAATCACGGATATTTTTTTTCATGTTATACAAACTTCGTTCAATGTACATTCCTGACATGGTCGCCAGGTCTGTAGGACTCCAACCCAACTCTTCCAGTTGGTTGTCGAATTCTTCGTTGCTAACCAGAAAGGCTGTTTCAGGATTCCGTTTCATT
>JAENWK010000121.1 GCA_016650045.1 Eubacteriaceae bacterium | reverse complement strand
GTAAAATTTTGGTCGCTGTCAATTAATTATTCAACCTGGAGGCCATAATAATGGTCTTCCACCTAATAAATGATAATGCAAATGAGGAACTGTCTGATTTCCGTCTTTTCCACAATTGTTTACAAGGCGAAATCCGGTTTTGGCAATGCCAGTTTTTAAGGCAATCCGATTGGCAACCAAATGAAGATGGCTGATAATGTCATCTCCGGCAGGCACGGTTAAAATAGAATCATGGTGTTCTTTTGGAATAATAATCACATGCACAGGTGCCTGAGGATTAATATCATTAAACGCCACAACCAGGTTATCTTCATAGATAAATTCAGTTGGAATTTCTTTTCTTGCAATTTTACAAAAAATACAATCCTCTGACATTTTTTCCCTCCTTCTAGATATTTTTTCCGGTTAATTTATTTGGATGTCTCAAGGTATTATATACCCGAAGTTCTAAAATTGTACCATCAATTTTTTCTTTTGTGTTATATAATACCGGAATATAATTTTCGGTATGTCCTTCATGGGAATCCCCTTTGGTGTAAGCCTCAAAAAGTACCTTGGCTTTTTCGCCATCATTCTTCTTTAAAAACGCAACCTCAAGTTCATGGGATAATTCGGTCAACAAATGGCTCCGCTGTGTTTTCTCAGTTTCTTCCACTTGATTAGGAAAATCCGCCGCTTTTGTCCCTCTTCTTTTAGAGTATTTAAACACGTGAATCTGATAAAATTCCACCATTCGGGCAAAAGCCATGGTTTGGTTAAATTCGTCGACCGTTTCCCCGGGGAAACCGACCATCACATCGGTGGTAATGGCAGCCAACGGAAAGCGTTTCCTTATCTTTTCTACAATAGAAAGAAATTCAGCTGGGGTATAGCGCCGGCCCATTCGCCTTAGCACAGAATCACTGCCACTTTGCAGGGACAGATGAAAATGGGGGCAAAAACTGTTAATGGCCAATAACCGATCCAGGCGAGCCACCGTAATGAATTTAGGTTCCAGGGACCCCAGGCGAATCCTTAGGAGTCCGGGAATTTTATCCAATTCCTCCATTAAATCAATTAAATCATAATCCTGGTGATCCAAGCCATAGGAAGCAATATGAATCCCTGTGAGAATAATTTCCTGATAACCCGCAGCAACCACCCGACAAACCTCAGCCACCACGTCTGACCTGAGACGGCTTCGCACCGGTCCCCGGGCATAGGGGACAATACAATAGGTGCAAAACTGATTGCATCCCTCCTGGATTTTAATAAAGGCCCGGGTTTTTCTTTTCACCTCAGATATTACCAGCGGTTCAAAGATTTTCTCTTCCATTATATTAGAGACAAAATCCCGGTTCGAAGAATCCTTTAAATGAGCATCAATATAGGTGAGAATTTCCCCTCTGTTTTTGGTGCCGATCATTAAATCAACTTCCTGGATTTTCTCAACTTCTGAGGGTGAAACCTGAACATAGCATCCGACCGCACATATCGTTGCTTCTGGATTGAGTCGTTTTGCCTTGCGCATCATTTTACGAGATTTTTGATCCCCTAAATGGGTGACCGTACAGGTGTTAATCACATAGACATCCGCAACTTCAGAGAAATCCACAATGGCGTAACCTGCTCCCTCAAAAATTTCCATCATCGCTTCACTGTCATAGGTGTTCACCTTACATCCCAGAGTCATAAAGGCTACTTTTTTTTGTTGCACTGTCATATCAAGCATGATTACCCTTCCCTCCAGAAATTTAATTGGCTTAAAACTACCATTCCCGCAGTTTCAGTCCGTAATATTCGATTTCCCAGAGAAACACTTTTTGCCCCAGCCAACTGACACAGGCTAACCTCCTGGGGATCGAAGCCCCCTTCAGGACCAACAATGACGCCAATATTAAGAGGTTTCTTAAGCCTTTGACTAAAACCTGTGAGCACTTCTTTAAGGGTCTGTTTTTTCTCATCTTCATAGGCCAGAAGAAATAAATCAAAAGAATCCGACTCTTGAAGCAGTCCCTTTAAATCAATAAGTTCCCCAATAACCGGAACAATGCCACGTTTTGACTGTTTCGCAGCTTCATAGGCAATCCGTTGCCAGCGTTCAATTTTTTTGTCCTTTTTCTCTTTGATCTGAGAAACAGAGCGTTTAGACTGAAAAGGGACAATTCGATTGACCCCTAGTTCCACAGCTTTTTGAATAATCACTTCCATTTTAGAGCCTTTAGGCAAGCCCTGAAATAAAGTAACACTCAAGTCACTTGTTTCGCCTTTCGAAGGGGTTGTTTTGGTGATGGTTCCAATAATCGTCCCATCCATTGGTGTTTCTAAAACAACCAAACAGTCCAATCCATGACCATCACAAACCTCAATGGTTTCGCCTTTGCCAAGTCTTAAGACCTTGGTGATGTGTTTAAAGTCTTCTCCCGAAATATAAATTGCTTCATGGTTGATCTGATCAGGATTAACAAAAAATCGATGCATATTAACCTCTCTTTTGAGCTACCACGCCGACCCATTCACCCATTTGCTGAACGTAGAGGATTTTAAAATCTTCATATTGAAGGGCAACGAGGACATCGGCTAATTTTTCGATGATAATCCCGGAAGAAATAAAAATACCGTTTTTCTTAAGATAAGGCTGAATAATCCCAGACAACTCAACAATGGCTTCGGCTAAAATATTGGCGACAATCACATCCGCAACTTCCTCAATCACATCAAGGAGATTTCCTTCCCGAATTTCAATCATGCCGCCAAGATCATTAAGCTCTGCATTTTCCTTTGCAATTTTCACAGCCAGGGTATCAAAATCCACAGCCACAACTTTTTTCGCCTTGAGTTTTCCTGCAATAAGAGACAATACCCCGGTACCGCAGCCAATGTCCAGCACCACATCACCTGGTTTAATGTATTCTTCCAGTTTAATGGCGCAAAGCTGAGTCGTTTCGTGAGTACCTGTGCCAAAAGCCATTCCGGGATCAATATTGATTACTACTTCTCCCTCAGCCGGTTCATAGTCTTCCCAGGTAGGCTTAATAACCATGCTTTGTCCGACTTTAGTTGGCTTATAGAATTTCTTCCAGGAATTCGCCCAATCATCCTCTTCGATTTCGGTAATCATTATTTCGCAGTCCCCTGGATTAATGCCAAAGGTCGGCAATGCTTTGACCCGGGTAATGAGTAGATAAAGGGCCTCATCAGTGTTGGTAACTTCGCTGAAATATCCTGTTATTATCGATGCATTCGGATCAATTTCCAAAAGAGATTCATCCACAAAATTTACTTTTGGATCCTGTTGAATCAAAAGTACATCCTGAAGGGTCTGAATCGCCACTCCCTGAGCCCCACTTTCATAAAAAGCATTGACCACCGCTTCTTCTGCTTCCAACGTAGTTGTGATTTGAACTTCTTTCCAAAGCATTCCCGCACCTCCAGTTATTTTCTCTTCAATTTATTATTGTACCTTATCTTTCAATTAAAATAAAGCATCAATTTCAGATAGTCGAAAACTTATTCTCTATTTTCTGTTAATATAGGAATGAACTCCCAAGAGTTCTCCAATCTTAATCTTCCCAGAGATTATTGTAATAAAAGAACCCACGAGGAAAACAATACAGAGAAATTTTTTGTTTGCTTTCTGTAAAATATGGTTATGTGATGTAACGGGTTCCAATTTAATGCTATAATCAATTCAATTGGAATTAAAATTTTAAAAGAAAAGGTGACAACCATGGCAACTGAAAAAAAGAACCGTTCCATACAAGAATACGTACCTGGTAAACAGGTAACACTGGCACATATTATTGCAAAACCAAAAAGCGATGTCTTTATTAAACTTGGTTTAGATGATGAAACCAAGGATGCCATTGGCATTCTCACCATTACCCCTGGGGAAGCAGCCATTATTGCTGCCGATGCTGCTACCAAATCCGCACCGGTTGAAATCGGATTCTTAGACCGCTTCAGTGGCTCTCTGGTAATAACCGGACGTGTGAGTGATGTGAAAGCTGCAACTTCAGAAATCCTCAATACCTTACATCAAATTTTAGGATTTGATATTCCTGAAATTACCTATTCCTAAACATGGCCAGCAATAAAAAACGGGTGGCACTCATTGGTAAGATCAGCAGCGGAAAAACTACCTTGAAACAGTGCCTCTCCAAAGAGGAAATGAAATACGCCAAAACCCAAATGGTCAGTTACTTCGATGATTTTATTGATACCCCGGGAGAATTTATCGAGCTTCCCTTTCTTTCTCGTCAGGCCCTGAACATCGCCTGTGATGCCGGACTCCTGATTCTTTTGGTCTCCAGTATCGATACGCAAAACTCCGTCCCACCAAATTTTGTTCATACCTTAAATATTCCCAGTATTGGGGTGGTCACAAAAATTGATCTAAAGGAAGGCAATATTAGAAGAAGCCGAAATTTTTTAAACTATGCCGGCATCAACCC
>JAENWK010000158.1 GCA_016650045.1 Eubacteriaceae bacterium | reverse complement strand
TAAAATAGGGCGATCGATCCACATTTTTGTGGGCGGAATAATTTTAACTTTTACAGAAAGTTTTGCCAATTGCGCCACTATTTCAACAAGCCTGGCCTGTTTTATTTGCTGCATCGCAATAATAACCCTTGTGATTCTTTTATGGGAAATAAATTCTTGGGTAATCTCATTTGGATTGTAAATAGATAATCCATTCAACCTTTTTCCCTGCTTTTTTTTGTCGTCATCAATAAAACCAATAATTTGTGCGTTGTTTGCCTTGTCGTTTTTGAAAATGGAGTAGGTCAGCAATCCGGCTTCCCCGGCACCATAAACCAATACCCTAGGCCCTTCTTTGATACGGGAAAACAAAATATCGTAAAAAATCTTAAACAAAAACCGAAGTCCGATTAATACGATGGTGTTCAACAAAAAATGGATGACAATTATTGACAGGGAAAAATTTAAATCTCCGTTCCAATCAAGATAATTGGTAAGAAATGCTGTCGCCATCAAGAAAATCATAATTAAAAAACTTGCCAAAGTCACTTTTATGGAGTCTATAATTCCTGTGTGGCGAATGATTCCTTTGTAGGAACCTGTGACTAAAAAAGAAAATACGGTAATGGAAATTACAATAGGGAGTTGTGTTTTAAGCATCGAGCCGTCGAGTGAATACTGAAAATTAAAACGTATTAAATGGGCAAACAAAAAATTGTTTACCACCCAATATAAATCAATTGCCAAAACCAACCAACTGGGAGCACTCCTAATAAAAAACTGCTTCCTAATCCTCTTTAACATAATTCAACTTTTTAATGCTCCCTAACAGCCATAACCCTTTAATTTGAAGACTTATACATATATGATGTCAATACAGTGCTTGTTTGTTCACATTTAATTCACACATTGGTTAAGTGTTGCAATCAGCTGAAGCAGTGTACTATAATTGTTGGGGTTTTGTTCTTATAAATTTTAATTATGCAAATATAAGTGATTTTTTTGTAAAATGGTTTATTTGTTTAGATGTTGAATTGCCGGATGGTTTAATTGGTTATTTGAGGGATAAGGGTTTTTGTCTTGCAGTCGGGCGGTCGTGCGGTTCAGATAGCTATCGGGATTGCGGAGCGGGCGAAACGCAATATCCTATCCCCAACCCTTTCCTAAGGAAAGGGAGTTTGATTGTGCATTATTTCATTATTGAACATCCCTGATTAGTGTTGACCGGTTTTTATTGTCTTTCCGGGGTACGAGGAATCTCATCTGGGTGAACTGGTTTGGTGAAATTCCTCCTTTGAGTTTTTAGATTTAAAAACCCAACGCGCCAGCTGGCCCAATCGCTAAAAATGTTCACCGAACATTTTCTTAACGGCCAACGCGCCACCCGGCCCATTCACTAAAAATGTTCACCGAACATTTTCTTAACGTTCTGTCCCCTTCGGGGGGTTAGGGGGCTAAAAAAAAATCATCCAATACCGCTTTAATCCTGTCTCGGTTATCGTTGGTGAGGTTGGAGCTTGAAGGCAGGCAGAGTCCGTTTTGGAAAAGTGATTCATTTATGTTTCCGCCATAATATGGGTAGTTGGCAAAAATAGGCTGCAGGTGCATAGGTTTCCATAATGGTCGGCTTTCTATGTTTGCGGCATCCAAGGCCAAACGGAGGTCTTCGCGTGTTTTTCCTCCGGTTTGTGCGGGGTTTACCAAGATGGCTGTGAGCCAATGGTTTGAAAAATAATCGGCAGTGGGTTCGGTTAAAACAGTGATGCCTTTGGTATCTTTGAAATAGGAAATGTAAAAATCGTGCATAGCCCTGCGCAATGTGATATGCTCCTCCAGCACTTCCATTTGTCCGCGCCCAATGCCTGCCACAATATTGCTCATCCTGTAATTGTAGCCAATTTCACTGTGCTGGTAGTGTGGTGCGTTGTCTCGGGATTGTGTGGCAAAGAACACCGCTTTTTCTTTTATTTCTTTGGCTTTGGCCACCAATGCCCCGCCGCCGGAAGTGGTGATGATTTTGTTGCCGTTAAATGAAAGTATGCCGATGTCGCCCAAAGTGCCACATTTTTGATTTTTATAGGTGCTTCCCAAAGCACTCGCCGCATCTTCAATTAAAAAGAGGCTGTATTTTTTTGCGATGGCCACTAGCTGATCCCATTTGGCAGGCATCCCATAAGAATCCACCACCACAATCGCTTTTGGCTTTTTGCCTTTTTCCAATCTGTCGAGAATGGCAGCTTCCAATAATTCCGGACACATATTCCAGGTATCCGTTTCGCTGTCAATAAAAACAGGTTTTGCACCAAGGTACACAATCGGATTTGCAGAAGCCGAAAAGGTAAAGCTTTGGCATAATACCTCATCGCCTTGGTTTACTCCCGCCAATATCAATCCCAAATGAATGGCTGCAGTTCCTGAGCTTAGTGCCGCAACAAAGTTGTTTTCACCCAAATAAGTTTGCAGGGTGTTTTCGAACTCTGTTACATTGGGACCTAATGGCGCGATCCAATTGGTATCGAAGGCCTCTTGTATATATTTCATCTCTTTTCCCGACATATCTGGTGGAGATAGCCATATTTTTTTGTTCATAGGGTGTTTTTATAGTAGGTGATAAATTTACAGATTTTTTACACATCCCTGCCTTCCCGCACAAAAAAAACGGGACAGGCTTGCTTTTGGGATTTCGTTAGTTCACAACAGGTTGCCGCGTCGGATTTCTTCGGCTTACTTCGGCTCCGCTCAGCAACCTTCGCTCAGTAATCTTCCCTGCCTGCCGGCAGCTACCGTGTGGACACATCTTTTACCAGATTTATTCCTTCAATAATATAACCTAAACGTTCTAATCCTCTCTTTAGAACGATGACACCTGGTGGGCCTTGAGAATCGTATCCTTTCCAACCTCCCATTCGTCCAATTATC
>JAENWK010000163.1 GCA_016650045.1 Eubacteriaceae bacterium | reverse complement strand
TCGAAAAGCAAAACAATGTGTTTGAACCGGTACGAAAGTTTATGAATTATTTCTGGCGGAATATGCGAAGTTTCCGAATTGAAACATATCGCATGAAAACCATGTGCAGCAAGTGCCATTACGTCTTTTTCTCCACCAGTGATAAACAGCAGATCTCCTTTGGCTGGCAATTGTTCCAGCCCGAAGCAGAAATGCTCCGGTATATTACCGCCCTGTACAAACCTGATTTCCGATATTGGACGGTACACTTTGATGTGTTGTTTGCCAATATAGCCGTACATAGGCTCCTTTTCTGATGAAACGAAGTAAAACGGTTTTCCTTCCCGGTTTTCGCTGTCAAAACGGCTCAATGAAATGACCTGAAAGGAGAGAAGCAGCTTTTCGGTGATGCCACACTGTGCCCACCAGGAGAGCTCCTGTTGAGAGAAATTCTTTTGGATAATTTTGTATGGTCTTCCTTTTGTTATTGGCACGAACGTTGGTATTTGAACGACGGGGATATCGGGTGTATGCTTTGATGAAGAAACGGAATGCGGCTTATAATCTTTCCCATCGGATAGTTCCAAATGCAGTTCGTTGTTAATCCGTTCAAGTATCTGCATAAACTCAGCAGATCGGTTACAGTCAAGCCCGCTAAGTTTGCCAACCAGTGCAAAGCAGTCACCCGAATAGTCATCGTTCCCGAAATCTTTCAGTCGGTAGCAGTCATTGCGCCGGTCAAAGAACACATTGCACGAAGCGTTTTTGTCCGCATAAAGTGGGTTCAGAAAATTTCGGCCTACCTGAAAGGGAAAGGAAATAAAATGACGGAACACGGCCATTCCTTTATTGGTGGCCTGTAATATGGTTTCTTTACTTAGCGCCATTACTTAACAGGTAGTTTTTGCGGAACTCGTCCAGCGTATGAGGATCGCAGGTGATTAAACGTTCGTTTAGGCCTCGTTCTATTTCTGACAGCTTGTAAAGGCAACGCCCACGAAGAATGGCGTAACTGATCAGGTTCTCCGCCCGCAATCGTTGAAGGGTGCGTGTACTGATGCGCAACAGGTTAGCTACTTCCTGGCTATCGAGCCAGATTTCATCGTTACTTTGCGGCTTGATACCGGCTTCGCACTTTACAACGAAGGTTGATATCTTATCAATTTTTTCAACCAGGTCTTTGTAAGCCCGGCTATCCATTGTGATGACTTCCATTTTGCTTTAATTTTTCTACAAATCTCAGCAAAGTGAAATGGAGGATCTTAATAGTATTATAATAGTATGTATATGATTTTATTTTGATTGCAGGTTTAATGTGTTGATAATAATGTATTTGTATATTTTATTGAGAATCATTTTTTTTAGGGGAGTAAAAGAACTTCGGCCCGATAGCCTGAAAAACAAAAAAAAAGTGATTGCATTGCAAACTGCTAATTTTTCTTTTTAAGGTAAATCAGGTAAAAAATCAGTGCAAGGTGCACGCCTATATCTATATATAGGCGTGCACCTTGCACTGGATAATGAATTTGAGTATCAGGAATTTGCATATTCCCTTGAAAGTATTTAGATTTGTACCCGAACAGTTAAGCAGAAAAGCGAAGTCTTTGGACAGCCAAACCTGGACAGGAATTCGGTACGAAATCGGTACGGTATTTTATTGGAATTTTAGAAAGCAACTGATTATAAATTAATTGACTGGATTGGGTTAACACCCCAGCTGGGTCACTTTTAGGAAAAATAAAAACCTTGTAATCAGTAGATTATAAGGTTTTTTCATTTTATTCATACCGTTTTTCATACCACATTTATTTATTTACTGCTTTATAGGCCAATAAAAAACCCATAATTGTTTATCAATCATGGGTCAAAAATGGGTCAACATTTATTTATTAAATCACAAAAAACAGCCATTTTATTTAGAAAGCAGCCTAAAGCTTCCACCACCTTTCTTCAAATTTGGAATGATCGCATTGAATAAGGTCATCAGAAAATTGACTACTGAATTATCCTTTTCCGTTGGCGTTAACCGGGCAACCAGATCAAAGAACCCAAGTAGGCCCAATAGCAAAGCTCCCCAGTTATCCGAAAAGAAATTACCAGTAGCTTCTGGCCCGGCACTGGTTTGTTCAGGTGCAGCCTGAACACCTCCTTCCTCCTGGGCCAATACCGCAGGTGCAATATTTGGATTATCAACTGCGAAAGAAGTTTGATCGGGTAAGGTAGAAGCCTTTACCTGATTGCCAGGTGACAGGGTGACAAGCAACCCGATCATCAAAATCATGATTGAAATAAATTTTTTCATTGTGATAAGTTTTTGAATTAATAATTGAATGTGAATCAAAATTGGGCAAAGGAGCTTTACATGGAAAGGACAATACCAAGAGAAGCGCTGCGACTAAAAAAAGGGGATTTTACATCCCCCGTTTTTTACGATGCAATTGAAACCGATAAATGTTCACCTTTTGAAATATCAATTGATTTGAAGTAAGCCGCTTTAATTTGATCGGTCAGTTCGTCTGTTTCAAGATCAACAGATTCAATGACATTGAACCAGGACCAGAACAAGTCAAATTTTTCCTGATCTGATTCCTGATCTGATTCTTCCAGCGAATCGATATACTCTCTGTTGTACCACAAAACGATTTCCTGATAATCCCCAAAATCGTGATGAAATGTTTTTACAGAATAGTAGGCCAATGTTTTAAACTTCTGTGGAATAGGGAAATTGGAGTGAAAGAAATTCAGTAGTACTCGCATTTCAATTTTAAGTTTTTTATGAAATGCTGAATCTCCCATTTGGGAAAACCCATTTGAACCTAAGACTAAATAATCCATG
>JAENWK010000187.1 GCA_016650045.1 Eubacteriaceae bacterium | reverse complement strand
GATATGCCAATAACTTCCTGAAAGATTGATTCCTCTCTTGCCAAAAGAAGTTGTTGAAAAATCGAGGACCGGGCGTTCGCCCGGATAGGCCAGCAGCGAATAAGTGGCCGATGAATTCCCGCTTTTTGTGATGAATATGGTAGTCGAATAAATGTACGTACCTCCACGTACATAAATGATATCGCCCGGAACAACGAGGTTAATTGCTTTTGGAATTGTTTTAAACGAGTTTTCTAAGGAAAGGCCGTCGTTTGAATCATTGTCCGAAACCGATACAAAATAGTTTTTGGAAAAAGTAACCTGGGTTGAAAACAAAACTACCCAGAAAAGTAAGAGGACTTTATGGGATCAGTTTGAATTGTTGTGGGGGAATGTTTGTTAAGCATAAATATTAGATAGACGGAACAAGAAAAATGGGATGTCAGTGACTCCTCTCTGAGTAGCTCGGAATGCTTTTATTTTAGCGTTGAAAGATTCAGCAGAAGCATTCGTACTTCGATTATCGAAGAAGTTTAAAATGGATGGATAATGTGTGTATACTGTTGCAGAAATGGTATTGAAAGACTTAAACTCAGATTCTGTGACATCATTGGACCATCTGGCCAGTTTAGTGTAAGCTACTCCTTTTGTTTCGGTATGAGAAAAGATCATCCTCAAAGAATGGGTCAGTGAGTAAGCCTTCTTTATATCGGGATACTGATCAAACAATATCTTGGCTCTTTCCTTTTGTTTTTTAGTCCATTTATCGCCTGATTTGAACAACAAATATCTGCTTCGGGCAAGCAGTTGTTTTTTTGTGTCACCATTACTAAATGTGGAAGCGACATATTTTTTATTGTTCAGTTTTGCATTTTCCAGTGCATTTGTCTCTTCATTGATTGCATCCCAACGGTGGGCGATACGCATTTCCTGAAGTGCATCGTAAGCCAGCTTTTGAACATGAAACCGATCGGTCACCCTTGAAGCCGCTGGGAAGCTCCTTTTTGCGATCTTGTTCATTGATCCGGCCATATCCAGCGTAACTTCTTTTACAAGTGCCCTGGCTTTCTCCGGAATACGGTTTAACACAGCAATTACCTTATCGGCTTCGGTTCCTTCGATCATGGCAATCAAGGTTCTTTTTTTTCCTTTCCCTTCTTTGTTGGTCAAAACCGTATACAGTTCTCCGTTGGAAAGAGCCGTTTCATCCAGACTCAAATATGGGCCAATATTATCTGGGAAAAGAATCCACTCAGAGGCATGTTCCTTCTGGTCCCAAGTTTTGTATCCACTCAAATATTCCTTGTATTGTTGCCCCAATTGGTTGCCATCGACGTAGAAAAACTTCTCCAGGCTATTACTGCTAATGGGGTAATTGTCCAAGAATACCTTTTAAAAAATCCGCGAAACTCTTTGTGTAACGCGTGCCTTCAGCAACCGAATCCCAATCCCTGCCAACCACTTCTCCTCCCGGTTCTACAAGCCATCTGCGTCGCCTAACATGTAAAAATACTGCCTTGTTCCGAATAGGAAAGTCTTGAATGATAGACTCCGAATGAAACCCTTTTGAGGTAAGTTTCTTGTCTGAATAACCTGTTGGTTTAATATCTCGTTCATCGAGGTAAACATCAACTGAACGATCTTCAATAACCAAATTGGTAATCTCAAAATAATCGAATATCTCCTGTGGTAAAATAAGTTGAATTAAACTCTGGTAATGATCATTTAACATTGTCATAACATCTCTGTTTTTTAATAACAAAGATCCATTTTTATATCGTTCCCCACAACAATGTCATGTGATCCGAAGTCAGTTTTTAATACGAAGCAGAGCTTCGGGGAACTAACCCCAAAGAGAAATTAGATTGATAGGAAAGGCAACTCATTTAATGGGTTGCCTTTTTTGTTTAATCCCTGACAAAATAAACTGATCCTCAATCACGCAACTTCAATCTGGTTTTTTTAGAAATCGATCCGAATGGTTCGACCAGATCAAAACGCGACCCTATCATCCTTACAATGCAAAAATCAGAGGGAATAAAAAGATACATATAATCTCCAAAATCTGTGAATGATGTAACTGATTTCTCAATTATTGTTTCGCATATCCGGTCAGTGCTGCTGATCCATCATCATGCATTCTCCAATAAACAGTATTTTTTTATCCAAATCATTCGATGTAACGGGACAACAATCCAGCTATTAAAATTCATTTCAATGCAATTAAAAGGTAAAAAGCAAAACCAATCCGTTCCCCCGGTTTCGATAAAAACTACTTTGTAGCTTCATCATTGAGCCTACTCCGAAAAGCGACATAGCACGTCATTG
>JAENWK010000101.1 GCA_016650045.1 Eubacteriaceae bacterium | reverse complement strand
TTCACCCTGTATCATACTAACCTCAACACTTTGGTTGATTTCGGAATATTTTATGGCATTATCAATGAGATTCATCATCATCTGTCTAAACTCATCCGGATTAAAATTAAGAATGATGGTTCCCTTCATATTTAATTTCAGAGTTATATTTTTTTCTTCGGCACTCAGTTTTAGAATATCAAAAATCTGACTGATTTCTTGATCGAGCTTGAGTGATTCACACTTTTCACTGATTCCGCCTTTATTTTCAAGATGAGACAATACTAAAATGTCATTGACCAACCGGCTAAGGCGATCACTTTCCTCTGAAATAATGGAATAAAAACGATTTAATGTTTTTTCATCCTGAATATTATTTTCCTGGATGGTTTCAATGAAGCCTTTTATGGAAGTAATCGGTGTTTTTAACTCATGGGAAACATTAGCAATGAAATCTCGTCGCATTTTTTCCAGACTTTTTAGAAAGGTGATGTCTTCTAAAACAATGATGTGTCCATTTGCGATATTATTATTTTCAATAATGCGATTAATATAGATTCGCAGAAACTGATTGCCATTAATCCGGGATTCAAAACTCATTTTTTCGTTATCTTCATCTCCAAGATGCATCATTAATTCATAAATAAAGGAATCTCGGTAAATCTCGAGCAAATTTTTCCCAATCACTGTTTCTTTCAAAGGTATCTTTAACACATTCTTAGCCGCATCGTTTAAATGGATAATACGATTTTCGCCATCAATGGCGATGACGCCATGATTCATACTTGATAAAATTGATGTAAGCTCCGCATTTTTTTTATTCATTTCCGCGAAAGAATCATCTAATTGCGATGACATCTGATTTAGGGATTCAACCAGTTCCCCAATTTTATCTCTACGTATCATTGTGAGTTTTTCACCGTATTTTCCAGAGGCTATTTGCCTGGCAAAGACTGAAGCTTCATCAAGTGGTTTCAACTCACGATTAATTAAATAGGTCACTAAACCTATTGTTACTAAAATGGATATGAGTAAAATTAAAACAAGATAGTTAATCATTTGAAATAAAGCATTTTCCATGGCATTGAGTGGTAACGCAACCCTTAGAACTGCTACAATGCTATTATTAGCATAATAGGGAGTAGCCACATAAATCATCTGGTTTTTAAATGTATCTGAATATCGAATTTCTGCTGTGGTTACCCCTGACAGTGCCCCGGCAATTTCAGGCCGACTTTTATGATTTTCAATGATATCCAAGCCTTTAAGAGATTCATATATAATATCTCCGTTAGTATTTGTAATCGTCACCCTTTGTTCAGTACTATTTGAATAATTATCTAAATTTTCAGTATTCCCGGTTTCTAAAAACACAGGTAACATAGTAGTTAAGATATAATTACTGCTTTTTTTTAAGTTATTTTCAGCATCCGAAAAATAGCTTTGTCGATAGTTTATTGTTGTAAACAGTCCACAAAAAGTGATGCTCACTACAATAATGATTATAAATGCAATGGAAAGGCGTTTTTTCATTTCTAATCCTCTATTTTTTCTACAAATCGATAGCCAACCCCACGGACCGTTTCAATGAATTTTCGTCCATGCTCGGATTGATCTTCAATTTTCTTTCTTAAATACCTGATGTGGACATCCACGGTTCTTGTTTCTCCATAATAATCAAAACCCCATATTTGATCCAATAATTGATCCCGGGTCAATACCTGTCCTCGATGTTTCGCAAGAAACACCAGCAGTTCATACTCTTTTAAAGTCAATGCAAGCTTCTTCTCATCAAGATAAACTTCAAATGCCTTGGGTTCAATGAGAAGCTCGCCAATTTTTATGGCCTCTTCTTCTTTGAATAGGAGGGATTCCGTTCGCCTCAAAACGGCTTTTACCCGTGCGCAAAGTTCTTTGACGCCAAAAGGCTTGGTCATATAATCATCGGCGCCAATTTCTAAACCTAAGACCTTATCAAATTCCTCGCTTTTAGCAGTGAGCATGATAATCGGGGTATATGAAATATCAGGGTTAATGCGTACATCCCGACAAATTGTAATGCCATCTTTTCCTGGAAGCATGAGATCTAAAATAATAAGATCAGGTTGATACTCCAGAATTTTTTCAATGGCCAACCCACCGTCCTGAACCCCTTCCACATTAAATCCCTGTGTTTCAAGGTTAAACTTAATTAATTCAAATATATTCCATTCATCTTCAATAATGAGCACTTTTTTCATATTGTCTCCTTTTAGGGTTTACTAATTCTTATGGATAAAATTATATCATATTCCATGTTAAGGCCTTGTAAATTATGAAATTTAAGTGTAAACCTTTTCTTAAACCTGAAAACGTTATATAGCAAATAAAGATTGTATTCTTGTCTAACACTCCATATAATGAAACTATCACATATAATCCTTTATTCCAAATGAATTATTCCCCTTTTTCATTTGGAAAAACGAACTGTTTCTTTTTCGAGGCAGTTCTTTTTTTATACAAAAAAAACATCCAGCTGTAAATCAAACTTTGCATTGGTATTGTGCAGGTATTCATTGCTTTTTAATTATATACTGACAGCTTAGAAAATTTTATGATATATTAGTTTCAAAAACACCAGTGCGGATAAATTGTTAATGGAATCGGTAGAAATAACAGCAAAAGAAAAAATCTATAATACTGCCAAATAACTCTATTTAGAAAATGGCTTTGAAAATACACCAATAACCCTCATTGCCGCCAAAGCAATGTCAAAGGGTATTGAAGTCCTTAAACCCGCACTCGCTGTGGGCGGTATGGGTGGAGCTGCTGATGCAGCCTTAGTTTTCACCATGTTCACGGTTGGGGGCATGCTCGCAGACTTCATTTTTGCCAAATTTCATGTAAAAATTTCGTATAACAAAACGCCATTAGAGATGACATTCTAATGGCGTTTTGACTAGGGTCTGAAACCTGTTATTGCGGGTCTTCCAATTTAAGGTTAATTCTTTTGGTTAAATTTTTCTTTGCTGTCCCCATCATGAGTTTTATCCGATTAAGCTGATTAACCTCACTGGCTCCAGGGTCATAATCAATGGGAGCAATATTAGACATGGGATATTTTTGGCGTATGGGTTTAATCATGCCTTTTCCCATCACATGGTTCGGCAAACAGGCAAAGGGTTGGACACACACAATATTTTCAACACCAGCCTCAATGAGTTCCATCATTTCTGCGGTTAGAAACCAGCCTTCTCCTCCCTGATTTCCAAGGGAGATTAATTCTTTTGCTTTGGCGGCTTTTTTTTCAATGGTTGATGGTGATGTGAAATGGCTGCTTTCCTTCAACGCTATTTTCATATTTTTTCTTGTAAACTCTAAAAATCTAATAATGAGCTTTGCAGACTTCATTGATTTTCGAAGGCCTGAAAGTTCTTCGTATTTAAAAACCTGATTATAGCAACAATATAAAAAGAAATCCATGAGATCCGGCATCACAACTTCCGCCCCTTCAGCTTCTAATACTTGTTGAAGGTTATTATTGGCTGTGGGATGGTATTTCACCAAAATTTCTCCGACAATGGCCACCTTTGGAAGATTTTTCTCTGCACGAGGCAATATGTCAAACTCTTTTACAATGTTCCTCACATTTTCTTTATAATCTCGAAGACGGCCATTTTTCATGTTTTCTTTCACTTTTTTTCGCCAGTATTGATATAAATCTTCGGTGGAACCAGGATGTAATTCATAGGGCCTTGTTGCGCTGATGACACGTTGTAAAAGGTCTCCATAAACCATACCCATGAGTAATCGTGAAATTAATGGAAGCCTCAATTTAAAACCCGGGTTTTTTTCTAGTCCAATGGCACTCAGGGAAATTACCGGAATCTGTGCCATTCCAGCGGATTCAAGGGCCTTTCTAATAAAAGCAACATAATTAGAGGCGCGACAAGGACCACCGGTTTGAGTCATCAGAACAGAAACATTGTCCAAATCGTATTTTCCAGATTTCAACGCATGCATTATCTGGCCTGTGGTAATAATTGTGGGGTAACAAGCATCATTGTTTACATATGTCAAACCTTCCTCGATGGCTGCATTATCAACACTTGGCATAATCACCAGTTTATACCCCTGACACTCCATAGCTTCCTGTATAAAATCAAAATGAATGGGCGACATCATAGGTGCCAGTATGGTATGTTTCTTTTTCATTGCACGGGTAAAAATAACCCGTTTTGATAAGGGAATCGGCGTTACGGTAATATGTTTTTTTTCTCTCTCTGTCATTGCAGCCTTCAGGGATCGCATTCGAATCCGAATGGCCCCAAGATTATTGACCTCATCAATTTTAATCATGGTATAGATATTGCCGCAGCTTTCCAGAATTTCCTGGGTTTGCTCGGATGTTACCGCATCAAGACCACAACCAAAAGATGTTATTTGGACCAATTCTAAAAAATCATGCTGATTCACTACATTGGCAGCTTTATAAAGACGACTGTGATATTTCCATTGGTCAAGAACACGGAACTGTTCATCATCTTTTACATCATAGAGATGAGCAATGGCATCTTCGGTAAGCACGGCCATATCCAGTCCTGTAATAATATTATCAAGACCGTGATTCACTTCAGGATCCACATGATAAGGACGTCCAGCTAAAACAATCCCCTTTTGCCCGGTTTCTTTAAGGTAGGCAATGGTTTCCTCACCCTTTTTCTGGATATCTTCCCGAAAGCGGTCTTTTTCCTTTAGCGCTTCTCTGACAGCAATAGCAATTTCATTTTTGGTGATACCAAAATCCTTAAAAACATCACCAAGACGTTCTTCTAAACGCTGATTATTATCAAGTGGGATAAATGGATTCAAAAAAGTAATGTTTTCATTTTGAATATCATCCTGATTATGTTTTATGGTTTCAGGATAAGACATGACAATGGGACAATTATACCAATTATCCACTTTTTCAAATTCCTGTTCTTCATAGGGTATGCAAGGATAAAAGATCGTTTTTATCCCTTGCTCAATGAGGCATTGAATATGACCATGAGCAAGCTTAGCTGGGTAACAAACCGATTCCGAGGGAATGCTTTCCATTCCTTTTTCATATATTTTCCGATTGGACTCGGGCGAAAGTACCACCCGATATCCCAGATTGGTAAAAAAAGTGTGCCAGAATGGATAATTTTCATAAATGTTTAATACCCGGGGAATCCCGATTTCTCCTCGGGTTGCTTTTTCCAGTGGTAAAGATTCGTAATTAAAGATACGCTGATATCGATATTGATAAAGATTAGGTAAAAGATGATTATTTTTTGGTTTGCCTTCACCAATTTCGCATCGGTTTCCGGTAATGTGTCGGCTGCCATCGTTAAACTTATTAATGGTTAACAGGCAATTATTACTACAGCCGCCACACCGTTTATGGCTCACCTTAACTTCAAACTCATCTAAAGCATCCATGGTTAAAATACCGCTTCGCTCTCCCGTTTCGTAATTCTCCCGTGAAATAAGGGCAGCACCAAAAGCTCCCATCAATCCTGCAATATCTGGACGCGTC
>JAENWK010000005.1 GCA_016650045.1 Eubacteriaceae bacterium | reverse complement strand
TTGAAATTTTAGAAGTTTAGTCGTTTTTATGAAATATGAATTTATTAATTGTAAGTACAATTCAATAAAATTTCATTAAGAGTGGGGTAACCCACTCTTAAGTATTTTTCACCCTTAAGGGTGAATTCATGGCATTTCATATAAAAAAGGAGATTTTATGAAAAAGGTATCAAAAGAAGTTTTATTAGAAGAACTGATCACTCCGGTAGTAGAGTCTCTCGGCTATGAGTTGGCAGATCTTATTTTTGAAAAAAGAGGTAAGGATTGGGCTTTGGTTTTATTTATTAATACCGATCATGGCATAACAATGGATGATTGTGAAGTCGTTAGCCGAGCTGTCAGCGAGGTTTTAGACGAAAGTGATCCCATTGAACAAAGTTATTTTCTGGAGGTTTCATCACCGGGAATTGATCGGCCAATAAAGAAAGAACGACACTATCTGGCAAATATAAATAAAAAAATAACCATTCGTCTCTTTGCTCCTCTGGACGGAAAGAAAGACTACTCCGGGATTTTAAAATCTTATACCACTGAGTCACTCTCGCTTGAACTTGAAACCGGAGAAATTATTCAAATGGACAATAGTAAAATAGCTAAGGCAAATGTTTTGGATGAGTTGAATTTTAAAGCTCAGCCAAAAGCTGAATAATATGGAAGGCGGGAAAAAAAAATATGAATGCGGAGTTTATTAGAGCTCTCGATACAATTCAAGAAGAGAAATCAATCGATAAGGAAGATTTAATTGAAGCCATTGAAGCGGCCATTACCACAGCATACAAAAAGAATTATGGTAATGCTCAAAATGTTGAAATTAATATAGATCGTGAAAAAGGGGATATCCAAGTTTTTGCAATGAAAGAAATTATGGAAGTACCTGAAAATGATCTTTATCAGATCTCACTTGAAAAAGCGAGAGAAGTCGATCCTAACTATAATATTGGAGATCTTTTTAGAAAAGAAGTACGGCCAAGAGATTTCGGCAGAATTGCTGCACAAAATGCAAAACAATTAATCATTCAGAGAATCAAAGAAGCTGAACGCAACGTCATATATAATGATTACCTTGAACGACAAGACGAAGTTTTAACTGGAATTATTAAACGTGTTGAAAAAGGAATTGTCTACGTTGAAGTTGGAAAGCTTGAAGCAGTCATGCTTCCTTCCGAACAGACCCTGGGTGAAACCTATGAAGTCAACCAGAGAATAAAAGTATATTTATTAATGGTTAAGAAAACAACAAAAGGTCCGCAGATCAATGTTTCAAGAACCCATCCGGGACTGGTAAAACGTCTTTTTGAATCAGAAGTACCAGAAATATTTGATGGTATTGTTGACATTGTTTCAATTTCAAGAGAAGCAGGATCAAGAACAAAGGTTGCCGTTAAGGCCAATGATCCAAGCATTGATCCAGTGGGAGCCTGTGTTGGACAAAAAGGTGTCCGGGTACAAAATATTATCAATGAGCTTTCCAACGAAAAAATTGATGTTATTAAATGGAGCGATAGTATTGAAGAGTACATTGCCAATGCCCTAAGCCCTGCTAAAGTTGTTAAAGTCATTCCCAGTAAGGATGATAAAACAGCCATTGCCATTGTTGACGACTATCAGCTTTCTTTAGCCATTGGAAAAGAAGGTCAAAATGTTCGTTTGGCAGCAAAGCTCACAGGTTGGAAAATTGATATAAAAAGCAAACTTACCTATGTTGCTGATAACAGAGTTGTCGAAAAATCCGTTAATAGTAATGAAGATATCTTAAAGGAATTAAAAGAAGAGCTTGAACTAGAATTTTAAGTGTTTAATTAATATTTTAGCTTTGTTATGATATAATATTACCATTGTCAATGTCAGAGAGGTTGAATATGAAAAAAATTCCACAGCGAACCTGTGTCATATGCCATTCGAAATTTGATAAACGTGACTTATTACGGATTGTATCAGATAATTCCGGACAGATTTTTTTTGATCCGACTGGAAAAGCCAATGGTCGAGGCGCATACCTGTGCAAATCCGAAGAGTGCATTAATCAATTTTTCACAAAAAATTATCTAGAACGGGCCTTTAAAAGAAAAGTAGAGAAGGAAGTCGTGGAAAGTATACGACAACAACTCTCTGAAAAAATAATAACTAAATAAATACATAAAATTGAAGGGAGGAATAATATGTCAAAATTAAGAGTATACGATTTTGCAAAAAATTATAATATTCCAAGCAAGGAATTCGTAGTCATTTTAAATCAGCACAATATTCCTGTAAAAAATCATATGAGCGCCCTAACTGAACAACAAATTTCTGAATTCGAAGAAAAGTTTGATAAAGAAAAATATTTTAGGGATTTAGAGAAAAGCAAACCTGCGGGTTCTCAAGAGAAAAGTCCATTAAAGGCATCTCAAAATGAACCACAGCAACAAAAACAAGCGAATGAAACCAGTTCTGCCAAAGAACCTGTTAAAAGTAAAAATGCTCATGGGGGTTCATCTAAAAAACCAGGAGATAAAAAACGTCCGGTTGCTGGAAATCAGGGTTCACAAACCAAAGTACGGGATCATAGTAAAAAAGAGAAAACAGCACGAAGTGTTTATAAACGGATAAAGGATGAAAAGAAGAAAACAACTCAGGAAAACCAAATCTATGAAATTCCTGAAATTCTTACTGTCGGGGAACTTGCAGATATTCTCGAAATAAACGTTACTGAAATCATTAAAACATTAATGATGGCTGGTACCATGGTAAGCATCAACCAGGAAATTGACTTTGATACAGCATCCATCGTAGCTTCAGAATTTGGTTTTGAAGTTGAAGCCATTAAAATCGAGGATGTTGTTGCTAAAATTCTCGAAGAATATGACGAAGAAGAAACCGAAAATGAAACCATACGCCCAGCAGTGGTTACCGTTATGGGACATGTTGACCATGGGAAGACATCGCTTCTTGACCGTATTCGTAAAACAAATGTTATGTCCAGCGAAGCCGGTGGAATTACCCAACATATTGGGGCTTATACTGTTAACGTTAAAAATCAATCCATAACTTTTATCGATACACCGGGCCATGAAGCTTTTACAGCAATGCGTTCACGTGGGGCTCAAATTACGGATATCGCGGTTTTAGTTGTTGCTGCTGATGATGGTGTTATGCCACAAACGGTTGAAGCAATTAATCATGCGAAAGCAGCGGGAGTTCCGATTTTAGTTGCTATTAATAAAATTGATAAACCAGGTGCGGATCCCGATCGAGTTAAACAGGATTTAACCAAATATAATCTTGTTGTCGAAGAATGGGGTGGCGAGACTATCGCTGTGCCTGTTTCTGCAAAAACAGGTGAAGGTATTGACAACTTGCTGGAAATGATTATTATGATGTCCGAAATGGAAGAATTAACAGCGGATGCCGGACGTGAAGCACGAGGCAGTGTTATTGAAGCCCAGGTAAAAAGAGGCACGGGCCCGGTAGCAACGCTATTAGTTCAACAAGGAACTTTGCATGTCGGGGATTCCATTATTTCAGGAACGACCTATGGTAAGGTAAGAACCATGATAGATGATAAGACAAAGCGTCTTAAAAAAGCAGGTCCTTCAACACCGGTTGAAGTGTCAGGTCTGTCTGATATTCTTGTTGCGGGTGATGATTTCATTGTTCTTGAAAATGAAAAAGAAGCCCGACAATTAGCTCAAAAACGTAAGGAACTTCAAAAAGGCGAACGCATACGTCGTACAAATATTTCTTTGGATGACCTTTTTAGCCAAATTCAGGATGGTAATATTCAAGACATCAATATTATTATTAAAGCTGATGTTCAAGGATCCATTGAAGCCATTATACAATCCCTTGAAAAATTAGATAACGCTTCAGTGAGAATCAAGGTGATTCATGGTGCTGTTGGTGCCATTAACGAAACCGATATTCTCCTGGCATCCACATCCAATGCTATTGTTATTGGATTTAATGTGCGACCTGATAAAAATGCATTAAAATTGGCTGAAACCGAAGAAGTTGATATTCGTCTGTATCGTGTTATTTATGATGCCATTGATGATATTAAAAAAGCCATGGAAGGCATGCTTGCACCGGAATATCGTGAAAAAGTTCTGGGAAATGCCGAAATACGAGAAGTCTTTAAAATTCCAAGTATTGGGACCATTGCTGGTTGTTACGTTATTGATGGGAAAATCAATCGAAATGATGATATCAGGATTATAAGAGACGGGATTGTTGTATTTGAAGGGAAAATAGAATCTTTAAAACGATTTAAAGATGATGTTAAAGAAGTCAGTACCGGCTATGAATGCGGCATTGGTATTGAAAAATTCAATGATTTAAAAACCGGTGATATTATTGAAGCATTTACCATGGAAAAAATTGAAAGATAGACAAATCGTCTTCTTTCATAATGAAGGAGGTCAAACCTATGGCATCACATCGCAGTGAAAAAATAAATGGGCAAATTCAACGAGAATTAAGCCTGATCATTATACATAAAATGAAAGATTCACGGATTCATGACAGCAATTTAAGCATTACAAGTGTTAAAGCAACCACAGATTTAAAAACAGCCACAGTTTATGTCAGCGTGTTTGGTGATGAAGCTCAGAAAAAAGCTGTGATTGAACTTTTAAATAATGCAAAGAGCTTTTTAAGATCCAGTCTTGGTCAGGTCATAAAAGTCCATTCTGTTCCTGCGTTAGTTTTTGAAATTGATGATTCCGTTGAATATGGAATGCACATTGAATCAATTTTAAAAGACATCGAGGATAAGAAAAAGTTGAAGGAAACGAATGAAAAAGATTCCTGATGAAATAATTGAATGTTTAAATGAAAACAATAGCTTTCTTATTTTGATCCATCAAAAACCTGATGGGGATGCCATTGGCTCAGCTATCGCCTTGGGAAAAGGATTGAAACAACTCAATAAATCCGTTGATTATTATATTCAAGTTCCGATTGAAGAAAAATTAATTTTCTTTAAAGAAATTGAATGTTTTAATCAATCCTTAAAAGAAAAATATGATGTTATTATTTTTCTGGATTGCTCCAGTTATGAATTTGCTTTCAAACCTGAAAATTTTCCTGAGGCAAAGGTTAACCTGGTCATAGATCATCATAAAAGTAACTATTGTTATGGGAATCTTAACTTTGTTGAAATTACCGGGGCAACGGCTGAAATTGTATATTGGTTATTAAAAGCATTAAGCGTAAAGATTAGTGAAGATATGGCAGATGCAATATTTACCGGGATTTCTACAGATACTGGCAGCTTTCAGTTTTCTAATGTTACCGCAGATACTCATCAAATTCTAAGTGAACTTTACACCATTAAACCGAACTTTGCATCCTTATCAAAGATGTTGCATAATCAGAAAAATTTCTGTCAAATGAAAATGACCGGGGCAGCGATACACTCCATGGAAATCATTACCGATACACCCATTGCCATGATGGTTCTTGATCATGAGACCATTGCAAATTATGGGGGAGCATTAAATATTAGTGATGATGTTGCAAACATCGGTCAAAATACCAGCGGCGTGATTATTACCGCACTTTTAAAAGAAGTTAAAGATGGAGAGTACCGCGTATCCCTTCGTGCAAAAGCTCCCTATGATATCCATATGGTTGCTTTAAAATATGGTGGGGGTGGCCACGAACGGGCAGCAGGTTTTACTTTTTGCGGGGATATTGACCTTTTGAAAAAAGACCTTTTAGATGTTTATCAAACCCAGCGTGATGCCAATGCCTGAGTACAACGGGTATCTGAACGTTTATAAGGAAAAGGGAATGACATCCCATGATGTTGTCTTTAGAGCACGAAAAATATTGAAAACAAAAAAAATAGGACATACAGGAACTCTTGATCCAGATGCTGAAGGAGTTCTCGTTTTATGTATTGGTAAAGCCACTAAAATGGTTGAGTATATTATCGAGCATGAAAAAACCTATGAGGCCCAAGTGATTCTGGGAATTGAGACCGATACCGGTGATATTTCTGGAAAGCTCATTCATGATGGCGGATCCAAAGTGACATTGGATGCTTTTGAAAAAATATTAAGCCGATTTACTGGAAACATCATGCAAAAGCCACCTATTTATTCGGCAATCAGAATTAAAGGAAAAAAACTTTACCACTACGCAAGAAGCGGCGAAGCCGTAGAAATACCTGAGCGTCCGGTTAGTATTTCCAAATTATCACTGCTTGAGTTTTCTGAAGAAAAACAACAGGCTAAACTCATGGTCACTTGCTCCAAAGGAACTTATATCCGTTCTTTATGTCAGGACATTGGTGCGGCTCTCGGGTCCTATGGCTGTATGGGAAGTTTACTGCGTCATCGGGTTGGTGATTTTACCATCGAGACAGCTCACAAACTGTCGGAAATAGAAAAAAAAGAAGAAAACAACCAATTAGACGAGTTCATCTATTCTATGGCATATTCCCTTGATCGATATCGGTGCGTGACAGCCAATGAACAGGGAAAAAAATTTCTTACCAATGGTAACAAGCTTTATCAGTGGAATGCGGTTGAGTCCTTTGATGCTTATTATCCTTCAGAAATATTGCGGTTATATGTGGACAACGAACTGGTGGGCATGGGCTCTTTTTACCCAAGTGATGACGATGCCTATGTGAAACCAGTAAAATTATTGTGAGGTAGCTAATGTCAAAAACAACGTACCAGGGAGAAAAAATTGTTTTAGCCCTTGGTTTTTTCGATGGTGTTCATCTTGGGCATCAAGCTCTATTAAATGAAACAGTGAAAATCGGAAAAGCCAAGGGCTATAAAACAGGTGTAATGACATTCAAAGAACATCCATTAGAATTTATTTTTCCTAAATATACACCTTGGTTAATTACTTCAAATGATGAAAAAGAAGTGATGATTCATGATCTGGGAATTGACTATTTCTTTATAAACACTTTTAATGAAAAGCTCATGAAACTTTCACCTGAGAAATTTGTTGTTGATTATCTTTTGAAAAAATATAATATTAAAACCATTGTGGTGGGCTTTAATTATAATTTCGGATACAAAGGTGCGGGAACAACAAAAGATTTAATTGCCCTTGGAGAAAAATTCGGATTCACGGTTTCAGTGATCCCTCCTTGTATTATTAACAAAAACCCTGTGAGCTCTTCATTTATTCGAGAACTGATTAGCTGTGGACAGGTTGAAGAAGTAAAAACATTTTTAGGCCGGGATTATACCTTAACCGGAAAAGTGGTTGAAGGAAAAGGTCTTGGCCGACAATATGGGATTCCAACCGCAAATATTCAATTGCAAAAAAAGATTATTTTGCCTAATACCGGAGTTTACTTTTCTCATGTTTATTACAAAGGAAAGTGCTTTTATGGTTTGACCAATTTGGGGTTTAATCCCACCTTTGAAAAGCATCCCTTTAGCATTGAAACCTATATTTTTGATTTTGAAGAAAATATTTACGGTGATGATATTACCATTGTTTTTAAGAAAAAGATCCGAAATGAAATTAAGTTTGAAACCGTCGATGCATTGGTTTCACAGATTAAAGACGATATTGAATTTATCAGGAAAAATTATATTCATTAAATTCATTTACACGGGTTGTTATGTATGCTATGATTACTGGGTTAATTCCATTCACTTGGTTTTTTGATACTCCAACAAAATTCTCAGTCTATGGATAATTTATTAAAAAAGGAGATTTAAAAATGATTAGCAAAGAATTAAAAGCACAAGTGGTCGAAGACTACAAAACACATGATGGTGATACTGGATCACCTGAAGTTCAGATTGCACTATTAACTTCAAGAATTAATGACATTAATGGACATCTTCAAATCCATAAGAAAGATCATCATTCAAACCGCGGTTTGTTGAAACTTGTTGGACAACGAAGAAGACTGTTAACTTACCTTAAAGGCAAAGATATCAGAAGATATCGTGACCTCATAAAAAGATTAAGCTTAAGAAAATAATTGAAGGCGGAGTATTCCGCCTCTTTTTTTTAAAAAAAACAGAAAGTGAGAAAAAATGAATATTTTTGAAACACAAATTGCTGGTCGTCCTTTCCGAGTGGAAATTGGCGAAGTAGCCCAACTCGCTAAAGGCGCTGCCATGATTAGATATGGTGCAACAGAAGTTTTAGCGATAGCTGCAGCTTCAAAGAAACCACGAGAAGGTATGGATTTTTTCCCTTTAAGTTGCGATTATGAAGAAAAACAATATTCTGTCGGGAAATTCCCTGGTGGTTTTATTAAACGCGAGGGCCGACCAACTGAAAAAGCAATTTTAAGTTGTCGACTAATCGATCGACCCATTAGACCACTTTTCCCAAAAGGATTTAGAAATGATGTTCAAATTGTCACAACAGTTATGTCAGTTGACCAGGATAATGCTCCTGAAATCGTTGCAATGATTGGCTCATCCATTGCCCTTTCCATTTCCGATATTCCCTTTAATGGTCCAACAGGTGCTGTCGAAATAGGATACCTTAATGGAGAATACATTGTTAACCCCAATGAAGAACAACGCCACCTCAGTGACCTCAGCCTAATCGTATCTGGAACAAAAGATGCCATTATGATGGTTGAAGCTGGCGGTAATGAAATTTCTGAAGCAGTGATGCTTGAAGGAATCTTATTGGCCCATGAAGAAATTAAAAAAATCTGTGCTTTTCAGGAAGAAATCATTGCCGCTGTGGGAAAAGAAAAAAAGGAATACATTCTTTTTACGGCATCTGATGAAATCAAAGCAGAAGTTGGTACTTTCCTAGGGGATCAATTAGCAGATGCAGTGAAAACAGCCGATAAAACTGAACGGCTTGAAAATATTGATGCTGTCAAAGATCTCGTCAAAAAACATTTTTCAGAAATCTATCCAAATCAGGGAAATGATATTGATGAAGTTCTCAATGCCCTGTTAAAAAAAGAAATCAGAAGAATGATCCTTGAAGATCGTATTCGTCCGGATAATCGAAAATTGGATGAAATCAGAAACATTTCCGCCAAGGTTGATTATCTTGCCAGACCACATGGCTCTGGTTTATTCACTCGTGGCGAAACCCAGGTTTTATCAGTCGTTACATTGTCAGTATTAGGAGATGTTCAAATCCTTGATGGTTTATCCAATGATGAATCAAAGCGATATATCCATCATTATAATTTTCCTTCCTACAGTGTTGGGGAAGCCCGCTCTTCCAGAGGTCCAGGACGACGTGAAATTGGACATGGCGCCCTTGCAGAACGTGCACTGATGCCAATGCTTCCCTCTGAGGAAGATTTTCCCTATGCCATTCGGGTGGTATCGGAAGTTCTAAGCTCTAATGGTTCCACATCACAAGCCAGTGTGTGTGGAAGTTCTATTTCATTAATGGCCGCTGGTGTTCCATTAAAAGCCCCAGTTGCCGGTATCGCAATGGGTCTTATTAAAGAGAATGATCAACTTGCCATTCTTTCAGACATCCAGGGAATGGAAGATGCCCTTGGCGATATGGACTTTAAAGTAGCTGGCACCGAAGCCGGTATTACCGCGATCCAAATGGATATTAAAGTGGATGGCATAAGCAAAGAAGTATTAACGGAAGCCCTTGAACAGGCAAGAATCGGACGACTTCATATTTTAGACATTATGAATAAAGAAATTTCTACGCCACGGGCTGATTTATCACCCTATGCACCACGGATTATCATTCTTCAAATCAAACCGGAAAAAATCAGAGACGTTATTGGTTCCGGCGGAAAAGTCATTAATAAAATTATTGATGAAACTGGGGTTAAAATTGATATCCAGGATGATGGTCGAGTGTTCATTGCATCCGTTGATACAGCTTCCGGAGATCGTGCAAAAGAAATCATTGAAAATATTGTACGTGAGATTGAAGTCGGAGAAGTCTTTACTGGTAAAGTCGTTCGTATTATGAATTTCGGTGCTTTTGTATCCATACCCGGAGACAAAGATGGCTTAATTCATATTTCAAAGCTTGCCAACGAACGGGTTAATGCCGTTGAAGATGTTGTGAACATCGGTGATGAAGTTCTGGTTAAGGTTATGGAAATAGATGGTCAGGGACGTATTAATTTATCACGTAAGGCAATGCTTCCTAAGGAATAGTGATTATTTTGAAAACTAGACATATAAAAATATTTAACGCTTCAGAATATTCCCTTCCGGAATATCAGACCATTGGGTCAGTCGGGGTTGATTTAAAAGCAAACATCGCTGAAAGCATACTACTGCAACCACGCCAGGTATACCAAATTCCAACCGGGTTATTTCTTGAAATTCCGGTTGGAATTGAAGCCCAAGTCCGCGCAAGAAGCGGTTTAGCTCTCAAGCACGGCCTTTCTCTGGTTAACGGGATTGGAACCATTGATTCCGATTTTCGTGGAGAAATTAAGGTTATTATGATAGTATTAATAGACAAAACCTATGAACTTAAGCCTGGTGAAAGAATAGCCCAAATGGTTTTTTCAGAAGTCATTAAAGCTGATTTTTCAGAAGTCACCTCGGTTGAGGCATTGGAAACCAGCGACCGTGGGTCTGGTGGCTTTGGCCACTCAGGAAAAGAATAAGAAGTATGCTAAGCCGTGAAAATTTAATTTTCTATGATCGCTGCACCGCTTTCCAATCGTATGTTATGAAATAATCACAAGGTGCAGGTTTTCCTGCACCTTTTATTATATGGTTAATTATAGTTAGAGGAGAACAATGGCCGTAAAAAAAAGTAATTCAAAAACGCATAAAAGAAGAAAAGCAACGGGAAGCCGCAAAAAAAATAATACAACTAAAAAACTATTAAACAATAACCTGGTGATAGGTTTATTTCTCATTGCTCTGGGATTGTTTTCAGCCTATGCCTACATTGATTTCAGTGCGGGGATTGTAGGTAATATTGTAAGGCAGGGGTTTAGCTATTGTTTTGGAACATCCTCACTTTTTATTTCGCTTTACCTTTTTGTGCTTGGCGTTTTATTTTGTTTGAATAAAATAAATGACTGGGCTCAAAATTGTATTTTAATCTTTATTTTATTAATCAATGCAATGATTGCCTTTAGTATCAACATTCCTGATTTTTCAGGATATAATGTTTTGGATCTCTTTCATTTGGCCCAATATGGTCAGTACGGTGGGATTATCGGTATTTTACTGGCAGCCCTATTTATAAAATTATTTTCTTCCACCGGAACTGTTTTAATTCTATTATTTAGTTCGATTTTAATCCTGGTGATTATTTTCAGGAATAGCCTTAAAAAATATTGGGAATACATGAAAGAAAAAAATAAAAATGGACCTTCAATTAAAGAGTGCATTTCCGAAAAAATCGAAATAGCCAAAGATAAAAAAAGGATTAAAGACGAAGTTAAAGCTACAAAAAATCATAGCTCCGAGACAACGATGATTCCCCCCATCAGTGATTTAATCAATGATGGCGCATTATTCGAACCCCTTCAAATCAATGACAACAATTCATTGTTTGAAACAGTGAATAAAAAACAAAAGGGTCAAAAAAAGAAATATGCAGGAGATCCCTTTGGTTTCACCGAAGAAGAATTTGACAATAATGGCACAGTGCCTATGAAAATTAATGAACAGTTTTTTAATCCCATTGAACCCATGGCTGGGGTCGTTCATGAAAAAAAATCCAAAGATATTGAAGAAACCAGGGAAATAAATTTTGAAAAGATTTTGATTGATGAACCAGTACAGGATTATGTCTTTCCCTCCATAGATCTTTTGAATCCCCAGGTGATTAAAAAGAAATCCAAAAAAGATGATGTTTTAAAAAAAGCAAAAATAATCGAAGAAACACTTAAGAATTTTGGAGTTCGGGCAAAAATAATTGAGGTCAACGTTGGTCCCAGTATCACCCGTTTTGAACTTCAGCTTGACGCCGGGGTAAAAGTGAATAAATTTGTCAGTCTATCCAATGATTTAGCCCTGGCCCTGGCAACTTCAGACATCCGTATTGAAGCTCCGATTCCGGGAAAAGCAGCGGTTGGCATTGAAGTTCCCAATGATGTTTCAGAAATTGTTGGTTTGCGAGAAATCATCGACACCCCTAAATTCATAGATAGTAAAAGTCCGCTAACCTTCGCCCTGGGGAAAACCCTTTCGGGAGAAAGCGTCATTGGGGATATTGGAAAAATGCCTCATATGCTTATTGCCGGAGCCACCGGTTCCGGGAAAAGTGTTTGCATTAACAGTATTATTGTGAGTCTGATCTACAAATCCTCACCGGATGAGGTGCGATTTATTATGATTGACCCTAAGATGGTTGAATTAAATCAATACAATGCCATTCCGCATTTGCTGATACCGGTCGTAACCGATCCCAAAAAAGCGGCCTATGCCCTTAACTGGGGTTTGAAAGAAATGACGGATCGTTATATGTTATTCAAAGATCATAATGTGCGGGATATTAAAGGTTATAATCACTTGATGACCCTACAGGGTGAAAAAAAACTACCCCGGATTGTCATCGTCATTGATGAGTTGGCAGACCTGATGGCCACTTCCCCTAAAGAGGTTGAAAACGCCATATGCCGTATTGCCCAACTGGCTCGGGCGTGTGGTATCCATTTGATTATTGCGACCCAGCGACCCTCAGTGGATGTTATTACCGGGCTGATTAAAGCCAACATTCCATCAAGAATTGCTTTTGCTGTGGCGTCGAATACGGATTCACGAACAATCCTGGATATGGGCGGCGCTGAAAAACTCCTTGGAAAAGGGGACATGCTTTATTTTCCGGTGGGACAATCCAAACCAACCCGGGTGCAGTGTACCTATGTGTCGGATTCAGAAATAAATGCGATCATCGACGCTGTGAAAATCAAAAAAGGCATCCAATACGATCCTGCCATTGAAGAAGCCATTTCAAAGGAACCAGAAGTTAAAACTAAAACCAGACAAGGTGATGCCCTCATTGACGATGCCATCACCATTGGTTTTGAATATAATCAGTTATCAACATCCATGCTCCAGCGAAAGTTACAGGTAGGGTATGCCCGGGCGGGAAGAATCATTGATGATCTTGAAGAACGTGGGGTTATTTCAGGCCCCAATGGCAGTAAACCACGAAAATTATTGGTTTCTGAAGATGAATATAATAATCGGGAGTAGGTGAAAAATGAAAAATAAAACCATTCATATGACAACATTGGGCTGTGATAAAAATACCATTGATTCACAACTCATGTTGGGTCTGATCCAGGAAAAAAACTACAGCATTGAAGAAGATCCCCAAAAAGCCGAAATTATTATTGTCAACACCTGTTGTTTTATTCAGGAAGCCAAAGAACAATCCATTGATTATGTTCTGGAATATGCACAGCATAAAAAAAGTGGGATTTGTAAAATTTTGATTGTGGCAGGTTGTATGGCAGAACGCTACCATACCGAATTAGCCGAAGAAATTCCGGAAATTGATGGATTTTTAGGCGTCGGTCATTTTGATGACATTATTGATCTTTTGAATAATTTCGAGGGATCTGATCATGGAAAGTATACGGGTGATGTTGACAAAGAATCTTTTTCTCAGGTCAAACGGTATATTCCCAAAGGATCTGTCACCGCATTTATGAGAATCAGCGAAGGCTGTGATCATGGGTGTACCTATTGTATTATTCCAAAAATCAGAGGAAAGTATCGCAGTCGTAAAAGTCAGGATATTTTCAATGAGTTAAGCTATCTTCAGGAAAACGGAATCAAGGAAATTATCCTCATTGGCCAGGATATCGCTCCCTATGGTCAGGATCTTAATGAAGGGTTTGATTTACCCAGTTTATTGGAAGAAATAGCCAAGGCCTATGACTTTGAGTGGATTCGGATGATGTACCTGTATCCTGAAGGAATTACACAGAGATTACTTGATGTTGTTAAAAAGGTTGACAGTATCTGCAACTATTTTGATATCCCACTTCAACATACCGTTGATGGCATCTTAAAGCGAATGGGACGAAAAATGTCCTTGGAGAAAATAAAAGACATCAGTACCTTAATACGAAAGTCCCTTCCGGATGCCGTCCTGAGAACTTCCATTATTACCGGTTTTCCAGGAGAAACAAAATCAGATCACCTGGCACTGTTGGAGGCCATCAAGGAACTTAAATTTGACCATTTAGGGGCGTTTAAATATTCACGGGAAGAAAATACACCGGCGGCATCTTTTGATGACCAAATTTCGGAAGACACCAAAGATGAGAGATATAAAGAGATTATGATGACCCAGCAAGAAATTTCACTTGAAAAAAATCAACTGCATGTGGGACAGGTGTTAAAGGTTCTCATCGAAGACCTTGATGAGGAGTCTTATCTGGGACGATGTTATGGCGATGCACCGGAAATTGATGGTTCGGTGATTGTTGACAGTCAAGGTGAGACACTTGCCATAGGAAGTTTTTATCCAGTGAAAATCGTTAATGCACTTGAATATGATTTGATAGGAGATATTGAAAATGAATTTACCAAATAAAATTACGGTTGTTAGAATTCTGATGATTCCCTTTTTTATTGCCGCATTACTAATTGATTTTCCATTTCATGAACCCATTGCTGCGGCACTGTTTATTATTGCCGCATTAACAGACAGCCTGGATGGTTACCTTGCCCGGAGTCGAAATCTGGTCACGGATTTCGGAAAATTCATGGATCCTTTAGCTGATAAGCTGCTGGTATGTTCGGCACTCATATGCTTTGTCCAGTTAGGTTCAGTTCCCGCATGGATCGTCATCATCATCATTGCCAGAGAATTTGCCATTACGGGATTGAGAACCCTGGCAGCGTCCGATGGTATTGTGATTGCCGCCAGTAAATGGGGAAAAGCAAAAACAATGTCCCAAATGATTGCCATTGTTATTATTCTGTTTAATAACTGGCCATTCTCTTTAATCAATTTTCCTGCGGATACGATTATGATATACGTGGCGACAATTTTAACCATTTTTTCCGGAGTTGATTATTTTATTATTAACAAAAATGTATTCCGGTCAATGTAGCTTTTTGTGAAAAAGTAGTTGTAAAATAAGATGGTCTAACGAAAACCGCTTTGAAAGGAATCAAACAATGAAATGTGAACTCATATCGGTTGGAACTGAGCTTTTAGTAGGGGATACCCTTAACACCAATGTACACTACTTATCAAAAGAACTCTCTTTACTTGGCATCAGTGTTTGTTATCATACAACGGTTGGCGATAATCCCAAACGCCTGGAAGAGGTCATGAAAATTGCACTGCAAAGAAGCGATTTGATTATTACAACAGGGGGTCTTGGACCAACTCAGGATGATTTAACCAAAGAAGTCATATCAAAGCTGTTTGGAAAAAATTTAGTTCAGGATGACAAAGTTAAAGAAGACTTACTTCAATACTTTGTCAATCGTGAATTTGTCATGACTGATAATAATCTTAAACAAACATTAGTTCCGGAAAATGCGACAGTATTAACGAACCCAAGAGGAACGGCTCCTGGGATAATGATTCAGGAGAACGGGAAAACGGTTATTTTGTTGCCAGGCCCACCACGGGAAATGATCGGCATGTTTGAAGGCTCTGTTTTAAAGCTCATTAACAAACAACAGGATCAGTTGGTTGTTTCGAGATATTATAATCTATCTGATATTGGTGAATCAGCTGCCGAGGATCGTTTGCTTGACCTTATTGATGTTCAGGACAATCCTACCATTGCCACCTATGCAAAAATGGGAGAAGTCTTGGTTCGCATTACCGCCAATGGTAAAGATGTAAAAGTGGTCAATGCGTTGCTGGATAAATATGAAGCCATTATGATTGAGCGTTTTGGGGAGAATATCTTTGCATTTTCAAAAGACTCCCTTTGCGAAGCTGTTGGAAAATTGTTAATGGAAAAAAATGTTACCATTGCCACCGCAGAGTCCTGTACCGGAGGATTGATTGCCTCAGAACTCACCAAACAGCCGGGGATTTCAAAGGTTTTTGGGTTTGGCATAGTTTCATATTCAAATGAAGCAAAGAAAAAGATCCTCCATGTGAAAGAGGATACCCTGGATACTTTTGGTGCTGTCAGTACCGAAACAGCCCGGGAAAT
This sequence comes from Eubacteriaceae bacterium, assembly GCA_016650045.1. Classification (GTDB taxonomy): domain Bacteria; phylum Bacillota; class Clostridia; order Eubacteriales; family Eubacteriaceae; genus Acetobacterium. The sequence goes on along the minus strand of JAENWK010000005.1, from coordinate 47,948 downwards.
GTGTGAAAATCTTCAAAAAATTTCCGATGCTGACCTCAACGTGTCGGTTACCGGGATTGCAGGACCCGATGGCGGCTCTGAAGAAAAGCCGGTTGGCCTTGTTTATATCGGCCTAAACTACAAGGGAAATACGCAAGTAATCCAATGCCATTTTAAAGGCGATCGAAAAATAATTCAGCAAAAAACGGCGAATAAAGTATTTCATCTTATTCGACAGTCTATTGTTGACAAAATGGAATAAGTTAACTATAATAAAAGGAAACTAATGTTCTCAATAATGAATAGGATGGTAAAAGATGGCTGAAAAAATAAAAACACCAGAAAAATTAACGGATAAAGAAAAAGCACTGGATGCCGCACTAAAAAATATTGAACGAAGCTTTGGTAAAGGTGCGGTTATGCGCCTGGGAGATGAAGGAACAAAACTTGATATTGATTTCATATCAACGTCTTCAATTGGCTTGGATATTGCTCTTGGTATTGGTGGGGTTCCGCGAGGACGTGTCATTGAAATCTATGGCCCGGAATCTTCCGGTAAAACCACCATTGCCCTTCATATTATTGCCGAGGCTCAAAAAACGGGCGGGAATGCGGCTTTTATTGATGCTGAACATGCTCTGGATCCGATTTACGCCAGAGCTCTGGGTGTTGATATTGACAATCTTCTGGTTGCCCAACCCGATACCGGAGAACAGGCACTGGAAATTGTTGAAGCATTGGTGAGAAGTAATGCCATTGATGTCATTGTCATTGATTCCGTGGCCGCTTTGGTACCCCGAGCGGAAATTGACGGTGAAATGGGAGATTCCCATGTGGGACTCCAGGCACGGTTAATGTCCCAGGCATTAAGAAAACTTGCAGGTGTTATTAAAAAATCCAATACTTCAACGATTTTCATTAACCAGTTAAGAGAAAAAATTGGTGTGATGTATGGAAATCCGGAAACAACGTCTGGCGGCCGGGCCCTTAAATTCTACGCTTCTGTAAGAATTGACGTTCGACGTATTGAAACCCTTAAAAAAGGTACAGAAATGATTGGAAATCGTACCCGGGCAAAAATTGTAAAAAATAAAATTGCATCGCCTTTTAAACAGGCTGAATTTGACATTATGTATGGCAAGGGTATTTCCAGAGAAGGTGATCTTCTTGATGTTGGGGTTATTTTCGAAATTGTTGATAAATCCGGTTCATGGTTCTCATACATGGATCAGCGATTAGGACAGGGAAGAGATAATTCAAAAGAATTTCTAATGGCCAACCCAGAGGTGGCAGATGCCATTGAAAAAGAAATTCGTGCAAAAAATGCAGCGGATAAAATTGAAAAGACACCAGAAGATAAAGTTAATGAGAACCTTGATAGCAACGAAGCAGAAGAAATTAACATTCTTTAAAACAAAATAGGCAAAGAAATTTCGGAAAGAATCTCAATTATGGGGTTCTTTTCTCATTAACCTTAAAATATAACAGAAGTATGACCGTTGTTTCTTGACACTAATTTTAAAAAAGTATAAAATATAGATTATGATGAGAGTAATAAAGAATTGACTATGAATTTTATAAGGAGGTGAAAATTATAGACATACTAACAATTATCTTAATTATTGGAATTGGAATAGCTTTTGGTGTCGGATATCTCATTCGAAAAAATATTGCCGAAGGCAAAATTAATAATGCTGAACTAAAAGCAACAACGATTGTCAATGATGCAGCAAAAGAAGGCGAAACTTTAAAAAAGGAAATTCTGTTTAATGCTAAGGAAGAATCTTTGGCTTTAAAAGAAACCATTGAAAAAGATAACCGAGAACGTCGAGCCGAACTTCAAAAAATGGAGAATCGACTGGTTCAAAAAGAAGAGAACCTTGAAAAAAAATTGACCAACCTTGAGCGCAATGAAGAAGCTCTGGGCAAAAAAGGAAAAGAAGTAGAAAAGAAAAAAGAAACCCTTGATGGGTTAGTCGAAGAACAGGTGAAAGAACTTGAACGTATTTCCGGCATGACCTATGACGAAGCAAAAACAATTTTGCTTGAGGATGTCAGTAAGGAAACACGTCGCGAGGCTGCGATTATGATCCGTCAGATTGAGGTGGAATCAAAAGCCGTTGCTGATAAAAAAGCGAAAGAGTTAATCGCACAGTCCATACAACGCTGTGCAGCTGACCATGTAGCCGAACATACCATTACTGTGGTAAACTTACCTAATGATGAAATGAAAGGCCGTATTATCGGACGTGAAGGTCGAAATATTCGTACCTTGGAAACACTTACCGGTATTGACCTTATTATTGATGATACTCCAGAAGCAGTTATTCTTTCTGGTTTTGATCCAATACGTCGGGAAGTTGCAAGACTATCCCTTGAAAAATTAATCATTGATGGAAGGATTCATCCTGCCAGAATTGAAGAGATGGTAAAAAAATCTCAAAAAGAAGTTGAAGCTCAGATTAAGGAAGTTGGAGAACAGGCCTGTTTTGATACAGGTATTCACGGGTTACACCCTGAAATAATAAAATTGCTTGGCCGATTGAAATATCGAACAAGTTATGGACAAAATGTACTCAAACATTCCATTGAGGTTTCACATTTGGCCGGAATCATGGCCGCTGAGCTTGATGGAAACATTAAAGTTGCAAAAAGAGCGGGTTTATTACATGATATTGGAAAAGCCATTGACCATGAGGTTGAAGGTCCACATGTTGAAATTGGAGTAAATCTTCTTAAGAAATACAAAGAAAACAAAAATATCATCCACGCCGTGGAAGCTCATCATGGTGATGTTGAAGCACAAACAATGGAAGCAGTACTTGTGCAATCAGCTGATGCCATTTCAGCAGCAAGACCTGGCGCCAGAAGAGAAACATTGGTTTCCTATATCCAACGTTTACAAGAACTTGAAACCATTGCCATGGCCTTTGATGGTGTAGAAAAATGCTATGCTATTCAAGCCGGACGTGAAGTAAGAATTATGGTTAAACCAAGTGAAGTTGACGATGATGGGATGATCTTATTATCCCGAGATATTGCTAAAAAGATTGAAGCGGAAATGGAATACCCAGGAAACATCAAGGTAAACCTGATTCGCGAAACAAGAGCCAGCGATTACGCAAAATAAGGGGAGTTTATCTCCTCTTTTTTTTAATAATTAATAATTAATAATTAATAAAAAGGATATAAAATGAAAATATTAATACTTGGTGACGTCTTTGGGCGACCTGGACGAAATATTCTTCAAAAACAGCTAGCACAGATCATTAATCAAAATGACATTGATTTTACCATCATTAATGGTGAGAATGCTTCCGGAGGCAATGGCTTAACCATAAAAAATGCCAAGGAATTATTGTCGTTACCCATTGATGCTATTACCATGGGAAATCATGTTTGGCATCAAAAAGAACTATTGGATGCCATTGATGACTATCCTCAAATTATCCGTCCCCTTAATTATCCTGACCCTTGTCCGGGGAAAGGTTTCCAAATTTTTCATCATCTAAATAAAAGAATCGGTATTATTAATTTGTCTGGCCAAATATTTATGCCAAACCTTTCGTGTCCGTTTAATTTAATAAAACCGCTCATGAATGACATTAAAAATTCTGCAGATATTATCATTATCGATTTTCATGCCGAAGCAACCTCCGAAAAAATTGCCTTTGGGTATTATATGGATGGTTTCGCCACCGCAGTTTATGGAACCCATACCCATGTTCAAACAGCAGATGAACGGCTTTTACCTCAAGGAACGGCTTACATCACCGATATTGGCATGACAGGTCCTTTAGATGGGGTTATTGGTGTTGATAAAGAGATTATTATTGAGAGTATGTTAACAAAACGCCCAAAACGGTTTGTGACAGCCAAAGGAAATGTTCAAATCAATGGCATTATTTTAGAAATAGGTGAGACTGATAACAAGGTTATAGCCATTACACGAGTTTATGAAACTTATGAGGTTCAATCATGATGGAGAATAAAATAAAATCTATGAGGAATTTATTGAGTGTTATTAAATTACTGAAAAGGAAATAGAAAAATGAAAGAATATTATGAAAATCCTCTAATTGAACGTTATTCCTCAAAGGAAATTCTGAAAATATTTTCTGCGGATAATAAGTTTCAAACATGGCGTAAACTTTGGGTTGCCCTGGCAGAAGCAGAAAAAGATTTGGGCCTTCATATAACGGAAGAACAAATTAATGAGCTCAAATCAAAAATATACGATATTGATTATGAACTGGCCGCACAAAAAGAAAAAGAACTGCGGCATGATGTTATGGCCCATGTCCATACCTATGGGGCACAATGCCCTAAAGCAAAAGGGATAATCCATCTTGGTGCTACCAGTGCCTATGTGGGCGACAATACGGATATTATTGTGTATACCGAAGGTTTAATCCATATTCAAAATCTTTTAATCAATCTAATCAATCATTTGTCAAAATTCGCCATTAAACATCAGGAATTACCTACCCTGGGCTTTACTCATTTTCAACCGGCGCAACTCACAACGGTCGGGAAACGGGCCTGCCTATGGATCCAGGATTTGTTAATGGATTTAGGCGATCTGAATCATGTGATTGACAATGTGAAGCTTCGGGGAGCCAAGGGAACGACCGGAACCCAGGCAAGCTTTATGGAGCTTTTCGATGGTGATCAGGAAAAGGTGAAACGGATTGACCAACTGGTGGCTGAGAAAATGGGGTTCAAGAAAACCTTTGCGGTTACCGGCCAAACCTACCCTCGAAAATTTGATGCCCAGGTATTAAATGTTTTAAGTGGAATTGCCCAAAGTCTGAGTAAATTTGCAACAGATATTCGCCTGCTTCAAAGCCTTAAAGAAGTGGAAGAACCCTTTGAAAAAACTCAAATTGGCTCATCCGCCATGGCCTATAAAAGAAATCCAATGCGGACCGAGCGCATTTGCTCCCTGGCTCGTCATATTATTATTAATTCACTTAATCCAGCCGTCACAGCTGCAACCCAGTGGTTTGAACGGACGTTGGATGATTCGGCCAATAAACGTATTAGTATTCCCGAAGGTTTTCTGGCAGCAGATGCCATTATTATGATTGCCATTAACGTTTCGGAAAACCTGGTTGTTTATCCCAAAGTAATTCTTCAGCACATTAATGCGGAGCTTCCTTTTATGGTAACTGAAAACATTATTATGGAAGGTGTCAAACGAGGAGGCGATCGTCAGGAACTCCATGAAAAGATTAGAGTCCTGTCAATGGAAGCCGGGAATACGGTTAAGGTTGAAGGAAAACCCAATGATTTAATTGAAAGAATATTAAAAGATGGCACCTTTAATTTAGAAGCAAAGGATGTTGATGCCTTACTTGACCCTTCACTTTATGTGGGAAGAGCACCTCAGCAGGTCACGGATTTTATTAATGAGGAAGTCAATCCCATCCTAAAAGCCAATAAAAGCATTCTGAATCTTAACAAAACTGATTTAAAAGTATAAAAAGCCCTTGACATTTTCCTCGAAAAATCATATACTACGACTGTTGCTGACGCAGGGGTATAGCTCAGCTGGTAGAGCAGCGGTCTCCAAAACCGCGTGCCTGAGGTTCGAATCCTCATACCCCTGCCAATTTAATAAATAGTTTATAGTTCTCATAACCGCTTAGACAAAGGGTTAGAGGGCTTTTTTTATGTTTAAAACAGATTAACATATGTATGAATAATTATATAAAGTGTTGTGCAAATTATATTGTATACACCTTATATCTCCTATAAAATCTTCTTAACTGTGGTAAAAATGTGGTGTTTTCATTTTTTATATGGTATAACTGCAATATAAACGGAATAAGGAGTGATAAACGATGGCTAAAACAAGGAATCCGAATGGTGCAGGGACTATAAGGCAAAGGAAAGATGGAAGTTATGAAGGTATGTTGTCTGTTAAAGATAACGAAGGTAAATCAAAGAGAAAATCTTTTTATGGAAAAAATGTTCAAGAAGTTTTTGATAAAATGGATAAATTCAAATTGACACAAACAAATAATCCAACAAATAATGAGATTTATTTTGAGAGCTTTATAAAACAATGGTTATCCGTTGTTAAAAAGCCATGCTTAAAACCAACTTCATTTGATAGATTGGAATTAACTATTAATAAACATGTAATACCAAAAATAGGCCATTTTAGATTGAGTGAGTTAACACCAATAATAATACAGAATAATTTAATTAATAAAATGGAAGTTGAGGGTTTATCACGCTCATCCATAAAAAAAGCTTACTGCGCTGTAAATGCATCATGTGAATACGCTGTTGGACAATATATTAGTTATAGTCCTTGCAGCAAAGTGGTTTTGCCATCTGTACATAATTTTGAAAAAAATAATATATCCGTATTGTCCGATGAAAAAACACTTAATAAAAATGATAAGATTATAGCAAGTGAGATTGACCGATTTAAGGAAGCTGCAACTGCACAATATATAAGCAAAGACCAATATATTTATAGATACGGATATAGCTATATCTTTCTATTGAACACAGGTATGAGGACTGGGGAAGTGTTAGCCTTAAAATGGAATGATATCGATTTTAAAAATAAGTTTGTTAAAGTGTCAAAGAATATGATTGGAACAATAAACAGGGAAGATCCAAGTAAACCAAGGACAAAGTATATGGTTCAAAATTCGGTAAAGACAAATGCTAGTAATAGAAATATTTCGTTAAATAATACAGCTATTAATTCGCTTTTAGAATTAAAAAAGATTCGTTACAGTGGGGAAGATGGATATGTGATTGAGGGACTTGCCGGGAAACCTGTGACGAATAGAAATTTTCTTAGAACATATAAAATGATTCTTAAAAGAGCCGGTATTGAAGATTCTGGATTGCACACTTTGAGACATACATTTGCTACTCAGCTATTTAAAAAAGGAGTGAATATCAAATTAGTATCGGAATTATTGGGACATGCTGACGTTAATATAACCTATAATACATATATTCATATAATAAAAGAGCAGAAGATAGATGCCGTTATGATTATTGATGATATATAAAAAATCTCTCATAAAGCCCATTTTCGAACGATTGTATTTCGTGCAAAGATGGGCTTTTAAATTCTGATTAAAGGCTTTTAAGCGCTTTCTCATTCTATATTTGCCTATATCGAATCGTTTTCAATATCTACATCGTGGAAAAAAGTTTGCAATAGGGGGGCACATACGGCACTTGCAAAAAACATTGTTCGTTTGTTTTTGTTATTCACTGCCCCAGTACCAATTGAGTTATATCCTTTAACCGCTCATCTTTTTCTGATATTTGTTTATCTTTTTCCTTTAACCACTCATCTTTTTCTGATAATCGTTTGTCTTTTTCCTTTAACCACTCATCTTTTTCCGATATTTGTTTATCTTTTTCTGATATTTGTCTGTCTTTTTCCTTTAACCGCTCATCTTTTTCTGATATTTGTCTGTCTTTTGTTTCTAATTGTTTTATTGTTCCAATAAATGCGTTCAATATCGTATTACTATCCATTGTTTTATTTTCTATTATTACTTCTTCTATAAATTCTTCTTCTATAAATTCTTGTGGAATTTCCATATTATATTTTTCTAAAGCACGTATACTAATAACTTTTTTGCCTTTAAATTCTTTTACATATGGCTTTAAACTGTTGTCTAAACGCTTATAGACGCTCTGATAGGTCTTTCCAATTAACTCTGAGAATTCTTGCACACTGAGATATTCTTCCTCATTCATTTTTACCACCTCCGTATAAATTATATGCTAAAGGTTTATAAAGTCAACATATTTTGTAAACTTTTCAAGCTTTTTTGTTTAACTGTTAACCAGATAAAGCGCAATCAATATTCAATACATAAACGTTTATTCTTGAAAATACGCAATTTTTCTTTGCTATTTAATCAAAATCAAGAAAGAACCTCAAAATTCTCTGGACTATTCAATCTTGCATCGCAATTCTCAATAATTAGTTTTTTTATTTCAGAAACATAATCCTCGTAAATATAGGGTGGAGAATCACTTGTATCCAAAATATTATCATCCAAACATTCCAAAGATATTTCATTAATAGATTCCAGCATTACTTCTAGCATTGTATATCCATTTTGTGCGATCTCAGTTAATTTTCTATTAACATCCTCTTTCTTTATCAACACTTTGAGTGTTTTTATATTAATTTCAGTAAGACTATCGAAAAATCGTTTCCAGTTATTTTTTTCTTCAACATTTTCTGTAGCCAGTATTGATATTTTTTCAGCAACTATTTTAGTACTTTCAATCGTCGAAACCAGAATTTCTTCATTTAGTGTATTTTCACAATCAATGATCAACTTATTTTGTATCTCTACAGAATCTTTACGTATTTGACTAAGTTTACTCCTATCAAAATGAAATTCAGCACCAATATTATTGTTTTTTAAAAATCCATTCATATCATCATGAATCTTTGGCTTTGAAATAAAAAAAAGTTTGTTATCTTTACAATAACGAGTTACAACACCTTTTGATATTGCTCTTATTGATGGCTCAATATTTTCAATTTTGAGTTTTCCTTTGAATTGAAATACGTCTCTTAAATATGCTTCGGTAGCCTTAACGATGTCTCCAATATATTTTTTACTTGTATTAGAAATTTTCTGAGGATAAGTGCTATACCAATCTCCTTTATCAATCCAAAATTTCATTGTATTAATTATAAAGGATTCTTGATATTCAGAAAATATTTCTGAGTTAAAAGGGGAATTTCTAAACGGATACCATCTTTGATCTTTTCTGTTGCCAACTAACAGGTGAACCAATTGCAAATTACTGGTTTCAAATCTAAATTTTTCAATTTCAGTTAAGGATTGACCTACAATATCAACAAGATAATGCCCGTATTGACTTGTATAAAACTTACTTCTTGTGAATTTATAATCTGAAGATCTTTCAAGCAGATTACATGTTAGCTCATAGTTTTGATTAGAAGCCATTTGAACCAGAACCTCTCGAGCAATCCAATTATTATAACCGCCACTCTTATCAAACTCATAAGTCAGCTCATCAATCAATTTATAATAATCTCGATTACACTCATGTACAATATTATAGTCATGAATCCACTCCGGGAGGTATTTATCCAGATGATTGTGCTCCCCCCGATATGCTTTCCATAAATCAATTAACTTATTTAGACCATCTTCAGAGTCTTTGACACCTATTTTATTGACTAGTTCATATGTATAAACATATATGTATGAAAGACTTGTCTTGATATAATTTTTTTTTCGAACATTTCCCCGCCAGTAAAAATACCACCGTAATTGTTCATCCGTCATGTCTGTATACGTTGGAAAACCCGACATAAAATCAACTGAATAATCAAAGATGGGCGTATGGTTTTCTATATGGTTTTCCATGAATTTCGCTTGCTCATAAAATATTTGATAGGAGGTTTTAAAACTACGACTGTATATGTCTTTCATTTTTCTATAAACATCTTTAGTTAGATCTCTATTTGGCCTTGGTGGTATACGGACTGCCTTTATATCTGATTTTCTGTTATCAATTAATTCAAATTCAGCAAAATTAAAATCTTTGTCAGGTTCATAAACTCCCGAACCGATTTTTTCAACATATTGATATTTTGGTTTGTCCGCAGCTCTGTTATTGTCAACAACAATTAAATAACTTGATGAATTAACCGCTACACTATCACTTTTATCGTTTACTAAAGTTTCAACCAATATTTTCTTAAGAGGTTCATTTATATTCTTACCTGCTTCTACCGGTATCGTGTTCTCATCAAGAATAAATCGCTTTTCATCGAGATTTTTCTTATCTAAAATATCAACATTTTCTGATATTGGTGAATTCACTTCGATAGTTTCATCTGTTTTATCAGTTATTAACTCCTTTAAATCAGATAAAGGCATACACTGTTTATCAACATTATGGAATTCTGTGTTTGTTGTTTTGCCATAACTATAATTAATTTGTTTTTCTTTTTTATCCAGCTGACCAAGCACATGACTATCGCAATCCTCATCCTTCTTTTTAGAAACAAGTGTCGAAGTATTATCAGAATTAAAAAGCAGAAAAACCCAAATAATAGGTACGCCAAAAAATAATACGAAAAAAATAATAATTCCGGCTTCCCCAAATGAAGCTGAAAGAAATAAACATATAAATACCCACATCGCCAATAATACTATATATTCCATTTATTTAAGCACCCTAACCTATATTTTAAAATAGTTTACAACCAAGCAGATTTTATAAGCATCGTAAGATTTATTTCTCAGATAATGTTAATTAAATATTCTTTTAGCGATATATTGTCCTCTGTATTTTGTTTTTGAAATTATTAATTTGCAGCTTACTAATTGTGATTACTTCACTGTAGTTGTCTTATGTGCGTCTTTACTTTTAATTATAGCACTAATAACGCATTTCACAACAAAAACAATAAAATCGAGAAAAACCCTAATGGATTATTCTCGATTTTAAATTTACAAGTGTTCTTTGCATTTTTTGCTTTAATCTTATTCAAAAGAAATCACATCAGCTTTTTTACAAAGTCAATCAACTTCCACTTTAATATTTAGTATGAATATCGTATTGATCCTCTTGAATCCATAGATAAATCTCTCATATTTTCGAATGGGTTACTGTAATCACTGAGTGTAAAATCTTCATTTTGCATTTCATAAAAGCCCTGGTATTCATTATTCCTAATCCCTTGGGACAAAACATCTAAGTCAACCACTTCTTCTTCCACTACATTCAAAATATTTTTTTTCATATCTTTCTCCTTCGTTGCAAAGTACACCTTATTGAGTATATTTTACATCAATATAGGTTTTTTGTCAACTTAAATATACATCTTATTGAGTATTATATAAATTAAATTGATTGCTAATATACTCTAAATAGGTTATAATTTAGAAAAAAGGAGGTTCATTTAATGTCAGTTTCAGGAAAAATCAAATCGTTATTGAAGTTAAAGAACAAAAAGAATAAAGATTTAGCCGACTATTTGAACATTACACCACAATCAATGAGAAACAAATTTAACAGAGGAAGTTTTTCAGCCGATGATTTAATAAAAACAAGTGAATTTTTAAGTTGCAAATTATATTTTGATGCTGGAGAGGAGATTAAAATCCCACTAACAATCGATGATCTAAGACCTGATAATGATAAAGAGAACTAATGATACTAAATTCCAATAAGTAAATAAAGTACAATGTGGTTATCTTTTTTAAATATTAATTTCTTAAATGATGATTTGGTAGTATACTAAAATTAAATATATTAATCTTTTAAACAAAAACGAGGATGAAAGGAGAAGATCATGGCAAAAACACCAGTCGCACCAGGCATTTGTCCAAAATGCGGGAAAAGTAAAACAATGGAGATGGTAAGTGAACGTCAAGGAGGAATAAGCGGAGGTAAAGCAGCTTTAGGAGCAGTCCTGCTTGGCCCGATTGGATTAATCGGTGGAGCATTAGGAAAGAAAAAAGTGATGTTCCAATGTAGCAATTGTGGTTATACTGTGGAAAAATAGACATACTGATAAACTCATATTTTATTTAGCATGTTGTTTTGGATTCATGAATGGACTTTTATTAATCAGAACTTAGATAAAGAGAATTAGTGCCAATTTTAAATTTATAAAAGAATGAGGAGAAAAATGAAAAAGAAGTATGTGATTATATCAATTGTATTTTTAATAGTTGTCACAAGTATTTCTGTAGTTGTTATTGCAAAAATGAATTTAAACAAAGAAGCTCAAAAAGCTGAAAATAGGTTGACTGAAATTTATAATAATAGAAACTCTAACGCAGAAGTATCACCTAAAGATTTATCTGATTATGCAAAAGATTTTAATATAATTGAATCAGGCATAAAAAAAACTGGTATAACAGAATCTGATGCTTTTCATAATGGAATGAATAATTTGTTTGATTCAGGCATACCAGCTGAAATAGATGGTAAGATGGATATACTTAAGACTCTTGATGCAATTCGTGGGTTTTTCATTCCAAATGTGGATGGATCATCTAATTTTATAGCAAAAATGGAAGTTTATAAAGACCCAAATGATTTAAATAAAAAATCATACAATTTAAACGCAATGCAGGAATCTACTGGATTTTCAAATGAACTTATGTTAGTAATAAATAATAAATTAGTATCAATGGGGTTATCAACTTCTTTTAATTTATCACCAGATGTAATTGTTGGCGACTGGGAAGTAGATTATAATAACTTTGGATATGGATCCAAAAGTGTTGCAAACTTAACTATTTTTGACTCAGGAGAATTTAATATCTATATTCCCGAGTCAAAGGATGTAGGCATATTATATGATGATAAAAATTCTTTAATAAAGGGGCAATACGAATTCGAAAGAAAATCTAGTTCAGATTCCGTTTTAGATGACTTTTATACATTAACACTTAAATTAGATAATGGTAGTACTGTAATAGGCACAGGTACATTAGCAACTATAGGTGACCAATTGATAATTAACAACGTTGTATTCAAAAGGGTGGGTATGTTAAATGATTTTAAGTTTACACATATTTATTAAATTTCAAAACAAACACCTTTCTTGTTTGTTTGATCCTTGAGAGAAAAATCAAAAATAAAATTGTATCAAGCCTCCTGTTAAGGGTGGCTTTTTTATAAAAAAAATATAGTCCGTTAGACCATGCTCTATTGAACCTATTCAATTTACAAGAAAAAGGTCTCACATAAGTCTACGATTTAAAAAGAAACGTTTCTAAATAATTATATACCCTATTGACACTATTTTTAAATGATGATATACTTGTTCCAATAACTGTTGAAGGAGATGGATCAAATGAAAGTAGGCTATGTAAGAGTATCAACTGAAGAACAGAATGAAGCCCGTCAGGAAGTCATCATGGATCAATTAGGTGTAGAACGTGTTTTCATTGATAAAATATCAGGAAAGAAAACTAATAGACCAGCATTACAAGAGATGATAAGCTTTGTTCGTAAAGACGATATTGTGATCGTGGAATCTTATTCTAGACTGGCAAGATCTACCACTGATTTGTTAAAGATTGTTGATGAATTAGGTGAAAAAGGTATAGGATTCATCAGTCATAAGGAGAACATTGATACGACAACCCCACAAGGAAGATTGATGTTAACCATTTTTGCAGGGATTTATGAGTTTGAGCGTGAATGTATGTTGCAAAGACAAAAGGAAGGAATTGCAATTGCTAAAGCCCAAGGCAAATATAAAGGACGAAAACCAATTAAGGTTGATCAAACAGCATTTATGATAGTCTACTCAGAATGGAAAAATGGAAAAATCAAGGCTGTAGAAGCTATGAAAAAATTGAACCTTTCAAAACCAACGTTTTACCGAAAAGTAAAAGAATATGAGAACCTGTCAAATGGAATTCAATTGGAGGTAATCTAGATACTATTACAATTATTGATTTTTGCACGACGTTACTGAATAGAACATCTAATAAATTATAAAACAGCTTTGTAATAATAATTGGAGTTTTTGGTTAAAGCTCAGTATAAAAACAAATAAAATTGAAAGAAGGTAACTTATATGGAATGTGTATATTGCGGTGGAAATATGAAAGAAACAATGACTACTCATACAAGTAAAACTAAAGATTGCGTGATTGTTATTAAAAATATTAAATGTGAAAAATGCAGCCAGTGCGGAGAAGAGACTTATGGTGAAAATGAAGTAGTATTGATCACTAGAATAGCCAAAGCAGTAAGAGATATTCCATTGGAAATGGTGGTCACAGATGCAAAAAATTGGGTATGAATTGGAACATCAAAAAACATTAGCGTAAGAAAACCAAATCTTTAATTTTATCTATTTAGGAGAATCAATAGCTGGTTCTCTTTTTTTTGTTTCAAAATATGGTAATTCTTTGATAATCATTGCTACAAATAAAATCGTTATTTTATTCACTTTTTAATTGTTTGTGGAATCTGTCAGTTTTCACAAGAGCCTTTTTCCCTGCTATTGCCAACTTGCCATCTATTATTTCATATTCTGAACTTATCGTCTTTACTCCTGGCTCATCAAAATCAAGTGTCAACACACCATCTTTTGTAGTGTATACTCCAACGTCATTACCAAAAGTGAATGTTCCGTCAGAATTAAAAGTATAATGAGGAGTGGGCTCATTTTCGATTACTCCGTATTTATCGTAGTCAGGTTCCCATTTGCCAACTAAGGGGCTTCTAGTCATTGAATTAACAAAGGTAGTTGCTAGTATAATTAGAATTAATGCTCCCACAACAATACTGGTAATTTTAACCCATTTTGGCAAACTCTGAATACGATTTAACATGATATTTTCCTCTTTTCTTAAATTTTTATTCTCGTAAAATTTCTTTGAGAGTCTTCGGTTCGTAATCGTTGACATCAACACCTATATTATAAGCATTTTCTAAAGGATATTGCAACACATTACTGTAAATTGGATAATGAAACTCAACACTTACTAATCACTATCATTATTTTAGCCTTTTCTTCGAAATAGAATCTTAACAGGTACAAACATAAGGAACACAATTTTCAGGTCGTCAAACATGGGAGCTGTAAAGGAAAATTCGACTAAAACAGACTGAATCTAGGTGCATAAAACACTATTGTCAGTATCTTTAATTTTCACAACGTGAGGGGATCATATCGCAGCTATTTGTAGAATAGCTAAATTTGAGTTCTAACACCTAATAAATCTTATTTATTTATTGAAATTTACCACTCATTGGGTATACAATCAATATAAAATAACCAGACTTTAAAGAGCGGTTGTCCTTTGAGCTTCCTCTTCTTTTGTCCCAAATTCTGCAATGATCTCTTTGCAAGCAATTCTTTGGGTTTGCCCCATCCAATTTCAGTAGTTCTTTAAAATAAATTCCAGTTCCAAGTTGAGGATTAAAAGATGATTTGTCATAATCTAGGACAGAAGGGAAGTGATCCATATGCCAATGATTTCACTACAAGTTACAGATGAAGAAAAAAAAATAATTGAGGATTATGCAAAATCTCATGATATGAGTGTGACCGAAATTATTTTGGAAATATTTTTTAAAAAATCGGAAGATGAATTTGATTTAAAAGTGATTGCAGAATATGAAGCCGATCCTGATAAAACAACATATTCCCACGCAGAAGTTAAAAAAATGCTAGGAATAGAAAATTAGATACAATAAATAAACCAAGGTTTTGTTCGTAGAACGAGGGATTAAATCAATCTAAATCAAACAAAATTTTTAAAAGGTGCGTAACAGGTAGTAAGTGAAGGGTTTCTCATTTGAGGTTGAAAAAGGTATTGGGATGTGGGTAACGATTTTAACCTCGAAAAACTGTCCTTCCCAAGGGAGAAATTGGGCAATTTTATAGAGATTTTGAGCATGTTTGTAATCAGGTTTTACACGAGCAAGAAGAGAATGAAGTAGCTTAAATATTTTAGGGCTAAAAACGTCCTTCCGTAGGGAAAATTTTAAACTAAATGTTCTAAGGGTCACTTTATATGGCTCACGAATTTAAGGTCTGAAAACTGTCCTAGCGAAGGGAGAAATTGGGCGATTTTATAGACTTTATAAAGAGATTTTGGAATAGAATCTCAACAGGTACAAACATAAGGGGAAGGAATTTTAGGTCGTCAAACAAAGCACTACAATGGAGAAAATCGACTAAAAAGGTTATATCTTCGTGCTTAGAAACTCAATTTCAATATCAAAGCTCATTTCAACTATTGAGATACAATAGGCGATAGCTACAATTTACTTGACTTATTAGCAACTATGTGATATGATGTATTTTAAGTTAATCAGCATAGACGCAACAAGCGGCATGATCAGTGTTTAAAAGGAGGAATAATTAGGTTTGCTTTTTTAGTCATGCGGATTCGAGTTTGAGTTTTCACACTAAATTTTGTTGTGTATGTTAGAACACTACTGTATCTAATATAAAAGCATTCATTGTATGATACAACCTATTCAATATTATATTTAAATAAATATTGTTTGCAACATTTTTAAACAAATCATATTTCTCATATTTGTTTATTATAAAATAAAGCATCATACTATTCTACAATCACCGATCTGGCTATGACTCAAATAACCGTTTGGACTTTTGTTCTAAACTATATGAGTATCTTAGTGTTCCCTCTTCCCTTGTGCGTGAGTCTTCTCCCAATGAACACCTCACATAATTATAAGGGAAGCAGAAGCTCTATTAGAAGCAGACATGATAACTGTCTTACTCTCATAATTAATATTAACTTACAACTACTACCTAGGAATTGTTTACTACCTCATTTACTTCTGATCTTTTTATCTATTGTCATCTTTCTGTCTAGAGCATCTACTGTGTTTGGTTTACGACTAGTTACAATAAGTATAGATTCATTGATATCAATCTGGATT
The DNA here is from genome assembly GCA_016650045.1 of Eubacteriaceae bacterium. Classification (GTDB taxonomy): domain Bacteria; phylum Bacillota; class Clostridia; order Eubacteriales; family Eubacteriaceae; genus Acetobacterium. The sequence goes on along the minus strand of JAENWK010000005.1, from coordinate 31,526 downwards.
CTAACATTGATTTAACAGATATCAAGATGCTATTCCTAAAAAACAAAAGTGGCTAATCAATAATCATTATAAACAAAACAGAATCATATAGATATCAGACGTAGTTTAGAACCATTCTTTATTGTAAAATATGTTTTGGATGGCTGATTATGAGTGATCTATTTTCATTAGTCAATGTATACCTTATTTTTAATGCAATATGCAGTATAAAAATATTGTGAACTTCTATAAAATAGAGAATTTCTAATAATAGGGGGTATTTTACATAATTTATGTCATTCAATACAACAAATGTACCTATAAGCACATCTACTCTCTCCTAACTGGTATATTTTCGTGTATATATAAGTGATTTCAACAAATACTTTACTATTGACATCCAATGAATTCATTTTAATTTACTTTTAGGTTGACAGTGAGCATATAATATGCTATAATAGGTACTAGGCTAAATGTCTATCATTCTCCCATGCTCGTTTAGCTGTGATGTTTTATAGGTTTAATGATTTCTTCAAATTTAAGCCGTCTCCTTCAGCATTTTATGATAAATCTCCCAGAATAAATTACAATTTTCTCTTTATCAGCTTTTGAAAATTTCAAGCTGTCTCATGTTTTATTTCAAAAATTTCCCAACTATCCTAGTATGCAGATCATTTTTGTGTTCAGAGCAAACAGTCTATCTTTATTTTATTAGAATAAGAGCGAAAGCGAAAGACGTAGTTCCAAGATCAACCAATAGTGGATCTCTCCGAAACGTAGTTAGATTTGCTATCTAGCTGTTGTCCAAATTCATTAAAAACCTATGTGAAAAATTAGTCTAAACACCACAATATTTTCAATTTTCTTTTCATACTTCGATCATTATTCAATTATCTCCGATCAACTCAGAATATTCTTTATTTCGATAATGCGAATTTACATAAACAATAATGTCTGTATATATATTATGTTTCTTTAAAAGGATAACATCTTTGAAATGGCTTTGTTATGCAGTTTGATGTCATGTCTTTTTTCAAATTTTTAGAAACATTTCATAAAAAACGCATATTAGAGCCGTTTAAGACGTATCAAAAATCAGGCTGTATTCCAAAAAATCGAGAGCCTCAAATCGCTATATGTAGCCATTTCAAGAAACCCCGATTGTCATCTTTCATTTCAATTCTGTAATCAAACAAGCTGTATTAAAAACGCAAGATGTATAACTATTTCATTTAGTGGCAAAGCGGACATTCCGCTTCATAAATATTAAAACACACGGAGGACTAATGGACAAAATAAAAATTATTGATTCTATGCCAAGTACAGGCAAAACGTGCTATATAATTGAGTACATCAAGGAACTACCCGATACACAGAAAGTGGTTTATATTACACCCCTTTTGAGCGAGACTGAGCGGATTAAGAAAGGCTGCAAAGGGAAGCGATTTTGTACACCTAATGTAAAACTTGGGAAAGGTAGTAAGCACAGAAACTTCAAGGATCTTGTCATTAAAGGAAAAAATATTGCTACTACCCATTCATTATTTAAGCTTTTAGACGAGGAAGCTTTCAAGCTAATCAAGGAGCAAAATTATATTCTGATAATGGATGAAGTCGTAGAAGTCGTTCAGATAATTGATCTTTATACTGATTATGACGAATACAGCGAAGATGAGAGGCAAAGAATTTGCAAAAATGATATCCACACGTTAATTGATAAAAATCTCATCTCAATAGATAGTGAATACAAATTGTCTTGGGTTGATGCTGAAAAATCGTTGAATCGTTATTCACAACTTAAAGAGATAATCGAATTAAAAGAGATATATTTCTCAGCAAACACTGTTTTAATCGAATTATTTCCTCATAGAGTATTCACAGAAAACATTTTTAAGGAAATAATTGTTATGACGTATCAACTTGAATATCAGCTTTTATCATATTACTTTGAATTCTTCGCTATTCAGTATGAAAAATTTGGAATAATAAAGCACAGGGTGAATGGACGCACAAAATACATTTATTCCTTAGTGAACTATGATGAATATCTGAAATTTGACCTTGAGATGCGAAAAAAACTCAAAACCAAAATTCACATAGTTGAATCTGAAAACAAAAATGAAATTGGGAAAAAGGATATTGGCAGCAGAAAGGAAAAATTATCAGTGAGATATTACAAAGAAATCGAAGAATCAGATATTAAAAAGATCAAAAGAAAGACGAACAGTTTCATTTCCGAAAAATTGAGCAATTGCACAACAAAATTAATGTGGACGGTATTTAAAAATCACATTGATGATATAAAGACAACAAGAATGAACGAAAATAGTTTCGTGCCAATAAACGCCAGGGCGACGAACGAATATCGGGACAAGATAGCTCTAATTTATTTAGTAAATCGGTTCATCCATCCCTATATTGAGCACCTATTTAGCGCAAAAAGCATTAGTTTTGATAGAGACGCCTACGCATTGAGCGAAATGATTCAATGGATTTGGAGATCGGCAATTCGAGATAATAAGCCAATAGATATTTATATTCCGAGCGAAAGAATGCGAAATTTGCTGATTGCGTGGCTTAATGGGGAATTCTAAAGCTCTCGTGATTCTACAAAAATAATTTTCAACCAATCATACCACTCTCAAACCAAAAAATCTTCAACATATCTTGCATAGATTAAAAGTGCACTTCAAAAACACCCACCATAAAAAGATTTAGTTTAATCAATAATGCCATGTTCACTGTTAGCTCACTGCGATAATTGCTAAAGCTCTCGTGGCTTAATTAAGTGCGCCTAAATGGCATGGGTTTACATAGATTTCTATGCTCTATTAATCGAAAGGAGGACTCAAAATGTCCATCGTTGCTAAGAAATACTGAAAATGGTCGCTTGTCGATTAGTTGTAAAAATGGGAAAACTTGAATAAATTTTAAAAATGAAAAGGGGAAAACGATGAGTAGTTTAAAATATTTTGAACAAATTGATTTAGAAAATGTAGCAGGTGCCCTAATAGATGGCAAACTCTGGTTTATTGGTAAAGATGCAGCTAAGGCACTGAAATATCCTAGAGTAACAAAGGCGTTAAAAGACCATGTAGATGCTGAAGATATGGGTGAAATCTCATTCCAAGACGCTAAGGGGCGATGGGTAGATGCTACCGTAATCAATGAATCTGGACTGTTTTCTTTGATTTTTTCGAGTCAACTGTCATCTACAAAAGAGTTTAAAAGATGGATTACAAAAGAAGTTTTACCACAAATTAGAAAAACAGGTGGGTATAACACGGTATCCGAAGGGGAGGAGGATAATGGAAAAACAGTAAATTAGAATTAAAGATGAAAAATTGATTCTTTACATGGTTATAAATTAATACTAAAAATTTTGAAAGCATAAAGGGGAAATGTGTTATGATGATTTTCAAAGATAAAGAAGTAGAAGTATTTGAATTTAACGGGCGGGTATTATTTAACCCGTACCATTGTGGTGATTGTCTTGATTTAACAGAAAGTGCCGTAAGAAATCATTTGTCAAAGATGAATGCTAACCAGGTGATTAAATTGACAAATTCGGATGTCCGAGATAAGGACATCCGAAAGCTAAACAATGCTGGTGAGAACTTCATAACCGAAAGTGGAGTTTATAAGCTAATCTTTAAATCGCACAAGAAAGAAGCTGAGGAATTCCAGGACTGGGTAAGTGATGATGTTTTACCAGCAATTAAAAAATTTGGGGGATACATAACGCCAGAAAAGATTGAAGAATACCATCAAAACCCGGAAGCCTTAATCGAAATGATTAAAGGACTGGAAGCAAAAAATTCAAAACTGAGCATATATATAGAAGAAAACAGAGAAAATTTTGAATTGGCAGAAAAAATTAATGGTAGGGAAGGGACAGTACCAATGGCTGAGTTAGCGATTTTACTAAACCAAAATGGTTATAAAACGGATAGGACAAAGCTGTTTAAGTTGTTTCGGTTAGAAAATTATCTGATACGCCAGAGTCTTGGCGGGTATATACCCACTAAAAAATCAATCGATTTGGATTTATTTAGATTAGGTTATAAACCTATTGAACGTTCAATAGGGATAGTTGAAATGATTCCAGTTTCGTTAGTAACCATTGACGGTCAAAAGTATTTTTTTGAGAAGTTGTTACCTAAGAACGCAGAGCTGTTGTCATCTAATAACGCAGATGAACAGATGTCAGCGTGAGGGGTGCCAGATGAATAATTTAAAAAGTTCAAGCAACATTATCAGTATCGAGGATATAAAAAAGCGTTATAAAATTGGAAACGATACAGCTTATGCACTTGTTAAGGAAAGAAGTTTTCCAGCGTTTAAAGTAGGGAGAAGATGGAACATCATCGAAAGTGATCTGGAAAAATGGGAAAGAGAACGGTCGAAGGAGAGGATCGCATGACCTATTATATAGAATAAAATGCAACCAATTGTGGTGAATTGTGGTGTATTTTCTACAGAAGTGACAATATATGGCGTTATAAAGCCTTCTGTATCAATAGACTAATGCCCTCCAAAACCGCGTGCCTGAGGTTCGAATCCTCATACCCCTGCCAATTTAATAATCGTTTATAATCCCAAAAACCATTTATCATTGGTTTTTGGTTTTTTTATGTTTTGAGATTAGTCCATGAAGCAAATAAACTTCAAATATTTTTAAAAGTCCTTCAATCTACTCCTTAGCCCAGCATTAAAGAAAAGGCAGTTCAAAAAATGAAACAGTCGCGTTTGGCGAAACTAATTAATAGATCCTTAAAATAAAGAAGAAAATTAATTTGCTATAAAACCATGATAATGCAAGAAACCATTGCTAAACTTTCGAATTTATTATTATTTAATCTTAAAAACTTGCATATCAGGTCCTTTTTAGGTATTTTCGAGTAATTGCACCTCATAAAGCAACTTTATAATAAATTAGATGACAGTTGAAAAAAAAAACTTTCAAAAATACAAAAAAAAGAAAACAAATAACTTTATAAAACAGATGGTTTAAGGTATAATAAAGAGAAATTATAAATACCATTAAATATGAATTTGGAGGATGGATGATGAATCGTATTTTTTCAGAAATTACCCCTGAAATTATTGCCTATAGCGAATTATGTACTAAAAATAGCACCATTGAAACAGAACTTTACAAAAAATTTAAGGTCAACCGAGGTTTGCGTGATTTAGAAGGGAATGGCGTTCTCACCGGATTAACGGAAATTTCTGAAATTCAGGCATTTACCTTTGAAAATGGCGTTAAGATCGGAAAAGAAGGTAAGCTCTTCTATCGCGGGATTAACGTTGAAAATCTGGTCAATGGATTTGTTGAGGAGAAACGCTTTGGATTTGAAGAAGTCACCTATCTTCTTCTTTTTGGAGATCTACCTGATCGTAAGGAACTTACCGATTTTACAAAAATTCTGGGAAAATACCGAAGCTTACCGACTAGTTTTGTCAGGGACATTATTATGAAGGCTCCAAGCTCCGATATGATGAACACACTGGCTAGAAGTGTGCTTACTTTATTTTCCTATGATGATAATGCCAGTGATGTTTCAATTCCCAATGTTTTAAGACAATGTTTAGAGCTCATAGCATTGTTTCCGCTTTTGGCAGTTTACGGGTATCAGGCTTACAAACATTATCATGATGGACAAAGTCTTTATATTCATTCACCACAACCCGAGCTTTCAACTGCAGAAAATATTTTGCATATTTTACGCTCAGACAGTCAATACACGGAGTTGGAAGCGCGCATTCTCGATATTGCTTTAGTACTTCATGCGGAACATGGCGGTGGTAATAATTCAACCTTTACCACCCATGTGGTGTCATCTTCTGGTACGGATACCTATTCTGTGATTGCAGCTTCATTGGGTTCACTGAAGGGACCAAAACATGGCGGCGCCAATATTAAGGTGGTTCAAATGTTTGATGACATGAAAAACACTCTTGAAGATTGGACTGACGAGAAACAGGTAAGGCAATATTTGGTGGACCTCCTCCATAAAAGAGCTTTTGATAAAGCCGGTTTAATTTATGGCATGGGCCATGCAATTTACTCTGTTTCAGATCCCCGAGCTGAAGTCTTTAAAGGTTTTGTAAAAAGTCTTTCGGATGAAAAAGGTCTCCATGATGAATTCGAACTTTATTCCATGGTCGAACGTTTAGCCCCCATCGTCATTGGGGAAGAACGTAAAATTTACAAAGGTGTCAGCGCCAATGTCGATTTTTATAGCGGCTTTGTCTATAATATGTTGGATTTACCGCTGCAGTTATTTACTCCGATTTTTGCCATGGCACGTATTTCAGGGTGGAGTGCTCATCGTCTGGAAGAGCTCATTAATGCAGGTAAAATCATACGTCCTGCCTATAAAAATGTGTGCGAACGCAGTGAGTATATCCCATTAGAAGAAAGAGAATAGCATCAAAAAAAATAAAAAGCCTTTAAAAGGGCTTTTTTTTAGTTGTATTGACCACTTCAACGTGTTGGTAGCTTTTTTTTGCTGACTCTGATATACTGATTATGCTCAATAATGAACCAGCATCTTTAGTTTTATTTTAAGTAAATATTCTCATGAAAATAAGGATTAATCGAAATTGCTTCTTTAAAAATAGCTCTGATTAGTGTATAATGATTCATACATAAAATTGAGAGGTCGAAATGATCAGAAATTTTGAAGACTTAAATTGGTTCACACCGGTTGGCCCTAGGCCAATACTTGTGGTTGCGGCGGCAGCTGAAACTGATGTCCTTAAAGCTGTTTCAGATGCAAAGAAAAGGCATTTAATTGGTGTTATACTTATTGGAAACAAAAACGATATTTTAGAAATCAGTAATACTGAAAAAATTGAATTAACCAATATCGAAATTATTGATATTGAAGACCCTGGCATTGCCTGTGAAAAAGCAGTGAAAATGGTTCGGGTGGGTCAGGCGGATTTTATAATGAAGGGTCTTGTAGACACCTCTATTTTTTTGAAAGCTGTTATTAATAAAACCCAGGGTTTAATGTCAGGGCGTCTTCTCAGCAGCGTCATGGTTCTTAAAATCAGCACCTATCATAAATTTTTAATTTTATCCGATGGCGGGATGATTATTTCTCCTGATTTTGAAAAAAAGAAGGGAATCATCGAAAACGCTTTGGATCTGGCAAAGATTTTAGGAATTCACCCCATTAAAGTGGCTTGTTTAGCCGCCAAAGAAAAGGTTAATCCTAAAATGCAAGCCACCGTGGATGCTCAGGCCCTGAAGGCGCTTTGGCAAACCGGTTATTTTGGTGAAGATGTGATTGTTGATGGGCCCATGGCCATGGATTTGGTTATTTCAAAAAAATCAGCCCAGGTCAAAGGCTTTGTTTCTGAAGTTGCCGGGGATGCGGACATCGTGTTAGCCCCCAATATTGAAACAGGCAATGCCATTGCAAAAATTATGACCTATTTAGGAAATGCTCAATTGGCAGGTGTGGTTATGGGAGCCCAAGTTCCCATTGTTCTCACATCGCGGTCAGATTCTTATCAAAATAAATTGAATTCCATTGCTCTGGGTGCCTATATTGCAACCCAGGGAAAAACAACATAATATCAGAGAGGAACAAAAATAAAAAATGAAGAAACTATTAACAGGAAATGAAGCTATTGCTCGCGGAGCTTGGGAAGCAGGCGTAAAATTCGCCACTGCCTATCCGGGCACTCCCAGTACCGAAATATTAGAAAATGTGGCACTGTATCATGATATTGTGTCGGAATGGGCTCCCAATGAAAAAGTCGCTTTGGAAGCTGCAGCTGGTGCCTCCATTGGCGGCATCCGAACACTTTGCGCCATGAAACACGTTGGGGTAAATGTTGCTGCCGACCCGCTGTTCACCTTTGCCTATCTTGGGGTAAACGGTGGTGCCGTTTTAGTCACTGCCGATGAACCGGGCATGCATTCGTCTCAAAATGAACAGGACAATCGAAATTATGCCAGACATGCCAAGGTTTGTCTGTTTGAACCTTCAGACAGCCAGGAAGCCAAGGACATGATTAAAGAAGCCTATGACGTCAGTGAAAAATACGATATGCCGGTACTTTTTCGAATGACAACCCGGGTTTGCCACTCTAAATCCACTGTTGAATGTATGGATCGTGTAGAGGTTCCAGACAAACCCTATGAAAAAAACATTCGGAAGTATTGTCCCTTGCCTGCCTTTGCAAAAGGAATGCAGGTAAAGCTGGCAGATAATTTAAAACGTCTGGAACTTTATTCAAATACCACTCCCTTTAATTATATTGAAGATAATGGGTCGGACATTGGAGTGATTGGCTCCGGGGTTGCCTACCGATATGCCAAGGAAGTTTTTGGCAATACGGTATCCTATCTCAAAATCGGTTTTAGCTACCCTTTGCCCATGGAAAAGATTCGAAATTTTTCTAAAGACAAGAAAACCCTTTATATTTTCGAAGAAAACGACCCCATTATGGAGAAAGAAATTAAGGCCGCCGGGATTGTCTGCATTGGAAAAGAAAAACTGCCATCCATGGGTGAACTCACCCCGGATCGGATTCGAGAAGCTCTCTTTGGAGAAAAGGTGTCAACCATTCAGCCAAACCCTGAAATGGTGCTTCCCCGTCCACCGACGTTTTGTGCCGGATGTCCTCACCGCGGAGTATTTTACGATTTGGGCAAACGCAAGGACGTTATGATCTTCAGTGACATTGGATGTTATTCTCTGGGACTTATGCCACCCTATAATGCCAGTGATGCCATGATCTGTATGGGTGCCAGCATCAGTGCCGGCCACGGCGTCCAAAAGGCTTTTGATATTAAAGGGGACACCAGTAAAAAAGTGGTTTCGATTTTAGGCGATTCGACCTTCTTCCATTCTGGCATTACCGGCCTGATGGATGTGACCTATAACAAAAGTAATACTCTGACCATTATTCTGGATAACCGTATTACCGGCATGACAGGACATCAGCAAAACCCGGGCACCGGGTATGATCTAAAAGGCGAAGCCTCACCGGTTCTTGATATTCAGGCCATTGTAACGGCTTGTGGTGTCACAAATGTTAGGACCATTGATCCCAACAACCTAAAAGACGTCAATGACACCATTACCTGGGGTTTGGAAACCGAGGGTCCGGCAGTTGTCATCACCCGATGGCCCTGTGTTTTGAAAAAATTCTCAAGCCAGGACAAAGATGAATTTCCAAAGGCCTTTAAGAATTTGTGTACCGTTAATGTTGACACTTGTGTGGGATGTAAAAAATGCCTGAAATCAGGATGTCCGGCGTTGGCCTTTGACAGAGTCAATAAAAAATCAGGAATACTCAAAGAGCTCTGCGTTGGCTGTGGGGTTTGCGCCCAAATTTGTCCGAAGCAAGCCATTGAAGCGGAGGTAAGATAAATGGAAACAAAAAATATTGTATTAGTTGGTGTTGGCGGACAGGGAACGATTCTGGCAGCCAAGCTTTTAACCATTGGTTTAATGGAAGCGGGATATGACGTAAAAATGAGTGAGATTCACGGCATGAGCCAGCGTGGTGGATCGGTGTCGTCACTGGTACGCTATGGCGATGATGTCCAATCTCCGGTAATCGAAATTGGCACCGCGGATATTGTCGTTGCTTTTGAAAAACTGGAAGCTCTTAGGGCCTTGGAATATCTAAAACCCACCGGTAAAATCATTGTTAATGATACCGAGATTTATCCTTTGTCTGTCATTATCGGAGCCAATGCTTATCCTGAAGGAATCATTGAGGAAATCAAAAGAAAAGTGACTATGCGTGTGATGTCAGCCACTCAAATGGCGGAAAAATTGGGAAATAAAAAAGTGATGAATGTCATTCTTTTGGGATCCATTGTTAAAGCCATGGGTCTTATGGACATTGACTGGGAAAAAATTCTTCAGGATAATATAAAAAAACAATTTATTGAACTCAATATCAAAGCTCTCAATGCCGGAATGGATGCGGTTTAAAATGGATCTGGAAAGTGAAAATTTTAAATTTTTCACGCATAGTGCTTGTGAGTATTTTCCGTGTCACCAAGTGAAAGATTGTGATAACTTTAATTGTCTCTTTTGTTATTGTCCATTGTACGCACTAGGCAAGGATTGTGGCGGTAACTTTATTTATACAGCAAAAGGCATAAAGAATTGTATTCGTTGTACCTATCCCCATCAAAAAGAAAATTATGACGGGGTTTTAGAAAAGGTTATGATTCTTATTAATCGTGTTAAAGAAGACTCGAATTCAAAGACTTGAAAGAGGTAGGAAAATGATGATATTTATTGGATTAATTTTTGTTATTGCTGCTTATTTAATTGGAAATCTCAATTTTGCTTATATTGTTGTTAAGTTCTTCAAAAAAGAGGATGTTCGCAATTACGGCAGCGGTAATGCCGGTACCACCAATGTTCTTCGGGTGATGGGAACAAAATATGCAATACCGGTTTTTCTTCTGGATGCCCTTAAGGGCAGTCTGGTTATCTTTGCAGGAACACAGATTGGTCTCGGTGATTTTTTCCTGATGTTGGGTGGTATCGCTGTTGTGGCCGGTCATAATTGGCCTCTATTTCTCCAATTTCGAGGCGGAAAAGGAACAGCAACGTCACTGGGGGTTTTTCTTACCCTTGACTGGCAGGTTACTTTAATCGCCATAGTTATTGGCATTCTTGTTCTGATTGTTTGGCGAATGGTTTCTTTGACATCCCTTGTTGGCATGCTGGTGCTGCCCATTACGACCATTGCATTGAGTCGGTCCATTTGGGAAATTATTCTTGCCTTTGTTCTCTTTTTCTTTAGTTTTTATCAGCACCGCAAAAACATTGGGCGGATTATTCAACACAGGGAAAGTAAGATTGGACAAAAAGCCCGGATCAAATAAAAATCATTTAGCATTTAATCAGATTTATTTATCGTTTATAAAATTAACAACCCATTAGTAAAGGCAATGAGTTGTTTAGTTTGCGTGCCTCAGATTAACCAGGCTTAGCCTTTACGAGTTTAGGACAATCAACCATAAAACATTGGCCTTGAAATATGGGCTTGTCAACAGTCGAAAAGGCTCTTTCCAGAGCCTTTTCTTTGTGGTTAAGACAAAAAAACAATTTATAAAACAAAAAAACGGAAACAAAAAAATACAAAAAAATACATTGCTCAGTACCATATATAGGAATATACTGATAAAGCATCGCAAGATGATGTATTTTATTAAAGGAGAAATAAATAATTGAAACAATTGAATCAGTGCTTTAAACGCATCTTTACAAAAGAATTAGAAAACTCAGAAAAAACGGTTTATGACCTTTTCAAGTGGCAAACCGTTGATGTCATCCTGAAAAATTATCAAACAGGCGAAACTATTTTTGAAATGAAGGATTTGGAATTTCCCGAAGAATATTCACAAAATGCATGTAATATCATTGCCACAAAATACTTCAGACGCAAAGGAATCCCCAATCATCTTGGCTATGAACATAGCATGCGTGAAATCGCAGATCGTCTTGTGGGTTTTTGGACCGATGCTCTAAAAGATGAAGGGCTTATTGATACCCAGGAAGAATGGCAAATATATTATGATGAGCTGGTATATGCCTTTTTGAAACAAATGTGGGCACCAAATTCGCCGCAGTGGTTTAACACAGGTCTCATGCGCAGCTATCAAATCAGCGGATCCAAGGATGATCTTTACTACTATGATGAAAAATCAGGTCAAGTTTTAGAATCCGAGGACCGCTATACAAGAACCCAGGCAAGTGCCTGCTTTATTTTGTCCATACAGGATCGATTGCTGGGAGAACATTCTATTTCTGAGCATTATGTCAGTGAGACAAAGTTGTTCAAAGGCGGTTCAGGTGTTGGAACCAATTTTTCCAATCTCAGAGGCGTTAATGAAGGTCTGACCAGTGGCGGCCAATCCTCAGGAATGATCAGTTTTCTTTTGGGGCTGGATCGCAATGCCGGTGCCATTAAATCTGGTGGCACCACTCGCCGTGCAGCCAAAATGGTAATTGTTGATATTGATCATCCGGAAATTGAAACCTTTATAAACTGGAAGTCCAAAGAAGAGCAAAAAGTCAGAGATCTTGGTAAAATGGGTTATGATTTATCCATGGATGGTGAAGCATATCAAACCGTCAGTGGACAAAATGGCAATAATTCGGTTCGATTAAACGCCGATTTTATGAAAGCCGTTTTAAATTTAAAAAATGAACCGGACCATCAAATTAAATTAAAGGGCCGTGCTGACAGCAGTGTTGATCGTGAAGTTCCGGTTAAGGAATTATGGAAAAGTCTGAATACCGCCACCTGGGAATGCGCGGATCCTGGCATTCAGTTTGATGATTTATTTAATGCCTGGCATACCTGCCCCGGCGGAGAAAATGGTGCCGTTGGGGAAAAGGGAAACCGGATCAATGCAACCAATCCCTGTTCAGAATATGCCTTTTTAGATGACACTGCCTGCAATCTGGCATCCATTAATATTTTCCGTTTTTTCAACCCTGAGGACAACAGTTTTAAAACTGAAGAATATGTACATTTAGTGGGATTGATCCAATGTACCTTGGAAGCCTCTATTTTCAAAGGTCAATTTCCAACCAAAGATGTTGCCAGAAAAAGCTATTTATTCAGAACCACAGGTTTGGGCATTGCCAATGCAGCATCCTTGCTTCTGGCACTGGGTTTACCCTATGATTCACCGGAAAGTCGAACCCTGATTGCCAGTATTACAGGCCTGATGACCGGAGTTTCCTATTATGTTTCCGGATTAATGGCAGGAAAGGTTGGCGCTTTTCCCATGTATGCTGTGAATGAATCACATATGAAAAAGGTCATTCGCAATCACAGCCGGGTTGCCGGTGCAAGAACTGATAACTATGAGGGACTGCATTATGAACCCATCAAAATTAATCACCAGCTCCTGAAGAAAATGGGCTTTAAGGAAATCAGCCTTCAACTTAAAGAAGCATGGCAACGTGCGGAAGAAGTCGGAGAAGCCTATGGCTACCGTAATGCCCAGGTATCCGCCATTGCTCCCACAGGCACTATTTCTTTTGCCATGGATTGCGGGGCAACCTCAGTGGAACCTTTTTATAATCATGTGGTTTTCAAACGACTCATTGGCGGCGGTTCCATGGAAATGGTAAACCCTGTCATGGAAATTGCTCTGGATAATCTGGGATACAGCTCCCAGGAAATCAGTGATATTCTAACCTATATGATTGAAAAAGACGGGAATGGTTATTTCCTTCATGAGGGGCTTGAAGGAGCTCCCCATATTAAATTGGAACATTTGCCAGTATTTGATACCGCCAATACCATATCTCCCATGGGTCATGTTTTAATGGTATCCGCCATTACGCCAATGATTAGCGGCTCGGTTTCAAAAACCGTTAATCTTCCCAATGACGCCAGTGTGGAAGATGTTGAAAATATTAATATACTCGCTTACCGTACCGGAACCAAGGCCATTGCCATTTATCGTGATGCCTGTAAAGCGTCCCAACCATTAAGTTCTGGAATGGCTGAAGACACAGAAAAATCGCTTGGAGATTATACCTACACTGAACTTCTGGAGCTTGCCAAAGAGGGATCCAAGAAAGTTCCCAATCGTATCAGACCCGAAGGCATGCGCCTAAGTCGAACCCATGCTGCAAAAATCGGTGATATTGAGCTTTATATTACTATTGGATTTTATGAGGATGGCGGTATTGCCGAACTGTTTGTTTCAACTGACAAAGAAGGCACTGTGGTTAAGGGGTTGTTGGCTTCACTGTCCAAGTCAATTTCCAATATGCTCCAATACCATATTCCACCGGATCAGATATCTAAAATGCTGCGCGGTCAGAAATATGAGCCGTCGGGTTTTGTTGCCAGGCATCCTTATATTAAATTTGCGTCTTCAATTTCAGACTTGATCAGTAAGGTTCTTGACATTGAGCATGGGGATTTTTCCAATTGTCAGGTTAAACCTAAAAACTTTACCATGATGAATCAGGCGAATCTGGTGCACAAATCCATGACCGATGGCGGCGTGGTAACAGAATACAACACAACCACGGTGAATCAGGCTAATCCAGTACCTCAGTCATTGGCTGATGGTGGAATGATCTCGGTTTACAACCAAAATCCCCAGGCAGAAACCCTATATGGGGAAACCTGCAGCCAATGCGGCAGTGATCGTATGATGCGCAATGGGACGTGTAAGCTATGTTTGGACTGCGGAACAACCACCGGATGCAGCTAAACCACAAAAAAATATTTTGATGTTTAGTGTTTCTTTGATATAATAAACAATCAAGATACAAGGTTTAGGAGGTATATATGCGAGAAAAAATAAAAGATGCCCAAACCATTGTGGTCAAAATGGGGACAACGTCAGTTACCCATCCCAATGGAACCCTTGATTTTAAGAAATTGGATAATCTGGCCAAGGTATTAACTGACCTTGAAAATAGTGGAAAAAGAATGGTTCTTGTGTCGTCTGGTGCCATTGGCGCTGGTATGAACCGTATGAATATGAAGGAACGCCCAAAAAAGCTGAAGGAAAAACAGGCCGCTGCATCAGTGGGACAGGGATTATTAATGCAGATTTACCACAAGTTTTTCGATGAATATCATCAAACGGTGGGACAAATCTTGTTAACCAAGGATGTATTTAAGCATTCCATTAAACGCAACAATGCAATCAATACCTTTAGCGCCCTGATTGAACGGGGAATTATTCCCATTGTCAATGAGAATGACTGCATTGCCACCGATGAAATTGAAGAGGAGTGCTTTGGTGATAATGACATTCTTTCGGCAATGACAGCAGATATTGTCGGAGCCGATCTCTTAGTGATTTTATCGGATGTGGATGGCCTTTACGATGATAATCCATCGCTTAATGAGGATGCCAGGCTCATTAGAACCGTGACAAAGATTGACAGTAATATTTGTGAAAGTGCCGGAAGTGCTGGCTCCTGCCAGGGCACCGGAGGCATGGTTACAAAGCTTGAAGCTGCAAAATATGCCACCGGCTGTGGCATTGATATGGTCATTGCCTCAGGAGAAAGATCAGATATCCTTTATGAGATACTAGAGGGAAAAGAAATAGGAACCGTTTTTATCAGCGAACTAATGAAAAAATAAAATGATTGGTTAATCCAGTCATCTATGGAGGTTAACATGTTAAAAAAATTATTGGTCGGATTCGCTGCAGTTGCAGCAGGAATGTTAACGGTTTTTGGCGGAATCTATTTTGTTGAAAAAAGAAGAGAAGAGGCCCTTGGCGGAAAATTAATGCGTGTGAACTATCTCTTTACAAAAGATTTCGAAGATTAGGAATAGGTAAACTATGTCAAAGGTATTTATTTTTACGGCATCTACCGGTGCCGGTCATAATTTAGCAGCCCAGTCCTTAAAAGAATCCCTGGATAATGCTGGTTTTGAGACCGAAGTTTATGATGCGTTTAAAGAAAGCAATGTCACTCTGGATCGTCTGATCACAAAAGGATATCAGCAAATGGTGGTCAATGTTCCGAAATTATATGAACAGATGTACAACCAGTTTAATAACATGAATCGCTTTCAACAAGGGATATTTCAAGTCCTTACGCACATTATGAACCCTGAAATTGTACCCTTGATTCGTGCCGGCAATCCTGATTTAATCATTACAACCCATCCCTTCGTTACTAATGTTCTTGGGACACTAAAAGAACATCATGCCTTTGATGTACCCGTTTTATCAATCGTCACTGATTATAAGATCCATACCCTTTATCTTAAAAAAATGATTGATGCTTATATCGTCGGCAGTGACTACACCAAGCAAACCATGATGGATAAAGGGATTGCCCCTGATATTATTTATCCATACGGAATTCCCATTCGTCAAACATTTCTTAAAAATAATCGTCTTGATCCCAAGGGAAAAACAGATATTGCCGGTACTATTTTATTAATGGCCGGAAGTTTGGGAACCAAACAAATGGAAAAAGCTTTTTCTTCGTTGTTAAAAGTCAGGGAAAAGATTCGCATCATCGTGGTTTGTGGCAATAACGCTAAGATTGAAAAGGAAATCCGAAATCTCAGCAGTAAAGAAACGTCAGATAATAAGATTGTGGAAATTTATGGTTTCGTCAACAACGTTTCAGAATTAATGGACATGTCAGATGCGATTATTTCAAAACCGGGAGGATTAACTTCCACAGAAGCCATTGTTAAAAACATTCCCATGATTATTCCATTTTATTACCCGGGCCAGGAAGATGAAAATGCGGATTATCTGGTGGATGGCGGAATGGCTATTAAAGTCAATAAGATTAAGGATCTGACCTCAATGGTTGATTTCTTATTTGAGAATAAATATATCATTAAACGAATGTCAGAGAATATGTCTGAAGAAGCCGCAAAACACTCCATGAGTAAAACCATAGAGCTATGTCAGAATTTAATTAAAAACAATAAAAAAAGACTATTGAAATCAGCAGGTGAGTGAACTATGAAAAAAGAAATGTCGAAAATCTATAATCCAAAAGAAGTTGAGAATAAAACCTATGCAGACTGGGAAGAAAAAGGGTATTTTAAACCCGAAGTTCATCCCCAGGGTAAGCCTTTTACCATTGTCATGCCGCCACCAAACATTACCGGCCAACTGCATATGGGTCATGCCTTTGACGGTACCCTCCAGGATGTTCTCACCCGATATAAACGCATGGATGGCTATGCTGCTCTATGGCTGCCGGGAACGGATCATGCCAGTATTGCCACCGAGGTTAAGGTGGTGGATAAGCTCCGGGAAGAAGAAGGTAAAACCAAAAAAGACATTGGCCGGGAAGCCTATATGGAACGGGCCTGGGATTGGGCACTGACCTATAAAACACGGATCACCGATCAATTAAAAAAACTGGGAGCCTCCTGTGACTGGAGCCGGGAACGGTTCACCATGGATGAAGGTTGCAGTCAAGCCGTGAATGAAGCCTTTGTCAGCCTTTATAACAAAGGCTTGATTTATAAGGGAAGCCGGATTATCAACTGGTGTCCTACCTGTAAAACCGCTTTATCCGAAGCTGAGGTGGAATATGCCGAGGAACAGGGACATTTGTGGCATATCAGGTACCCACTGGCAAATAGCGACGAATTTCTCACCGTGGCCACCACACGCCCGGAAACCATGCTGGGAGATTCTGGAGTCGCTGTCCATCCCGATGATGAACGATATCAGCATCTCATTGGAAAAACCGTTATATTACCTTTATTAAATAAAGAAATTCCCATTGTGGCTGATACCTATGTGGATATTAATTTTGGAACAGGGGTTGTTAAAATGACTCCGGCCCATGATCCCAATGATTATGAAGTAGGGCTTCGACATAACCTGGAACAAATTCGCGTCATCAACGATGATGCAACCATGAATGATCTGGCCGGAATCTATAAAGGCTTGGATCGTTATGAATGCCGAAAAGCGGTAGTGAAAGATCTAGACGACCTGGGTCTTCTTGAAAAAATCGAGGAACATCAACACAATGTTGGGGGCTGTTACCGCTGTTCAACCACCGTGGAAACAATGACCTCTGAGCAATGGTTTGTGAATATGGAACCTCTGGCTAAACCGGCACTGGAAGCTGTCAGAAACCGGGAAACTGAATTTATTCCGGATCGTTTCAGTAAAATATACTATAATTGGATGGAAAACATTCGAGATTGGTGTATTTCACGTCAATTGTGGTGGGGACATCGCATTCCAGCCTATTATTGTGATGATTGTGGGGATATGATTGTTGCAAAAGAAATGCCACTAACCTGTCCAAAATGTGGAGGATCTCATTTCACTCAGGAAGAGGATGTTTTAGATACCTGGTTCAGCTCAGCGCTTTGGCCCTTTTCAACCTTGGGCTGGCCAGAGGATACCGAAGATTTAAAAAAATTCTATCCGACCACAGTACTGGTTACAGGCTATGATATTATTTTCTTTTGGGTTGCTCGAATGATTTTTATGGGCATTAACGAAATGGGTGAACCGCCATTTAAAGATGTTTATATCCATGGATTAGTCAGAGATTCCCAGGGACGAAAAATGAGCAAATCTTTGGGGAATGGCATTGATCCGCTGGAACTCATTAAAACCTACAGTGCCGATGCACTGCGGTTTACCATTATTACAGGCAATTCCGCAGGAAATGACATCCGCTGGCAGGATGAAAAGGTTGAATCCAGCCGAAACTTTTTAAATAAAATATGGAATGCCGCCCGATTTGTTTTGATGAACCTTGACGATGATATTATGGATAAAAAGGATGAGACTTTGGCCCATCTTGAAAATACAGATAAATGGATTTTAAGCCGAATGAACACCATTGTTCAGGAGGTAAACCATAATATGAGTAAATATGAGTTGGGGATTGCCGCATCGAAAATTTATGATTTTACCTGGAATGAATATTGTGACTGGTATATTGAACTGGTAAAACCGAGACTGTATGGGGAAGAAGAAACAACCAAACTCGCTGCCCAATATACACTAAGGATTGTTTTAGATACCATACTTCGATTATTACACCCCTTCACGCCATTTATCACCGAAGAAATTAACGGTTATTTACCAGGAACTACCGGAGACATAATGATTGCCCAGTGGCCCCATTATGACGAGTCCTTTGTTTTTCCTGATGATGAAAAACAGGTTGTTTTTTTAATGGAAGTCATCCGAAGTATTCGAAATATTCGCTCAGAAATGGATGTGCCATACTCCAAAAAAACCCAGCTCTTTATTATTTCAGATAACAAAAAATTAATCCACTTAATGGAAGAATCACTTTTGTATTTTCAAAAGCTGGCTTCGGTTTCCACCATTAAGCTGATTACAAAAAAAGAAATCGAAGAAAATTTTGTTTCAGCTGTGGTTGAGGATCTTGAACTCTTCATTAATTTAGATGAATTGGTTGATAAAGAAAAAGAAATTGCGCGACTGACAAATGAACAAAGCAAACTGCAAAAAGAAATTGAACGTCTCAATCAAAAACTTTTCAATAAAGGGTTCATCGATAAAGCCCCGGAAAAAGTGGTTGAAATTGAACGTGAAAAACAACGGATATATATTGAAACAATGGATAAGGTAAAGGAACGATTGGCTTATTATCAAAAATAGGCCTTTCATCTATGCCAATACTGTACTAAAATGCATTAAAAGAATTTACACCCTGAAGGGGAGTAACTCGCCGCAAGGATTTATCCAGTCGTCAATACGGGAAGAATTTCCCCGGTTGGATAACAAGGTCTTTATATTTTTGTAATTGCGAAAGTACTGTGAGTTTTGCTATTTGTTTACATGAAACATTTTTTCCACTATACGTCGTACCGTTTAACGACTGTTCGCCTATACGTTACAAAAATATTTATGAATTTGGCAATTATCTATTTTTAAAGGAGGAAATTAATTGGAAAGAAAAGAAAGCTTTTTAAGTTCACCATTAGAAATCGAACAGGCTTTTGAACTTAACCCACTGACAGGATTAAATTCCAGTCAGGTAGATGAAAGAATAAAAATTCATGGGAAAAATAAAATGGATGAAGGTGAGAGAAGATCCTTTGGGATCATGGTTATCTCCCAGTTCAAAGATTTTCTCATTCTGGTGCTTTTGGTTGCAGCGGTTATTTCAGGATTCCTGGGAGAAATCAGCGATACCGTTCTTATTCTCATTATTGTCATTGTCAATGCCCTCATCGGTGCCATACAGGAAAAAAAGGCGGAAAATTCCATGGAAGCCTTGAAAAACCTGACAATTCCAGAAGCGAAGGTTTTACGAAACAATCAGCGTGAAGTCATAAAATCAGAAGACCTGGTTCCCGGAGATGTTGTGTTTTTAGACGCCGGAGATTTTGTGCCAGCGGATGGTCGTTTGATTGAGGAAGCCTCGCTAAAAATTACGGAATCCTCATTAACCGGGGAGTCCATGCCGGTGAATAAATCAATTGCTAATATTGAAGAGCCGGAAACAGCTTTGGGGGATCGGACAAACTCTGTCTATATGAGCAGTTTGGTGAATTACGGTCGGGGAAAATATGTGGTAACAGCCACCGGCATGAACTCCGAAATCGGTAAAATTGCAGGGATGATCCAGGGAACAAAAACCATGCAAACCCCACTTCAAAGGCGGTTAGAAGAATTGGGAAAAGTGTTGGCCATCGGTGCGATTATTGCCTGTGCTGCGGTTTTTATCATTGGACTCATTCGCGGAGGAGATCCTTTATTATTATTTTTAACGGCAGTAAGTCTGGCCGTTGCGGCCATTCCCGAAGGTTTACCGGCAGTGGTGACCGTGGTTTTGGCTATCGGTGTTCAAAAGCTTGTGACTAAGAATGCCATTATCAGAAAGCTGCCAGCCGTTGAAACCCTGGGCTGTGCTTCGGTTATTTGTTCAGATAAAACAGGCACCTTAACACAAAATAAAATGACCATTAAAAAGATTTATGTTAACGACATGGTTATGGACACCAAAGACTTAAAAGAACGAGTCTTAAACGGTCCAGAAAAAATGGTGGCACAAATTGGACTGCTTTGTAATGACGCCTCCATTGTTAATGGAAATGATGGACGCCAGGAAATAGGAGATCCTACCGAGGTTTCCATGGTGGCCTTTGCAGGAACCTTGGATTATGATAAAGTCTCCGAGGAAGAAAAATTTCCAAGGGTTGGTGAGTTGCCCTTTGATTCTGGTCGAAAGCTCATGACCACGGTACATAAAATCGGCGAATCCTGGTACAGTTTTACCAAAGGGGCCCCAGACGTTTTGATTTCAAGGGTTGGACATGTTTTTTTAACTGATGGTATTTTCCCTTTAACCGATGTGATGATTGAAAAGATTCACGGCAATAATGAGGCTCTTTCCAATGAAGCTTACCGTGTCATTGCCTATGCCTACAAAAGATACGCTGTGAAGCCTGAAATTACTTTTGAAGAACTGGAAAATAACCTTATTTTCTGCGGATTAACCGGTATGATTGATCCACCAAGAGAAGAAGTCAAAGATTCCATCCAGATTTGTAAAAAAGCCGGAATCAAAACGGTTATGATCACCGGCGACCATAAGAATACTGCGGTCGCCATTGCCAGGGAATTAAATATTTTTGAAGAAAAGAGTTTGGCTCTCACTGGCATTGAGTTGGCACGACTCAGTGATCAGGAGCTTAGCGATAAAATTGAGCATATTGCAGTCTATGCCCGGGTTGCTCCGGAACATAAAGTTCGCATCGTGGAGGCCTGGCAGAAAAAGGGCCAGGTGGTTGCCATGACCGGTGACGGTGTCAATGATGCACCAGCGCTTAAAAAAGCGGATATTGGCTGCGCCATGGGAATCACCGGTACGGATGTTTCCAAGGAAGCCGCAGAAATGATATTAACAGATGATAACTTTTCCACCATAGTGTCAGCAGTGGAAGAAGGACGGGGAATTTACGCGAATATTAAAAAAGCCATTCACTTTCTTTTATCCTGTAACATTGCAGAGATTCTCATTCTGTTTATTGCAACCCTGGTTGGTTGGATACAACCCCTGCTTCCCATTCATATCCTATGGATTAATTTGGTGACAGATAGCTTGCCGGCCCTTGCCCTGGGTGTTGAAAAGAATGATCCTGGAATTATGAACGAAAAACCGCGAAATCCCCAAGAAAGTGTCTTTGCCCATGGACTGGGCGGGCGTATTGTGTACCAGGGGATTATACTGGCGATCATCACATTAACCGTTTTCCAAATTGGATTGGCGAATTATAGCATTGATGTTGCAAGAACCATGTGTTTTGCGGTATTGGCATTTTCTCAGTTGACCCATGCCATTAATGTTCGGTCACAAAAGAAATCCCTGTTTAATTCAGGGCTTTTCACAAATCGATATTTATGGATGGCATTGGGATTATCCTTTGCCCTCCAATTAGCAGTACTATTAATTCCTGCATTTCAACCCATTTTTCATGTGGTTGCCATGAATGGAATCCAATGGTTTGTTGTGATTATCGGTTCACTTAGTCCTTTAGTGATTGTCGAGTTTACAAAGTTTATCGGATGTTTGCTTAGAAAAAAACTAAAACTAAAAAGAGCATAAAAAAGAGGCTGTTGCAAAAATTTGCAACAGCCTCCTATTCTTATTTTTATTTAGGTAATCGGAAAATTTATAAAACCACCTTAATTTGCTTTGATGTAACTAGACAGCGAAGCTCACAATACTTTTGCTATTAATTTTTATTGGGTGAGGGTTTTAAGAACGGATGCGTATAGTTCCTGGGTGTTAGCTTTCCATCGATCACAAATATCAAGGGCAAGCTTTAAAGTTGGCGCATTAAAATTTATTTCCATGAGCATACTATTATTTTCAAGCAGCTTTAATTGGACAAGGTAATCCGATGCACCTTTTTTTTGATAGTTTGCAGTGACCTTGACTTCCTTAAAAATCTTTTCTCGGTTTTCCTGAAGATACAGGTTTATCATTTCCATAATATAAGTTGGAATCTTGTTGTTAAAAACTTTAAGGGTTTCTTTACCAATAGGTGTTAGCGTAAGGACTGATTTACCGTCAAAATCCAAGGTCGAAAGGAATTCATCTTTTAACAGATCATCAATATAAAGCTGAATATCAAAATAACTGATTTGTAAATTTTCAATGACAATTAATGCGATTTGTTCACGGGTCAGTGACGTATTGATTTGTTTTAAAACGTATAAAATAATGAGTTTATTTTCAGCCTGTTGCTCAGAGTTAAAGAGCATGGTTACCACCACCTTTGTTTATTGTACAAGTAATTGTATTGTACCATATTAAAGGGATAATGTGGTTAGTTCTAAAGAAAAAAGAGGAAAATATGGAAAAATCAGAAGCAAAAACCACATCAGCAATTTTTGACAAAAGTGAAACCCTTAGGGCGGCACTCATTGATCTGGGAAAGTCTTTAGGTGCTACGGAACTGGGCTTTTCAGACATTGAGTGTTTACCCGATGAAAAAAGAATGGGATGCAGCAGGGGGATTACCGTCATCATTCGGATTTCCGACGGCATTCTCAATCAAATAGAAAACGAACCTACCCAAACCTATTTTAGCCATTATCGAAGTGTAAATCGGCTTATAGACAATATTACCCTTCGGCTGGTGCTATTTTTGGAGGAGCAGGGATACCCATCCATTGCCATTCCGGCTTCCCAGTCAGTATCGGATCCCAAGGATAAATTTACGGGTGCATTCCAACACAAAACAGGGGCGGTGTTAGCCGGACAGGGTTGGATTGGCCGAAGTGCCTTATTTATTCATCACACCCATGGCCCGAGAATTCGCCTGGGAACGGTATTAACCAATGCGCCTCTGAGCACCGGGTTGCCCACCACAGAAAGTTCCTGCGGTTCCTGCCGGGTTTGTGTTAAAGCCTGCCCGGCCATGGCCATTGAGGGCTGTCTCTGGGAACCGGGAATGCCTCGAAACAAACTTTACGATGCCTACAGCTGCAGCACTCATATGAAAGTGGACTACCAGCATATTGGCAGGGGAGCGGTGTGTGGTTTGTGTGTCGTTGCCTGTCCGGTTGGGAAGAAATAAAAAATTGGACATGATCCAGCTAAACTTTTATGGATGTTTATTTATCATTGTCTGTAACCACTTTACTTTTATTTGCATAAGATGTAGGATATAGAAATATTATTATATACGTTTAAAATACATTTGAAAGTGATTAATGGCATAAGATTGCATTGCATTCCAAGTAAAGTAAATTAAAGTTAATCTCTGATAAAAATATTTTATGAATAGATGAAGGGATAAAGTAATGAAAAAATTAGAAGAACGATTAATTGAGACATTTGGAACTACCGGATTTTTTGAGCACAAGAAAATTAAGTTCAGCGATGTGATCATTACCCAGGATGTATTCAACCAATGTGAAAGAAACATCTGTGGGAACTTTGGAAAAAATCATGCCTGTCCACCCAAAGCCGGCAGTGAAGAAGTACGGGTTGCCAGAGTTGAGAAATATGATGATGCGTATTTAGTGAACATTGTCCTTTCCATTAAAAACAGAGAGGATATGATGAACAGTGGGGTATTGTTTAACGAAGCAACATCAAAATTGCGTAAAGTCTTTGAAAATGATGATGTGTTTGTGATGGGGGCAGGTCCTTGCACCATTTGCGAAAAATGTTCTGCGTTGGAAGAGGAGCCGTGTCGCTTCCCTGAAAAAACCCAATATTCCATGGAAGGCTGCGGCATTGATGTGATGCGTATGTCCATGAACTTCAAAATGACTTATAATGCCGGTATGGGGAATGCGGCATTCTTTTGTTTGGTTTTATATCGTCCATAAAAAGGACTTTAACCACTCTGATTCTATTAAAAAAACGAAATTTCAGAATAATGGGACTTTTTTATGAACATTCTGCGGTTGAGTTTGAAAAAAAACCTTACATGAGGTTTTTTTTATGGTAAAATATTATATAATAGAATCATAGATCTGCCGGCTAGTTTTGCGGGCAGTTTTTAAATTGTGAAGAAACAAGAGAGAAGCCAGTGAAAAAATTTATAATCGAAGGTGTGCTTGAAAATAGTATACTGGATCAAATGGAAATTGTACCAGGGGATAAGCTGATATCAATTAACGGAACAACGATTATAGATGTTCTGGATTATCGCTATTTAATGGCTGATGAGGAATTATTATTAGAGATTGAAAAATTGGATGGCGAAATCTGGGAACTAGAAATCGAAAAAGATCTTGATGAAGATCTGGGAGTTCTATTTTCAGAAGAAATGATTCAGACAAAAACCTGTAAAAATAATTGTATATTTTGCTTTATTGATCAGTTGCCAAAGGGCATGCGAGAAAGTCTGTATGTGAAGGATGATGATGAACGTTTGTCCTTTCTGACTGGAAATTACATTACCATGACCAACCTGTCCACAGCTGAAATGGAACGTATTATCCGATACCGGATTATGCCCATGAATTTATCCATTCATACCACCAACCCAGCTTTGCGCTGTGAAATGCTCAATAATCGTTTTGCCGGGAATGTGTTGGATTACTTAGAAGCCTTTAAAACCAATAATATTCAAATGAATGGACAAATTGTATTGGTACCAGGCTATAATGATGGCGAAGAACTAGTGAAAACCTTGGAAG
Source organism: Eubacteriaceae bacterium (assembly GCA_016650045.1). Lineage (GTDB taxonomy): Bacteria > Bacillota > Clostridia > Eubacteriales > Eubacteriaceae > Acetobacterium. The sequence goes on along the minus strand of JAENWK010000005.1, from coordinate 6,406 downwards.
ATTTAAAGGGATTTTATCCCACTATCCAATCCGTTTCAGTGGTGCCGGTTGGGATTTCCAGGCATCGACAGGGGCTTCAAAAAATTGAGGGCTTTGATCAGGCCAGTTCTCAAAGAACTTTAAAGATTATTGAAAAAGTCCACAATGAAATGGAAGAAATCTATGGCGAAGGTTTTGTCTATGCCAGTGATGAGTTTTTCCTAAAGGCCAAAGCATTGATACCGGAGCCATCCTACTACGATGGGTTTCCTCAAATTGAAAATGGGGTAGGCACGCTGGCGGATTTTAAAGATTCTTTTAATACTGCACTGGAAAAGTATTATAAAGCGGCTTCAAAGAAAACCAGTTTTCCAAAAATTGGTATTGTCACCGGAATGGCTGCTTATGAATTTATTTTAAAGTTAATAGAAAAAACGAAAAAACGGATTCCCGCCATTGATGTAATAGTCTATCCCATAGAAAATGATTTTTTTGGAGAAGAGATTAGCATTTCCGGTTTAATCACAGGTCATGATATCATTGAGCAATTAAAGACGAAAATAAAAGAATCGTCAAGAGAAAGTTTGCTCATTCCTGAAAATGCACTCAGAAGTGGGACGAAACTGTTACTGGATGATTGGACACTGGAAACCCTGAGTAATGCACTCAACCTAAAGGTTATAGGGGTACCGGTTAATGGCGAAAGCCTGATTCTAAAAATAATAAGTGAGGAATAATTACTATGCCAAAGCCGATAGTTGCTGTGGTTGGACGCCCGAATGTTGGAAAGTCCACCCTGTTTAATAAATTAGTTGGAGAACGAATAGCCATTGTAGAAGATACCCCAGGGGTTACCAGAGACCGGATCATTGCTGATGCCGAATGGCTTAATCACCATTTTACCCTCATTGACACCGGCGGGATAGAACCCCATACCAAGGATGATATCCTGATGCAAATGCGTATTCAAGCTGAGATTGCCATTGATATGGCGGATCTCATCATCCTCATGGTTGATGGCCGTGAAGGGATGACGGCAACGGATTTAGAAGTTGCGAATATGATCCGCAAGCATGATAAGGATGTTCTGCTGGCGGTTAATAAGGTGGACAGTAAAAATCTGGAAGCCAGTATCTTTGAGTTTTATAATCTTGGCTTAGGCGATCCGATTGGAATTTCAGCCGAACAGGGTCTTGGCCTGGGGGATTTTCTTGATGAGGTGATCGATCATGTTAAGCGATATTATAGTGAAGAAGAAGAGGAAGATGACCGCCTGAGAGTGGCGGTTATTGGAAAACCGAATGTTGGAAAATCCACCCTGATCAATAAGGTTTTAGGGGAAGAACGACTGATTGTCAGCAATATTCCAGGAACCACCCGGGATGCCGTTGATACCAATGTTCGCTATGATGGCCAGGATTATGTATTAATTGATACTGCTGGCCTCAGACGAAAAAAGAAAATCTATGAAGACATTGAACGATACAGTATTGTCCGTGCCATTGCCGCAGTGGAAAGAAGCCAGGTCGTTTTAATTATGATTGATGGTTCCGAAGGAGTCACCGAACAGGATGCAAAGATTGCCGGCATTGCTCATAATCGATCAAAGCCCTCCATTATCATTGTTAATAAATGGGATGCCGTTGAAAAAGATAATAAAACTATGAAAAAAAATGAAGATGATATCAGAGATATGCTTTCCTTTATGGATTATGCTCCCATCATCTTTATATCTGCTAAAACGGGTCAGCGTTTAGGTAAAATATTCGAAACCATTGAGTATGTTAAAGCTCAAAGCGCCAAACGTATTACCACTGGTAAGCTCAATGAGGCCATGGCAGAGTTTGTCCTCATGAAACAACCGCCATCCAAACACGGGCGACGATTACGACTTTATTATTCGTCTCAGGTTGCCATCAATCCACCAACCTTTGTTATTTTTGTTAATGATGCAACGCTGGTACACTTCTCATATCAACGTTATTTGGAAAATAAAATCAGAGAAACCTTTGATTTCTTTGGAACACCGATTAATGTCTTTATCAGAGAACGGACAACAGAATACTAGGTCAGGCATTGACAAAATTGAGAGGTTAGTTTATAACGAAACAAGTTAAAAGGGAGTAGTTGAACAATAAAGTCAACAGACTGGCTAACGCCTGGCTTTATAGAACTGAATGGTAACGAGACTTTTAGTGCGAATTTTTCGCACTAAGGGTCGCTTTTTGTTTGCCGTGAAAGGAACCCATTTCCTTTGATTATTGAATTAAAATAGAATGTGGAGGCATCATGTGAATGCTTACCAAGAAAGAAAAATTGAAACCCTGGAACGCCTGGGAACAGATCCGGAAAGCTGTTTTGGGTTATCGTAGTGGTATGCATCTTTCCTGTCTGAATTTGTTGGTTTGCATCTTCATTATATCAGATGTTGGGTGCATTTTTCTGTCAACATGTATTTTTTAGGAGTTCCAGATACCGGTATTTTAATGCCTCAGCTGTATTTCAAGGCTGGGAAAATTGAGTTTTTTCTATATTATCGGTCATTATCTTTCCTTTTCTTAATCAAATTCATTTTATTTAACTACAGAATCATTAAATTATCAATAAAAACATCCGTGAAAGGATAATTTATTAAAATTTAAATGCATATCATTAAATATATAATGACTTTTAAAATCGCTATTATATAAGTATTTAAATCAAATAAATAATTATTAAATGCATATAATATAATCATTGACGTACCTTTTCATGGGTGCTATACTGTACACGTACAAAATAAAAAAATATAACATTCTGGAAATATATTGTTGGAATTAAATAAGAATTTATCAACAATTTGATTTAAAAGAAGTTAAAACTGATTATTTAAAAAAATTCCTGAGGAGGTAAATAAAAAAATGATTATTATTGGAGAAAAAATTAACGGTGCAATTCCGTCGACAGCCAAGGCTATTGCAAACAAGGACGCAGATTTTATTCGAGACCTGGCCATCAAACAAACCGAAGCCGGTGCGAATTTTATTGATGTCTGTGCATCAGTGGATGATGACATTGAACTGGAAACCATGAAATGGTTAATCGATATTGTACAGGCTGCAACTGATCTTCCCATTGCAGTGGACAGTCCCAACGTTTTGACCTGTATCGAATCCATGAAATACTGTAACAAGCCAGGCCTGTTCAATTCCGTTTCTTTGGAAGGGGACAAAGTTGATTTGGCATTCAAAGCCATTGCCGATACCAAATGGGAATGTGTTGCCCTGTTAAACAGTGACAAAGGAATTCCTAAAACTGCCAAAGACCGTTTAGATGTCTTTGCAGATTTAATGGTAAAAGTGAAAGAATACAACATTGATCCTTCACGGATGCATATTGATCCACTGGTTGAAATGCTTTGTACTTCAGAAGACGGAATCAGTATGGTCACCGAAGTCATCCGGGGAATCAAAGAACAATATCCAACTATTCATGTTACTGGAGCGGTAAGTAACATATCATTTAATCTCCCAGTACGTAAAATGGTAAACATGGGCTTTGTAGTTCTGGCCATGAACGCAGGAATGGACAGTGCCATACTGGATCCATTAAACCGGGATTTAATGGGGATCATCTTTGCAACAGAAGCGCTTCTTGGCGAAGATGACTACTGCATGGAATACATCGGTGCCTACAGAGAAGGCATCTTCGGCACACTCAAGAAATAATAAACGACCACACGCAGTACGTAATAAATTTTAAACGTGGTAAAGCACAATCTGTATATCGAGCTGTCTGTATATAACAGAAAAGGTCAGAGTCGCTGCCTTGCTTCTGGTGGGATGATAGTCATAATGCAAACGAAAAATAGCTAAAATGAGGAGTTGCTAATTTGATGATGAATGAAAAAACAAAAAAAGAATCGCCATCCGTTGATAAATGGCTAAAAGAAGCAAAAAATGATTCGGCAGCTTTACAGGAAGGCATGTATTTAGTTCATAATGGTACCGTGCGTCAAACACCCAAAGCCAAGGTCCGCCAGGGATTCGATGACGGTACGTTAGTAAAAGGAATGGAATTTTTTTATGATGCCCAAAAGGTGGATGCTGCAATCGCAAAAACCCATATGATGGACGGTATATTCCATGTCAGGGTTTGGCTGAATGAAGGTCACCTGGAACTTGGTGATGATATCATGTACGTTCTGATTGGCGGTGACATCAGACCACATGTGATTGATGCTTTACAATTCCTGGTCGAGACGATTAAAACCACATGTGTTACGGAAATCGAAAAAAAGTAAGCAATATAAATCTTCGTTTTGAGGAAATAAAATGTTTGTTTCGTTCTTTTTATTGACTTGCCGAAAATTGATTTATAATACACTTAAGGGACCAATGGCGGTTTGCCGCCATTGGTCCCTTAAATTTATTTTTTTTATATCAGTTTTTAGATTTTATACAAATCTTGTGAAATAGTTCTGTCACATTTAATAAAACATAATGACATTATATTTTAATGATATTATATATTAGGCTTCCCAAACAACAAAATAAACACCGTCTGAGCGTTTCTGACCCTTACCCAGCTCGGCATGTCTTAAAACACTTAACTCTGAACTGACATCTTCAGGTGTCAGCCCGAACTTTTTCTCACATTGGGCAGCCGTTACTCCGTTATTAGCCACAATGTACTCATAAAACTCTTTTTGACGGGGTGTTAAACCCTGGGTGCCCGTTTGGCCGGATCGTTGCCGATCCAGCTTGGCACTGAGGACAGCACTGGGATCACAGGTTTGAACTAATTTGTGCTGACCGAGAGCACAGTCATCACAAAATATTTTTCCTTTTACCTTATAGATATCATCTTTTTCCAATTCAATACCGCATGAACAACATTTTTCCATAATAAGTCTCCTCTTGATATTTATTTATTTTCTGCTTTTGCAAATTCATTCAGAAAGAATTCCAAGTTTGTTTTTCGTTGTTCTATATCTATCTTGAATTCACATAATTTCAGCATTCCTTTATCTGTGATTGTATAAAACTTTTTTGCAGCTCCCTTGGCTGAGGTATCCCATTGGGCGATCACAGCTTCCACTTTTTCTAATTCATTGAGGGCTCGATAAACTGCTGGTCCATCCGAAAAATTGTAGGGCATTTCAGCTTCCATCCGATTTAATAGAGCCGATCCGTAGGTAGAACCTTTTGTTAAAAACAATAAAATAAATGCTGGTAGATGTCGACCATATTTTACGTTAGCCATGACTGTTCTCCTCTTCTTTTACTTAAACAGAAAGTATTCGTTTTTAAATTCATAGCTGAATACTTCACACATACATGTTTATCACACTATATTGTTTTTAACATATTATGTCAAGAAAAATATTTCTGAAGACAAGATCAATCGTCGAGTCATAGGTAACCATTGAATTCAGGGAACGACGCCATTGGACAATTTGGCTGACAGCTCCTGACTGCAGTTTTTCAGAGAGACGATTCCAGTATGCTGAGTCGCGAGGCCAGCTGAGGACTTTTTCATCGTAAAACAGAAGCTGTTTCAACTTGATTTACTTTAGAGATTTTTCATATAATGCTTCGGCATCAAAAGAACCTCCCGGATAGAATTTTATCCGGAAGGTTCTTTTGATGTTTGTTTAAGATGAAAAAGGTTTTACGTTAACTATCACTGTAATGAATCTTTGATCTGTTGAAAATCATAGCCGGGTGAAACAGTTGAAATTTCTTTTAATAGGGTTTGGGGTGGAACAGCTTCCGGAATTTTGAAAAGTGCATAGAAGGCTGTTGAATCCATATTCAGGCTATACATTGCTTCCCGAATACTCATGGAACCTTTAATGGCACTGACATCAATTTTTTCCGAAGTTCCGGTGTTCTCTGATGATTCCGTTTGGTTTGAATCGCTTTCAGATCCGCCGGCATTTGCTTTCGCCGCATCAAAGCTATAGTCTGGATATAGGGCTGAAATATTCTTGAATTGAGTACTCTTTGGGACATCTTGAGGGATACCCAGTTGCTTGTAAACTTCTTCAAGGGACAATCCTGATAGGGTTGTCGCTTCTTCAATAGTATTATAACCTTTGACTTCATAAATGGGAACAAGCTCTCCTTGTGCAATGGCTGGCGGCAACACTTCAAAATTACCGGTTATCTGGGCAATAAAAATTGTTCCAAAGAATAAACCGACCACCAGGGTCAAAATGACCATGGGATGAACTGTTTTTTTGGCGGTTTTAATTTCAAGAGCGCCTTTTTCAGGACAGACCAGAACACATTCATTGCAGTTGATACATTCAGCATCGGTAATTATATCCGACTGTTCAATATCAATGTTAACGGGACAGGTTTTGTTGCATTTTTTGCAATGAACGCAAAGATTATCATCCCGCTCAATTTTTGTAGGACTTGTTTTACCAATGATGGCATAG
>JAENWK010000183.1 GCA_016650045.1 Eubacteriaceae bacterium | reverse complement strand
GCAGCATACGAGAAAATGCGGACGTTCGTGTTTTTGGGAATATTGGTGAATTTAAAACTATAAAAAAAACAAATCCTGATTTAATCCTGGCTGTTTGCGGATGCATGATGCAGCAGCCGGAAATTGTTGAAAAAATTACTAAAACATACAAACAGGTGGATCTTGTTTTCGGAACCCACAATTTCCACCTCTTTCCCGAAATATTAAATAATTATCTGGCCAACGGAAAGCGCATGGTTGAAGTTTGGGAAGATTCAAATCATATTATTGAAGATCTTCCGGTGGATCGAAAGTATCCCTTTAAATCCTTTGTCACCATTATGAATGGCTGTAATAATTTTTGCACTTACTGCATAGTGCCTTACACCAGAGGCCGGGAAGTCAGCCGTCAGCCTGAAAAAATAATTGCTGAGGCTAAGGCACTGGCCGCGGATGGCTGCGTGGAAATAACCCTGCTTGGTCAAAATGTGAACTCCTATGGCAATGATCTTGGCGAAGACATTAATTTTTCAAGTTTACTCAGGGAATTAAATACCATTGAAAAGTTGGGCCGAATTCGTTTTATGACATCTCATCCAAAGGATTTAACTGATGATGTGATCGATGCCATTGCCGATTGCGACAAGGTATGCAAATATATTCATTTGCCCATACAATCCGGAAGTACCCGGATTTTAAAGGCCATGAATCGAAAATATACCAAGGAAGACGTCATTGAACGCGTTAAAAAAATGAAAGAAAAGATTCCCGGAGTCGCCATTACCACCGACATCATTGTTGGTTTTCCCGGAGAAACCGAAGAAGATTTTGAAGAAACCCTTAGTGTGATAAAGGAGTGCGAGTTTGACTCAGCCTTTACCTTCCTTTATTCCATTCGAACCGGAACCCCGGCAGCCACCATGGCTGATCAGATCCCCGAGGAAGTTAAGCATAGGCGCTTGAATCGAAGTCTTGATCTTCTCCATGAGATTACCCTTGGGATTAACCAAACCTATCAGGATAAAATAGTCACCGTTTTGGCAGAAGAACCCAGCCGAAACAAACTTAATCGTCTCACCGGTCGAACAGAAACCGGAAAGCTTGTCAACTTTAAAGGCAGCCACGAAGATATTGGTAAGATTGTGCTGGTTAAAATAACCGATACAAAAACCTTCAGTCTCGATGGCATTAAAATATCACAGGAGGAGACCCATGGCGCAATTATCACCCATGATGACCCAATACCTGCAAATTCATGAGGAGGTTCCCGATGCCCTCCTTTTCTTTCGTCTAGGAGATTTCTATGAAATGTTTTTCGATGATGCCCTCAAGGCTTCCCGAGAATTGGAAATTGCCCTCACCGGAAGAGATTGCGGTCTTGAAGAACGAGCCCCGATGTGTGGGGTTCCCTATCATGCTGCCCAAAATTATATTACCCGTTTGGTTGAAAAAGGCTACAAGGTCGCCATTTGCGAACAAATGGAGGACCCCAAAGATGCCAAGGGTATTGTCAAACGTGAAATTGTCCGGGTGATTTCACCGGGTACCATTTCAGAAGGCAAGCTGTTAGAATCTAAAAAGAATAATTATCTGATGTCCTTATATCTTGAAAATAATCGTTTGGGTATAGCCAGCCTGGACGTTTCAACCGGAGATTTTTATGTCACCGAGCTGGAAGGAAAAACTCGGGAACTTTGGCTGTCCCAATTGGCCGACGAAATCGGTAAACTCCTGCCCTCCGAAGTCATCCTGAACCCGGCCTTATTTAAAGATCCCCAGGCCCTGGATCTCATTGAAAAAAAATTCGGCATCCTGGCCAGTCTTTATCCTGAAAAATATTTCAATATCAAAAACTGCAGTATGCGTATTACCACCCAGTTTGAGGTGTTTTCATTGGGAGCCCTGGATCTGGAAAAAAGAGACCATGCCATTGCCGCAGCCGGAGCTCTTTTGGGTTATATTGACGAAACCCAAAGGCGGGCATTAAACCATATAAAAACCATCAGCTATTATAAAAGCCAGGATTTCATGGTTCTTGATTTAGCCACCCGGCGAAATCTGGAACTTACTGAAACCATCAGAACCCTGGAAAAACGAGGAAGCCTGCTATGGGTTTTGGATAAAACCATTACCGCCATGGGAGGCCGAACTTTAAGACGGTGGCTGGAAGCGCCGTTAATCAAAACCGACAGCATTTTAGAACGCCAGGGAAGCGTCCAGGAATTTTATGACCACTCCGGGCGTTTACCGGAGTTTAAAAGCATTCTTACCAAGGTCTATGATCTTGAGCGGCTTTGCGCAAAGCTTTCATTTGGAACCGCGAATCCGCGGGATTTACTGGCTCTGAAACAATCCCTGGGAGCCTTGCCGT
>JAENWK010000139.1 GCA_016650045.1 Eubacteriaceae bacterium | reverse complement strand
TTGCTCCAGAATGGATGTCAGAAAAAGCCGTTGCCATTGCTAACTACGTTGTAGCTTCTGGTTTAAATACTTACTTAGGTGTTGTTCCACAAGTAACTGGTAGCCCAGAATTTGTTAAACTAATGACAGAAGATATTGAAAAAGTCGTTGGAGCCAAATTTGTATTCGAAAAAGATCCAATGATTATGGTTGATAAAATCATGGTAGATATTGAAGCTAAACGAGTTGCTTTAGGTATATAATTAATTTAAGACAGATAGGTGATTAAAAATGAAAATAGCATTGACAGGTAAAGGCGGCGTCGGAAAAACAACGATCTCAGCGTGCTTAAGCCAATATTTCGCCGGTGAAGGATTTAATGTTTTAGCAGTTGATGCGGATCCCGATGCAAATCTTGGCCTTGCCCTTGGCATGAGTGAAGAGATGATTAAAAGCATTATTCCTATTTCAGAAATGAAGGATCTTGTTGAGGAACGTACCAATGCTGAAAAAGGAAGCTTCGGAACTCTCTTTAAAATGAATCCTGAGGTTGCAGATATTCCAGATCGATATTGCCAAGAACATAATGGTGTGAAGCTTTTGACCATGGGAACCGTAGATGCCGGTGGATCCGGATGCGTTTGCCCTGAGCACGTTTTATTAAAAATGCTCATGAGTCATTTGGTTCTCTACCAAAAAGATGTTGTGGTTATGGATATGGAAGCTGGTATTGAGCACCTGGGTCGAGGAACGGCTCAAGCGGTAGATGCATTTATTGTTGTCGTTGAACCAGGGGTACGCAGTATTCAAACCTATAATAAAGTTAAAACCTTAGCGATGGATATTGGTGTAAAACAAGTCTATGTTATTGGCAATAAAATCCGGAATAACGGAGATATCGCTTTTCTTGAAGAAAAAATTGGGAAAGAGAACATTATCGGATTTTTAAATTATCGTGATGCAATCTCAGAATCTGATCGCAACAACCAATCTCCCTATGATGATCCAGCCATGCAAGCGGACATTGCGACTATGGGAAAGAAAATTCAGGAGATTGTACAAGCTAAAAAGAAATAAAGAGTTAGAAATTTATTGTTATATTGAACTAATTTAAGGAGGAAAAAGTCCATATGAATATGAATCTTTTTGATATTATTTACGACGGCCAAGACCAATATCTTCAACTAGCAGAAGAAATGGTTGCAAAGGTTGTTGCTGAAAAGGGAAAAGAAACTCCCGTTAAATTCCCAGGTACTGCCTATGCACTTCCATGTATCTATGCCATTACCGGCAAGAAAATCACCAATGTAGGTGAATTGGAAGATGCGTTAGACCTTGCTAAAGAATACATTCACCCAGCAAAATTCTTACAGGCAGCTTTAGATGCCGGTACTGCTTCTGCAATGCTCGTTGAAATCATTGAAGCTGTTAAATATGTTTACGACCCAACACCATACAAGGGCCGTGATGCTGATGACTTAAACACAGCAGATGTTCGTACACTGGGTCATTTAACTGATGCTGAAGTTCGTTCATTCGGTGTTGCATTGGTTACTCAGGATATCCCAGGTGTTGCCGTTATTATCGGTGAAGCTCCTGATGCTGAAACTTTAGCCGGTATTGTTAAAGACTACCAGAATAAAGGTTTGCTGACCTTCATGGTTGGTAAAGTAATTGATCAGGCCATTGAACAAAAAATCAAAATGGGCATTGACCTTCGTGTTATTCCTTTAGGATATGCAATCGAATCAGTTATCCATGTTGTATCAGTTGCTCTTCGTGCCAGCTTAATCTTTGGAGCTACTAAACCAGGCGACTTCCTGGCTCAAAGAACTTACACAAAAGATCGTGTACAAGCTTTTGTTAACGTATTTGGACCATGGGACAACAAAATTATTGCTGCCGGTGCTGCTGCCATCGAATTAGGCTTCCCAGCAACCACAGAAACATTCATTAATGAAGTACCAACCTTGTTATTACACCAACCAGATTACAGCAAAGTTGTTGCAACTTCTTTAGAAGCTCGTAACATCAAAATCAAAATTACAGAAATCGATTGTCCAGTTGCAGTTTCTTCAGCATTTGAAGGCGAACGTGTTCGTAAGGACACCATGTTTGCTGAATTTGGCGGAAATAAAACAGCAGCTTGGGAACTTGTTACAACAGGAGATGCAGCTACCATTGAAGATCATAAGATCACCATTGTTGGACCTGATATTGATGATCCTATGTTTGCGGGAAAAGACGTTGTCCGTTTACCTTTAGGTGTTAAGATCGAAGTTGCTGGTAAAGCAATGCAAAAAGATTTCGAAACCGTTCTTGAAAGACGTATTCACTACTTCATGAACTATATTGAAGGTGCAATGCATGTTGGACAAAGAAACATTGCATGGATTCGTTTAACAAAAGAAGCCTACGAAAAAGGTTTCCGTTTAAAACATATCGGTGAAGTGTTATATGCGAAAATGAGAAGTGACTTTGACAAAGTTGTTGATAAATGTCAGATAACCATCTACACCAACGCAGAAGATGTTGACCGAATTGTTGAAGAAGAAGTTAAACCAATTTACGCTGCACGTGATGAACGAATGGGTGCTTTGACAGATGAAAGTGTTGATGAATTCTATACTTGCTTATTATGTCAATCCTTTGCTCCCAGTCATGTTTGTATCGTTACACCAGAACGTTTAGGTCTTTGTGGTGCCGTGTCCTGGTTGGATGCCAAGGCAACTAAAGAACTTGATCCATTGGGTCCAAATCAACCAGTTGTCAAGGGAAAAGCTCTAGACGAACGTCTTGGAATTTGGGAATCTGTTAATGAAACAGTTGCCGCTGCTTCACAGGGTGCAGTTGAAAAAGTAACACTTTACTCTATCCTTGAAGATCCAATGACTTCCTGTGGTTGTTTTGAATGTATCTGCGGTATTATGCCAGAAGCCAACGGTGTTGTTATTGTAAACCGTGAACATATGGATACTTCTCCAGTAGGTATGACTTTTGGGGAACTTGCTTCTATGACCGGTGGTGGTGTTCAAACACCAGGCTTCATGGGACATGGTCGCTTCCTGATTGGTTCAAAGAAGTTTATGTCCGCTGAAGGCGGTTTGCCAAGAATCGTTTGGATGCCAAAAGCATTAAAAGACGATGTTGCTGAACGTTTGAATAAAGCAGTCTTTGAAATGACTGGCATTAAAGACTTCGCAGACATGGTTTGTGATGAAACGATTGCCAACGATTCAGAAGGCGTATTGGAATACTTGGAAAAAGTTAAACATCCAGCATTAGCTATGGATGAAATTATGTAATTTGTTTTAACATTTAGTTTAAAATAAAAGTTTGCCTGAAGGCGGAGCACGCAAGTGTTCTGCCTTTTTTGGCAATTTCAATCCTTAGAATAGGCTGTAAAATAGAATGCTTTTTAGTAAATATATTTGTTTATTAGAAAAAAAGTGATATAATATAAAGATATTCTACAAACAATAGGAGGTTATTTTAATGTGCAATAATAAAGAAATCCACGTTCATGGTGAACACCATGAACATACAGATGGTCATGACCTTGAACATAGCCACGACCACGGGGAAGAACATATTCATGATCTAGAACACGATCACGATCATGAACATG
>JAENWK010000066.1 GCA_016650045.1 Eubacteriaceae bacterium | reverse complement strand
GGGATGCGGAATTTTCATCACAAAACCAAACATCCCAAGTTTTATATTGGGCTGCCGTGTATTCTCGTGCTCCAAATTGGGATAGGTACCTTCATTTACTGGAAGTTTTTTTAAAAAAGAACGAAAAAGGTAGGAAGACCTTGACAATTCATGAAAAAAACTGTACTCTATAGTGGTACTCAGAAATGAGTGGTGTGCGAGAGTGTTGGAACTGGCAGACAAGCACGTTTCAGAGGCGTGTGCCCAAAAGGCGTACGGGTTCGACCCCCGTTTCTCGCACCACTATAAAAAGTTGAGCTGTGAAAATTCTTAAAAGAGTTTTCGCAGCTTTTTTATTTTGAATAAAAGATAGCGGATGTGTTTAAAAAACAGTATCGTATTATTTGACTTTTTTGTAGTAAGAAATATCCTCTGTTTTCTTATCTTTTTCATAAAAAAAATGATATAATAAAAAAACACGGATGGAAGCATCCACAAATGAGAGAGGTTTTTATGAGAATCCTGGGCATATCTGAAAAAATATCCAGCTTTTTAAAACAATATAATTATTTAACGAATACCAATGGCAACCTACACTTTCTTGTAAAGTGTATTTTTTTGAAATATTTAAAGGACCATCATCGGATTGATTTTGAGAGTAATGAAAAAAAACTAAGAAAGAATTTCACTCTGGATTATTTTCTTGAACTGTGGCACAAAAGCTCAATCCAGGGAAATGCCTGGGAAGAACAATCTGGAGATCCACTGCCTTTGGGAGATAAGGTCTGGGAATGGGTATGTGATTTTGTAACGACAGCCCCATCGTTTAAAGGGAAAAACCCGGTTATGATTGGAGAGCTTTACGAAGAGTGTATTCATCTGAGCCACAAAAAAAACCAGGGTATTTTTTACACCCCGGAAAACCTGGCGAATTTTATGGCAGGAAACCTTCTGGAAAACAATGAAGTGGGAGAAAAAGATGAATTCATCCGGGTTTTAGACCCGGCTTGTGGGAGCGGATCCCTTTTAAGTGCAACCTATGATCAATTATTTAATTCCTGTGGAGAACACATGAGCCTATCGGGAAAAAAAATGCTCCATCAAACACTTCTGGAAAAAAGTCTATTCGGTGTTGACAAGGATCCCCTGGCTTGTTTGGTAACCCGACTGGTGTTGGTTCTTAAAGGGGACGATTATGTCAGACCGCTGGGTATTAAGTGCGGTGATATATTAAGTGAAGATCTTATTAAAGAAGGATCCATGGATGCCATTATCGGAAACCCGCCCTATGTGGGACATAAAGAAATTGACAGCGCCTATATGAAAAGCCTTAAACTTCGGTATCCTGCAGTTTATCAGGATAAAGGGGATCTTTCCTATTGCTTTATTAATCGCGGCTGGGAGCTCCTGAAACCCGAAGGGCGGCTCCTCCATATTACTTCTCGATATTTTTTAGAGGCTTTCTATGCCAAGTCTTTACGACATTTTTTAAAAGCGTTTTTTGAGGTGGAAGAAATCATCGATTTTAACGGCTTACGGATCATACCCGGGGTTGGTGTGGATCCGGCCATAATTAAATGTCGGAAAAAAGAAAAAGTGAAGGCAGATCATACCGTTAAAGTCAAACGCTTTCATATTAAGGACCATAAACAGGCTGACTATTCACAGTTGATTAACTCACTCAATGAAGGGATTAACCCTGAATCAACACCCTGGGATGCCTATGAAGTTAAACAAAAATCCCTGAGTGATGATTTGTGGCGGCTTTATTCTCCCAGAACCCTGGGAATCATTAAAAAAATCGAAGATAAAACACCTTTTACTTTGGACAATGTGGTACAAAGCTTTCAGGGAATTATTACCGGAAATGACAAAGCCTTTATTTTTGATAATACAGATCCGGCATTGAATGACTTTGAAGCGAAATATTTAAAGCCCTGGATAAAAAACAAAGATGTGGGAATTTATACCATTGCAAAAACACAGAAAAAAATACTGTATACTAACGAAATTGATGCTGTTGAAACTTATCCCCCGATTATGGAGCATTTGGAGAAATACAGAGAAAAACTGGCGAATCGCCGAGAATGCAAGAATGGAAAGCTTCCCTGGACTGCCATTCAATGGGGCCGGGATGCTGAGCATTTCAATGGTCGTAAAATTATTTTTCCCTACAAGGCCACAAAAAATCGATTTGCCATTGATGATCAAAAATGTTATTTCAGTGCGGATATTTATGGGCTTATACTCAAACCACGATTGTACCATCAGGTCACCGAGGAATTTTTAGTGATTCTTTTAAACAGTCAACTATATAATTATTATTTTAAATCCTTTGGAAAAAAACTGGGAGACAAGCTTTATGAATACTATCCAAACACACTGGTGAAGCTGGGAATTCCAGATGTTAAGGAGAAAAATACTAAGCTATTTAAAGACTTTTATGATAGAATAGAAGAATTAATGAGTATTGGAAATACTGCTGATTTATCAGTGGTTTTTAGAGAAATTGATGATTGGTTTTACCGTTATTTTGATTTAAGTGAAGCTGACATTAGGGAAGTTGAAAAAGAGTAGCGAAGGGACATTATGCAAGAAAACTTTTTTACCATGAATTATGAAGGACAGATATCTGATAACGCACCTTTGGCCATGCGCATGCGTCCCAGAACCCTTGAAGAGTTTGTAGGTCAAGGCCATATTATTGGCAAAGGAAAATTATTATATCGTTTAATTGAAGCCGACAAACTTTCATCGGTGGTTTTTTATGGACCACCGGGAACTGGCAAAACCTCTCTGGCGAAGATCATTGCAAACCGCACCAATGCCGCTTTTTATGAACTCAATGCGGTGACCTCAGGTAAAAAAGAAATTCTTGAGGTATTGGAAAAAGCAAAAAGTAATTTAGGCGTTTACAATAAAAAATCCATTTTATTCATTGATGAAATCCATCGGTTTAACAAAGCCCAGCAGGATGCACTGTTACCCAGTGTTGAAAAGGGTTTGGTGACTCTTATTGGGGCCACCACCGAAAATCCATACTTTGAAATAAACTCACCCTTGTTATCACGTTCCACAGTTTTTGAATTTGTGCACTTGAGTGCTGAAAATATTCGTGAAGTGGTGCTTAAAGCTATTAACGATCGAGAGCGTGGTTATGGCGTCATGAAAATCTGCTGTGATGATGATGCTTTGATTCATTTATCCGAGGTTGCCAATGGGGATGTGCGTCGGGCATTAAATGCCTTGGAGTTAGGGATTCTCACAGTGGACAAAGATAAAGAAGGCATCATTCATATCGATTTAGCAACCGCCCAGGAGTGTATTCAGCAACGGGCAGTACAATATGATAAAAATGGGGACAACCATTACGATACCATTTCAGCATTTATAAAGAGCATTCGCGGGTCGGACCCAGATGCTGCTCTCTATTGGATGGCGAAAATGATTTGTGCCGGAGAAGATCCCAAATTTATTGCCAGACGGATTGTCATATCCGCTTCTGAAGATATCGGCAATGCCGAGCCCTTGGCTCTTACTGTAGCTATGGCGGCAGCAGAAGCGGTTCAGTTCATTGGCATGCCTGAAGCCCGGATTAATTTAGCCCAGGCCGTTGTTTTTTTGGCTTGCGCACCTAAAAGCAATGCCTCATATTTAGCCGTGGATGCAGCCATTAAAGCTGTACAACACAGTTCTAACAGTGCCGTGCCAGGCCACTTACAGGATACGCATTATTCAGGAAGTGAAAAACTGGGACGAGGATTAACCTATGAATATCCCCATAATTATCCCGGACATCATATACCCCAGCAATACCTTCCCGATGATTTGTTGGGAAGCCATTTTTATGAACCAACAGATCTGGGTTATGAACGCAAAATGAAAGAATATCTTAAAAAAATCGGCATTATAAAATAAAATAGTCAATTACAAAAGTATCGTGAGCTTCGCTGTCTGTTTACATGAAACAATTTTTCCACTATACGTCGGACAGTCTAACGACTGTTCGCCTATACGTTACAAAATTGTCTATGAAAACTGACAGCAAAGCAATTTAATATTGTGGTTATGAATTTCACAAATACTTAATAAAACAAAATAGTAAGGAGAAATATTTGAAAAAAGAAATGATGAAGCAGGAAGAAAATAGGTTTAAATTAGAAGAAAATGTTCACGGATTTATTCTGAAAAAAGAAGAGTTTGTGGACGAAATCGATGGTCTCGCCCGAACGTTTATTCATGAAAAAACCGGAGCCCAATGTTTATATATTACGGCGGCTGATGATAATAAGGTTTTTTCCATTAGTTTTAGAACCCCTTCAACCAATAGTACCGGAGTGCCGCATATTCTGGAGCATTCAGTGTTATGCGGATCAAAAAAATACCCGGTTAAAGAACCCTTTGTTGAACTTGCCAAGGGATCCCTTAACACGTTTTTAAATGCAATGACCTTCCCGGACAAAACCATGTATCCCATTGCCAGTACCAATGCCCAGGATTTTATGAATCTGATGGATGTCTATTTGGATGCGGTATTCTATCCAAATATTTACCAGAACCCATACACTTTTAAGCAAGAAGGATGGCATTATCATATTGAAAACGTGGATGATCCGATTATTTATAATGGTGTGGTTTATAATGAAATGAAGGGGGCATTTTCAGATCCCGAGGAAGTTCTTCAAAACAAAATATTTGAATCCCTTTATCCCGAGACCTGTTATCGGTTTGAATCCGGAGGGGATCCTGAGGTTATTCCGGAACTCACCAATGAGGCCTTTACAGCTTTTCATAAAAAATACTACCATCCTTCCAATAGCTATATCTATTTATATGGCGACGGTGATGTGGCAGAGCATTTAAAATATATTAATGATGAATATTTAGCGGTCTTTGAAAAACAGGACATAGACAGCAGCATTGAATTACAGAAGCCATTTGGTGAACGAAAGATCGTAGTGGCTCCTTATGGGGTTTCAAAGGAAGAAGATCTTAACAACAAGGCCTACATGGCCCTTAACGTTGTACTGGGGAAAACTTTGCCCTATGAGGAGGCTCTGGCCTTTGACATTTTGTCCCATATTCTGTTAGGCAACAATGCGTCACCGTTAAAAGAGGCATTGCTGGATCTTAAAATTGCCGAAGATGTGAGTTATCATTACAGCAGTTCCCTTAGGCAACCGTATTTTTCCATTGTCTTAAAAAATACCGAAGCGGATCATGGTGAACTGTTTGTTAAAACCGTTGAAGATGTTCTCAAAAACCTTGTAAAGAATGGCTTAGATACACTGAGCGTAGAAGCCGGTATCAACATTCATGAATTCTCACACATTGAAGGAGAATACGGATCCCATCCAAAAGGTTTAATCTACGGTATTGATATTATGGACAATTGGCTATACGGCGGAGAACCTATGGATTATCTTAAATACAAAGCCGTCTTTCAAAAAATGAAAGACAACTTTAAAACAGGATATTTTGAAGCAATGGTTCAACGACTTTTATTGGATAACACCCATCAGTCATTGGTAACGATTGTTGCCGATTCTGAAGCCCTTGAGCAAACTGATAAGGCATTAGAAAAAAAACTGGCAGCCTATAAGGCATCATTAACAAACGAAGAATTAGTGGATCTGGTGGCCGAAACTCACACCCTCATCGAAAGACAAAACGCCGAGGATGCACCCGAAGATTTAGAAAAAATTCCCAAGCTTTCTTTGGATGAAATTAATAAAAAAGGAAGAACCTATCCTTTAAAAGTCGAAAAAGCCCTGGATACTACCTTGCTTTTTCATGAAGGATTTACCGGCGACATTTCTTATCTTAAATTATATTTTGATTATGATCAAGTGCCTCAGGAAGATTTGAAATATCTGTCCCTGATGTGCAAAATTCTGGGAAGTCTCAGCACAACTCAAATGGATTTTCACCGATTGAGCCAGGAGATCGAAATTAATACCGGCGGTTTCTCCTTTGGCATTGAATCTTTTGACAATGTTAATCAGCTGGGTGAGTTTCAATCCCGATGTTATATTAAAGGTAAAGCAGTGATGGATAAAATTCCCACCCTGGCTAAACTCATGGTTGAAATTCTTACCCAAACCCTATATAATGAAAAAAACCTGATCCATGATATGATCAGAGAAATAAAAACCCAAAAGGAAACCCAGTTTTTAACCGGGGGCCATGTGGTAGGGGTTCAGCGGCTGCAATCCTACTATTCCCAATCCGCTCGGCTTTTTGAGGAATTTGGCGGCATTGAATTTTATCGATTTATTGCTGATCTCGATGCGAACTTTGAAGAGCGTTTTGATCAATTAAACGAAAAGCTTAACACCATTACAAAAATGGTTTTCACAAAAAATAAACCCATTATCAGTATTACAGGGTCTGAAGAAATCAAAAATAAAACCTTAGAATCCATTAAAGATTATGTGGATGGTTTACAATCGAGAATAGAAACAAGGCTTCCCTATCATTTTGATACAGAAATTTTAAATGAAGGTTTTTTAACTGCGGCAAAAATTCAATATGTGTCCCAGGGTTATAATATCCGCGAATTGGGTTATGAGTATTCCGGAAGTTTACTGGTTTTAAAATCCATCCTTGCCATGGATTATCTCTGGAATAAGGTTCGTGTACAAGGTGGAGCCTATGGTGCATTTTTCAGTATTGGCCGTACCGGCGAACTTTATTTTGGATCTTATCGCGATCCCAAGCTTAAAAAAACCTTCGAAGCCTTTGCCGGTGCGGTGGACTATATTAGAAAGTTGGATCTTTCTCAGAGAGAGCTTGAAAAATACATTATCGGAACCATTAGCGGAAAAGATGTACCACTGAGTGTTAAAATTAAAGGTGAGCTGGCAGATACCCTTTACTTTAGTGGCTTAACCGAAGAAGATATGCAAAAAGAGCGGGATGAAATATTAGGAACGACGGTTGAACAATTAAAATCTTTTGCAGATGCGGTTGCCGGAGTTCTGGAAAAAAACATTTTCTGTGTTCTGGGAAGTGAAGAAGCGATTAAGGAAAACAAAGAATTATTCAAAACGACTCGTTATATAAAATAGAAGATTTCGGAGGAGAATATGGGGAAAAAAATAGGACTATTGATGGTGCTTAGCCTTGTTTTTTTTACAACTGGGGTACTCGGGGCTGGGCTTCCTAGCTTTCCCGAGGGTGAAGGCGTTGTTATTTCAGAAGTAAATAGTGGTGATATACTGTATCAGCAAAAACAAGATGAAAAATATTATCCGGCCAGTACAACAAAATTGATGACCGCCCTGGTGGCAATAGAAAATGGAAAATTAACCGAGACCTTTACCGTCGGCGATGAAATAGAAAATATTGCCGATGACAGCAGTGTTGCCGGTCTGCAAGTTTATGAAGTACTGAGTTTAAAAGAACTCCTGTATGGTTTGTTATTACCTTCTGGAAATGACGCAGCCAATACCATTGCTGTAAATATTGGACGAAATATTGCCGGGAATAAAACCCTAGATGCCACTGTGGCGACACAAAAATTTGTGGATGCCATGAACGAAAAGGCAATATCTTTGGGAATGAAGTCCACCCATTTTGTTAATGCTCATGGACTTCACAACTCCGATCACTATAGTACCCCGGCTGATATGTTGAAGTTGGCAGAGGCGGCCTTTAGCAATGATGTGATTCGAGAGGTCACCCGGTCTAAAACGCACGAGCTGCAAACTGATAAAGTCAAGCATGAATGGAAAAATAGTAATCTCATGCTTTACCCGAGTTATGATGCTTTGTCCGAGGATTTTCGGTTAGCCAATGATGTGGCAGGAGCTAACCCGAGTTTTAATGGCTATGCCACCAGTGGTAAAACCGGATATACCGAGGAAGCCGGACGATGTCTTATTTTTGAAGGTGAAGGGGAAGGAAAAAATGTCATTGGTGTCATTATGAATGCCGATCAATTAGAGATCTTTGATGAAGCCAGTAATACTCTGACGACCCTGATAAAAGATTATGATTTTATTGAATGGACCGGCGATAAAGATTTCTATGCAAATGTAAAAATAGAAAATTATCATGTCTTTGATGGCGATATTCTGGGCACAAAAACAAAAATTGCCATGGAAAGCCTGGCCCCTAAGGATAATAATAATTCGTATACTTCCAGAATCAAATGGGATAATAATCGTATAATGGAAACTGAAACGGGTCTTCAACTCCAAACTGATATTAAAGAAGGCGACACTTTAGGTGAAGTTCAAGTTTATAATGGAGAAAAACTGTTAGAGTCCACATCGGTTTATGCTATCAATAAAATGTCGGTTCGGGGATTTCTGGATTATCCCATTTTATATTGGTATATTACGATTGTTGTGTTCCTTTTAATGGTGGCCATTTTACGAATTATTTACGTTGATTTTATGCGAAAAAACAGGATTAAATATTCGAAAATCAGGCTTAAAAAGCGAACTGGCAGAAGATAGAATAATTTGACAATAGGGTACAATAAACTCAATTAAATAGTGAATTCTTAAAACATCCTGACCGACGGAATCTCTTTGAATACCCAGGACGTTCTGCAAGTCAGTATTTAATATTTCTCACCGGGGATGGGGTATGACATCCGCGGGTTTAACTTGCTTTCATTAATTTATATTAAGGATGTTTTTTTGATGGGAGCTCAGATTCAATACCTGTCAACCGGCAGTATACTGGAAGTATGAGTTCATTTAGATAGTTGAGTATGTACCGAATTTTAAGAAGAAATAGGGTGCATGATTTTTAAAAACCCAATTTTTAATTGTTCTTGAATTCGTATCACATTACCTTCAAGGTTGTCATATGAAAAAGCGCGAAAAAAAAAGCCCAGATATAAAATCCGGGCTTTTTTCAAAGTTCTTAAGGAACTATGCAATAAAAACGTTAGCAGCTTGTAAGCCACGATCAGTTTTTTCTGTGTCAAAAGTAACACGTTGTCCTTCTACAAGGTTTTTACGACCATCTGCGACAATTGCTGAGAAATGTACAAATACATCTTCGCCACCATCAATCGAAATAAAACCAAAACCCTTTTCCTCGTTAAACCATTTTACTGTACCATTATTCATTTTTGGTACCTCCTGTTTCTAAAATTAATCTTGATGCAAAAACAAAAACACATATTTTTGTAAACCATTTAAACCGCAAAT
>JAENWK010000090.1 GCA_016650045.1 Eubacteriaceae bacterium | reverse complement strand
TGTGTGCTCATGCACAATCGAGAAAATCAAGACTATGGCAATCTTTTAATTGACATGAACCAGGATCTCAAAGAATCCATTGACATTGCCCTGAATGCCGGGGTTGCCAAGGGTAATATCATCCTGGACCCCGGTATTGGCTTTGCAAAGAATTATAAGCAGAATATGGCCGTTATGCAGCATTTAGAAGCACTTCGGGATCTGGGCTATCCACTGCTTTTAGGCACTTCCCGTAAGGGTTTCATTGGCCTGACTTTGGACTTACCGGTAACGGATCGTATTGAAGGCACCGTGGCCACCACAGTGATCGGTATCATGAAAGGGGCATCCATTATTCGTGTTCATGATGTCCTGGAAAACAAACGCGCCGCAATCATGGCTGCCGCCATTTTGAAAGGAAAAGAATGGATAAACTGTATATAAAAGATCTTGAGGTTTTCGCCTACCATGGAGTCTTCCCCGAAGAGAAAAGCCTGGGCCAAAAATTTCTTATTTCAGTCACATTAACCTTAGACATGCGTGAAGCGGCCATAACCGGTGATTTGTCAAAATCCGTTCATTATGGCGAGCTTGCCCATGCTCTGGAAAAAGAATTTCAAAAGGAAAGTTATGATCTCATTGAAACTGCCGGAGAAATGCTCACGACCTATGTACTGAATAACTATCCCATGGTTTCCAAGGTTAAAATTATGATTAAAAAACCCTGGGCTCCTATTTTAAGATCCATGGATACCGTGGCCATTGAAATAACCCGGGAATGGCATCGGGCTTTTATTGGTTTTGGTACTAATATGGGTGATAAACTTAAAAATATTGAAACGGCCATTGCCAGCTTAAAAGCCCTGGATGGACTCATAATTCTAAACCAATCCACCATTATTGAAACAGAACCCTGGGGATACGAAGATCAGGACGTTTTTTTAAATGGTGTTCTGGAAATAAAAACATTCTTACCTCCCCGGGAGCTGATAACCCGGCTTTTAGCCATTGAAAAAGAGTTAAAAAGAGAGCGAACCATTCATTGGGGACCCCGGACACTGGATTTGGATATTATATTTTACGATGATCTGATCTCTGATGACCCTCAGGTGATTCTCCCCCACCCTCGAGCCCACGAGCGCGGCTTTGTTATGAAACCCATGGCCGAAATCGCCCCATATTTTATTCATCCGGTATTTCATAAAAGCATGAGCGAACTTCTTAAGGAAGTAGAATAAATATTTTTCAGCACAAAAAAAAGGCCGCAGCCTTTTTTTTGTGCTTCTTATCTATTGATTTTTCCCAAAGGAAATGGCGTAAGCCGTTCGACTTGGGGTGGGCAGTCCACTATCTGAAAGGGTCACCCCAATTGTTTCCTCGATACTTTCAAAAAGATCGAAGATTTTTTTTCCGGAATCCAGGTGAAAACCTTCTTCCCCAGGATAAATACAGTCAGCCAATTCCATACCATAGCGTTTTTTTATATGTTCCGCCATGGCTTTCTGGGCAAAGCGACAAGCAAAATTACAAAGCTCCATTGTAATATATTGTTCAAGCATATTATCCTTTGTCATGCAATAATTCTCAATTTCTAAACCCGAAGTCACAATATTAGGAATCACCAAATCAGCATGACGAATTTTCTCGATTGTCATAGCACTATTAAACAAAATATCATCCAGTGTAAAATGGTCTGCATCAATGATTTTAACCTCAGAGATACGGTACATAACCTTTGGATTCGGTATATCTTTTGCAGCATCCAATATTCTTTGAATGGGTATTGCCCGTCGTGATCCTCTTTTCATACTCAGCTGTTGGTAAAATTCTTCTTCATCCAAAGAAAACTCCAGGTCTGTCATTGCAACTATGCTCATTTTTTCTCGCTTTCCTAACCCTAATAAGCACGGGCAAAATATGCCATTTTTCCCGCCGGCTTTTCACAACATACGCATTTGCCTTCATAAAGAACTTCTTGCTCATCATCAAAAGGAATACAGCGAATTGAAGCGCCGGTTTCGTCTTTAATCTTATCTTCGCAGTCCCGGCCACCACACCACATGGCCTTAATAAAGCCTGGGTTTTCCTTTAAATTCTTTTTAAATGTATCAATATTTTCTGCGGTAGATGTTTTCTCTTCACGCATTCTTAAGGCTTTATCAAAAAGGTTTTGTTGGATTTCTTCTAAAAGCTTCCCAACGGTTTCAGCTATATTTTCCAAACTTACTTGAACTTTTTCGCCTGTGTCACGACGTGCAAGCACACATTGTCCATTTTCAATGTCGCGGGGTCCAATTTCTAAACGAATCGGCACACCCTTCATTTCCCATTGGTTAAACTTCCAACCAGGAGAATATCCATCCAGATCATCCACTTTTACACGGTAGTCTTTATCAAGGGCCTTGCTTAATTCCCAGGCTTTATCTAAAACCCCTTCTTTATGCTGAGCCACTGGAATAATCACC
The DNA here is from genome assembly GCA_016650045.1 of Eubacteriaceae bacterium. Lineage (GTDB taxonomy): Bacteria > Bacillota > Clostridia > Eubacteriales > Eubacteriaceae > Acetobacterium. The sequence continues at coordinate 3,766 of JAENWK010000090.1, read as the reverse complement.
ACTTGAATAGGCGCAATCTTGGGTGGCAGCACTAATCCATTGTCATCCCCGTGTACCATAATGATTCCGCCGATTAACCTGGTTGACACTCCCCAGGATGTATGAAAAGGATAGGACTGTTCATTATTTCGATCCAGATAGGTAATATCGAAGGCTTTTGTAAAATGTTGTCCCAGATTATGGGAAGTTCCGGATTGCAATGCCTGGCCATCATGCATTAATGCTTCCATGGTATAGGTGGCGTCTGCCCCTGCAAATTTTTCTTTTTCGCTTTTTTGACCAACGACCATAGGCATGGCCAATATATTTTCAGCAACTTCACGGTAGATCCCTAACATCTGCATGGTTTCGGTTTGAGCTTCTTCTGGAGTTTCGTGAAGGGTATGACCTTCTTGCCACAGAAATTCAGACGTTCTTAGAAATGGCCGGGTTGTTTTTTCCCAGCGTACCACTGAGCACCATTGATTATATAAATAGGGCAGTTGTCTGTAAGAATTCAGCCATTTAGCGTACATGCTGCAGATAATTGTTTCTGAGGTTGGACGTACTGCTAAGCGTTCGGCCAGCTCTTTGCCGCCACCATGGGTAACCCAGGCTACCTCTGGAGCAAAACCTTCAACGTGTTCCGCTTCTTTTGTCAAAAGGCTTTCGGGAATTAATAGAGGAAAGTACATGTTTTCATGGCCAGTCTCTTTAAAACGCTTGTCGTAAGCGCTTTGGATCAGTTCCCAAATGGCATAACCATAGGGACGTATAACCATAAACCCTTTCACAGGAGAATAGTCGACTAATTCTGTTTTTGAAATAACATCCGTGTACCATTGTGGAAAATCAACTGCCATGGAAGTGATTTCTTTTACATGATTATTTTGTTTTTTACCCATTTTTTTCCTTCTCAGACGATTGTCTGTAAATTAAGAAACCGTATGCTTAAGTAATCAAAAGCACACCCGAATAAACAAAAAAACCACCTGCGCAAGCAAGTGATTTTTTATATAGGTTATCGAGGAATTATTTTACTTCGATGCTTCCGCCTACTTCTTCGATTTTAGCTTTAATTTCTGCAGCTTCTTCTTTAGTAGCGCCTTCTTTAACTGGTTTTGGAGCTTCATCAACTAATGCTTTTGCTTCTTTCAAGCCTAAGCCAGTGATTTCACGAACAACTTTGATAACTTTGATCTTTTGATCTCCACAAGCTGTTAAGATCACTTCAAATTCAGTTTGTTCTTCAGCTTCTTCAGCAGAAGCAGCAGCAGGAGCAGCACCGGCAGCAGCCATAGGAGCAGCAGCACTTACACCGAATTCTGTTTCTAAAGCTTTTACTAATTCAGATAATTCTAATACGGTTAAACCTTTTACGTCTTCGATTAATTGGGTTACTTTTTCACTTGCCATTTTATAATACCTCCAAATATTCTTTCTAAAATTTTAATTCAATTGTAAAACTAAGCTTGTTTTTGTTGTGCAATCGCATCTAATGCGACAACTAATCCACGCAGGTTTCCGTTTAAAACGTTTACGAAACCTGAAATTGGAGAATTCAAGGCGCCTAAAACTTGGGCGACCAAAACTTCACGTGGTGGTAATTCTGCAAGAGCTTCTACGCCTTTGACGTCTAAGATCTTACCTTCCACCATACCTGCTTTAATAACTAAAGCTTTATGTTTCTTTGCAAAATCACTGAATATCTTTGCTGGTGCTACTGGATCTGTATTACAGAAAGCAATCGCTGTAGGACCTACTAAAACATCAAGAAGACCTTCATAACCAGTTTCTTTGGCTGCAAAGCGCATCATTGAATTTTTGTAAACCTTGTATTCGATGCCTGCATCTCGGGATTTAGCGCGAAGTTCAGTTACTTCTTCGACCGTTAATCCACGATAATTAACGAGAACCGCAGTTTTTGCGTTGCGAAATTTTTCAGCAATTTCTTGTACAACGACTTGTTTAACTTCAATCTTTGGCATATATTATGTGCACCTCCTTTTAAAAATCGTATCAAAAAAGCTCACTCCACAGTGTGAAGAGAGCTCTATAATTTAAATAAGCTTTTTCTCTTCAGCCTCGGTAGGATTTATACAAAACACCTACTGTCTATGGATGAATGATATTCTTTGACAACGACGATATTGTATCATTTGTCATTTTCTATGTCAAGTCGATTCGGGGCTTCAGTTAAATTTAATTAACCAGTCCCTAGATTTTTCCTGCATTGATTTTAATACCAGGACTCATGGTGCTTGCTAAGGTAACACTTCTAAAGTATAACCCTTTGGAAGCAGATGGTTTTGCTTTTTTAATTGTTTCGAGTAAAACAATCATATTTTGAAGTAAAGCTTCTTGAGAAAATGAAGCCTTTCCAATAATAACATGGATAATATTTGTTTTATCCAAACGATACTCAACCTTACCGGCTTTAGTATCAGCAACCGCCTTTGCGATGTCCATGGTAACGGTTCCTGATTTAGGGTTAGGCATTAATCCTTTAGGTCCTAAAACACGGCCTAAACGTCCAACTTTACCCATCATGTCAGGAGTCGCAATCATCACATCAAAATCAAACCAGTTTTCTTGTTGAATTTTTTCAATCATATCATCTTCACCAAAGAAATCAGCACCGGCATCTTCAGCTTCTTTCAATTTATCGCCTTTGGCAATAACAAGAACTTTAACTGATTTACCTGTACCATGTGGCAGAACGATAGCTCCACGAACCTGTTGATCTGCATGACGTGAGTCAACACCCAGTTTAATATGCAATTCAATGGTTTCATCAAATTTTGCAGTTGCCATTTTCTTGACTTGTGCAATTGCCGCATCAAAATCAAACAACTCTTGTTTATCATAGCTTTTTACTAAATCCTGATATTTTTTTCCTTTTTTCATGTCGCCTCCTGGTGGTATTAACGGTTTCCCTCCCACTTAAGGTATCTCAACCCTTTTAAATATTATTCTTCGATTGTAATGCCCATGCTTCGGGCTGTTCCAGCGATCATTCTCATTGCTGATTCGACAGATGCCGCATTTAAATCAGGCATCTTTAATGTTGCAATTTCTCTTAATTGAGCTTCAGTGACTTTGGCTACCTTTTTCTTGTTTGGTTCGCCTGATCCTGATTCAATACCAGCTATTTTCTTTAAAAGAACAGCTGCTGGTGGTGTTTTTGTAATAAATGAATAAGATCTATCCTGAAAAACAGTAATTACGACAGGAATAATCATTCCTACGTCATTTGCAGTTTTTGCATTAAATTCTTTACAAAATCCCATAATGTTAACGCCGTGCTGACCAAGTGCTGGTCCAACTGGTGGAGCTGGTGTTGCCTTACCTGCATTAATTTGTAATTTAATGAGTCCTATTACTTTTTTTGCCATGTTAACACCTCCTTCATTTTATTTATTTTTTTTCTCCCGAGGGAGCACGCTTGAAGAATCGTTTTTCTTTAAGCTTTCAATTTTTCTATTTGTTCAAATCCCAATTCAGCTAAAGTTTCTCTGCCAAACATTGAAACATTGACCTTAACCTTTGATTTTTCTGAATGTACTTCTTCAATAATCCCGGTGAACCCTTCAAGGGGTCCTTCTGTGACCTTAACTTCTTCTCCAACATGCATGCTAATTTCCACACGCTGCTGCCGAATGCCCATGCTTTTTAATTCAGCTTTGGTCAATGGCACAGGTTTCGAAGCTGGACCAACAAATCCAGTGACACCACGAGTATTTCTGACGACATACCAAGAATCGTCTGTTATGAACATTTTAATCAT
>JAENWK010000189.1 GCA_016650045.1 Eubacteriaceae bacterium | reverse complement strand
CTCTTTACAGCGAAGATTTCAATGATACCATTCGTAAATCACATCAGAATCCATCAGTGATTCGCATTTACGAAGAATATTTAGGAGATCCGAATGGACATAAAGCCCATCATCTTCTCCATACAACCTACTCACAAAAACCAAAATTGGTTTAGAGTAACCTCAAAGCTTTAATTAAAGAGGCCCAATAATGGGTCTCTTTTTTGTTGCCGGCAAACAACGGAGTCAGAAAAAATTCCAGGGACATCATTTATCATTGTGTGCTGCAAGATCGGACAGGCTATCGCCTGTTCGCCATGAGGCACACAATTTGATTAAATAATTGTCATTAATCTGCTGGGTAGCAATCTTAAAAGGTGTCATCATGAGCTTTTTTTGTGTTATAATTGAAGTCTGGATTACGTTTTGCATAGGTGCCGTGAGCTTCACTGTCTGTTTCTATTAAACAATTTTTCCGCTTTACGTCGTACAGTTCTCCGAACTGTTCGCCTAGAACGCTACAACAATTGTTTATAGAAACAGACACCGAAGCTCACCGGACGTTTGCAATCATATAACTTAGGAGATAACAATGGAAACCATTAAGGGAACGGTGGAGCACATCGTCTTTAGAAATAGCAGCAACGGCTATACCGTGGTCCACTTCGACATCGAGGGGGACATGGTGACCGTGGTTGGTAATTTCGAAGAACTGAATCATGGGGAATACCTCAAATTAACAGGATATTGGATCGAGCATAAAAGCTATGGCGATCAATTTTCGATGGAAAGCTATGCTCTGGAAATACCCACCTCCACCGAAGGGATTACCCGGTATTTGTCTTCGGGCATCCTGCCCGGCATTGGCGAGAAAACAGCCAAAGCCATTGTCGCCCGTTTTGGAGAAGAAACCCTGGATATTCTCGATAATGATCCCGATCGCCTGGGAGAAATTAAAGGCATCGGCAAGAAAACCCTGGCAGGGATTAAAGAAGTTTATTCCGAACAAAAAGAAGTCCGCCAGGTCATGATCCAGATTCAGGACTATGGTATTTCGGCCAACTGGGCCATGAAATTATATAAAACCTATAAAACCGATACCATTTCCATACTCCTCAATCAACCCTATCAAATGATTGAAGATATTCGTGGCATTGGTTTTAAAATCGCCGATCAGATTGCCGCCCAGTTAGGCTTTGAAACCAACAGCCCGGGGCGAATTCTGGCCGGGATAAAGTTTTGTCTGGGTGAATGTTATAATCGCGGGAACACTTTTATGACCGAGGCGGAACTCATTAAAACCAGTGCCCGGATTCTAGGGGTGGATTCTGATGATGTTGTCTATCAACTGGGTGAACTAGTTCTCATGGGAGGGATTATCCAGGAAACCGTCAGAGATGAACTGGTGTATTATCCCCGGAATCTCTTTGAAGCCGAAGATAATGCGGCCCTGGCCATGGCCCGGATCAGCAAAGGGTTATATGAGATTCAACATGTCAACATTGAAGAGAAAATTAAAAAATATGAACGCGAAATGTCAATTACCCTGGATGACAAACAGTGGGAAGCCATTGCCGCCGCCATGGACCATGGGGTAATCATTATTACCGGAGGCCCGGGTACCGGAAAAACAACCATTATCAATGGGATTGTTCGAATCTTTGAAGAAATCGGCTTAAAAACCGTTTTAGCAGCCCCTACCGGCCGTGCGGCCAAGCGCATCACCGAAACCACCGGCCATGAAGCCAAAACCATTCACCGTTTACTGGAATATGAATTCAGCCAAAATGACGATTTCCCAAGCTTTTCCAAAGACGAAGCCAATCCCCTGGAAGTGGATGCCATTATCGTGGATGAATCCTCAATGATTGATATTCTGCTTATGGACAGTCTGTTAATGGCCATTCAGCCGGGAACACGGCTGATTATGGTCGGCGACGCCGATCAATTGCCATCGGTAGGACCGGGAAATGTGCTCAAGGACGTCATTGAAAGCGATGCGGTGAAGGTTTTAGAACTGGACCGGATCTACCGTCAGTCCGAAGAAAGCATGATTTCCGTCAATGCCTTCGAGATTAACCAGGGACACATGCCGGATATTAACAATGAAAGTGACTTTTTGTTTTTAAATAAAAACGACGGGGATAAACTCCTGCGGGATATTCTGGAACTGGTCACTCACCGGATCCCCAATGCCAAAGGGTTTAAAAGCATCCAGGACATTCAAGTAATCTCTCCGATGAAAAAAGGAAAAGTCGGCGTCACCAATCTTAACAAAGAGCTTCAGGCCGTT
>JAENWK010000212.1 GCA_016650045.1 Eubacteriaceae bacterium | reverse complement strand
CCTGCAATACTGTATTGAAATGCATGTGTATAGTGCAAACGATTTTAAATCAGTAGCAGAAAGCTTCTTAAAGGAACAGTCGCAAATTGAAGCCTACAAATTGAAGCCAATACTGACCAATCCGCTCAGTGGAATAATATCCGATGTTGCGACTTACGAGCCAATGAAAAGCTCCATTTACGATTATGAACACCTAATGCAGGGAGGCAATTGATCATGGAAAAGAAGCAAATCATACAATCCCTTTGTCTGCAGTTTAGAATGAGTGGCATGAGTGCCAGTCTTGACCAGGCACTTAGAGAAGCTGAAAGTGGAACGGTTAGTTTTATCGACTATACCATCAGGCTTCTGCAAGCCGAAGCCCTGCACCGTCAACAGAAAGAGGCTCAGAGAAGGCTAAAGACAGCCCGTTTGCCAATCACTTGCGATCTAAATAACTATGATTATACCTTTGAAAACGGCCTTCCAAAATCACGGTTAATACAACTCCGGGAGCTTGATTGGCTCGACCAGCTTTATAATATTATCCTGATGGGTCCATCCGGCACCGGGAAAACATTTATTGCGGCAGGACTCTGCAATGATGCTGTCCGCAAGGGCTATAAAGCTTACTTCAGGACAATGGACGATATTATCGGAATGCTTAAAATGAAAGATTTTACTCAAACGGCAAAAGCAGAATACAAGAGGCTAACCACTGCAAATCTGATTGTTATTGACGATATAATGCTGTTCCCTATTGAAAAGCAGTTGTCAGTGGCTCTGTTTAATATGATTAATCAGATCTATGAAAAAACAGCTTTTATCATCACAACAAATAAATCGCCAACACAGTGGGCTCAGATGCTTGATGATGAAGTCCTGGCAACGGCTTTGCTCGATCGACTTTTGTTCCATTGTGAGGTCATCAATCTATCCGGAAAAAGCTTCAGAATTAAAAACCAAAAAAGAATATTTAATCAAAATGAGGAAAAATAACATACTTTTGAAAATAGAAAAGTTGTGCACCGTTGTTGCCATTTTCTGTGCACTCTAATTTACCATTTTCTGTGCATTTGTAATTTCTACTTACAATTATCCAGCCATCTGGAGAATATCTACGAATTAAATAAAAAACGTAATCTGGAAATCATCCAACAGGTTGATCAAATAAATACAATTTTAAAGCATGAAAATATCTCGCCGGTTTACCTGAAAGGCACGGGAAATCTTTTGGATCAGCTCTATTCCGACCCGGGCGAACGCATGATTGGCGACATTGACCTGCTGGTAAAGGAATTCGATTATTTAAAAACCATCGATACAATTATCTCGTTGGGATATAACTATGAAAAAAGAGAGTTGGCATCTAATGTCTTGCCAAAACATTTCAACCGTCTTTACAGGCAAGATGTTCCGGCTGATGTTGAAATTCACCGGGTTCCGGTTAATATTCTGTTCTCCGGGAAATTCAATACGGAGATGATCTTTGCAAACCGGATTCCAGCGCAAGGAAAAGAAGACTGCTATGTCCCTTCTACCGAACACCGGATCATT
>JAENWK010000211.1 GCA_016650045.1 Eubacteriaceae bacterium | reverse complement strand
TGATAATTTAGATCAAAATGATCCTATTTCAGTTAATTATGATAAGAATTTTGAAGGCGAACCTACAGGAAAAGAAAATCCAGAATTATTGTCGATGACTTGGCACCATGGACATAATGGATCTATCATTAATGGGATTCCTCGCATAGGTTATGTTAAAGGAGGAAAAAGTGCAAATTGGAGCGATGTTGACCTTGCCGAGCACTTTTTAGACAAAGCTCAATCTTATATTAAAAGTCATAAAGACAAGCCATTTTTTCTTTATTATGCCATGAATCAACCTCACGTACCTCGTACACCTAATAAAAGATTTGTTGGTAAATCAGGAATGGGCCCGCGTGGCGATGTGATTTTGGAAGCGGATTGGTGCGTTGGACAACTGGTTAAAACTTTAAAAGAAGAGGGATTATTAGAAAACACTTTGATTATATATTCAAGTGATAATGGGCCTGTTTTAAATGATGGTTATAATGATGACGCTGTTGAAAAACTAGGAAATCATAAACCCAATGGTCCATTACGTGGAGGTAAATACAGTTTGTTTGAAGCGGGTACCCGAGTTCCCTTTTTCACTTATTGGAAAGGTAAAATCAAACCTCAGGTTTCGGATGCATTAGTGTGCCAAATAGACCTTATTGCATCTTTAGCTAAATTGATGGGTTCTGAAGTGAATACTACAGATAGCCAAAACCTTTTAGATGTTTTAATGGGCAATAGTAATACTGGACGTGGTAATCTGGTTATTGAGGCAAATACAAAAACAGCCTTTCGCCAGGGCGATTGGTTGATGATACCCCCTTATGCAGGTGACCCAATTCTGGCAGAAGTAAATATAGAAACGGGCAATTCTGATGAATTTCAATTGTATAATTTAAAGGAGGATGTAGGACAAAAACATAATCTTGCTAAAGATCAGCCAAAACTGTTGAATGCAATGCGTAAAGATTTTGAATCCATTCGTGGTAATGTATACAAAAATGTTGAAAAAATAGAATTAAAATAAGTATGAAAAAGGCAGTCGTTTTATTATTAGGAATTTTTTTATTTAATGGTTCAACAGCTTTTAGCCAGAATAATTTTGATAGTGGTGGATGTGCTCAACTTAACCCGGAAAACTTTAACAAAGTAGTTAATGGTAAACAAGTAGGTCTGTTTTTTCTTAAAAACGGGAATTTAAACGCTGCTATAACCAATTATGGAGGTAGAATAGTTAGTTTATGTGCACCAGATAAATATGGACATAAGGCTGATGTTATTCTTGGGTTTAAAAGTATAGATGATTACTTAAAAGCAACTGGAGCTTATTATGGCGCCATTATTGGCAGGGTGGCAGGCAGAATTTATAAAGGAAAATTTGAACTAGATGGCACTACGTATTCGCTACCCTTAAATAGTGGCGTTAATCATTTACACGGAGGGTCAAATGGGTTTCATAATCAAGTTTGGGATGTGAAATCAGTTACTGATACTTCAATTGTATTATCTTATATTTCTGTAGATGGTGAAATGGGCTATCCCGGTAATTTAAAGATAGAAGCAACATATTGTT
>JAENWK010000198.1 GCA_016650045.1 Eubacteriaceae bacterium | reverse complement strand
AAGGATTTCATCGCTGGTTTCCCCAACAGAATATTCTGTTATAACAACCGTCAGTCCATCTTCAGTGGTAATTTGGGTTGTTTTTTGTTCTGCTGCCTGGTTATTGCTATTGGTCTTTGCACCAATATTGATTGCATAAACATCTGCCACTCCCTGGGGTTGCATAGAAATTTGATCTGCGGCAGCATAAACATCTTCTACCACAAATGAACCGGTAAGAGATACGAATACCATCGCAAAGACGATGTAAAGAACAACATCTTTCGTTTTTTCCCATAAGTTTTTAGAGGTCATCTTCTTCACCTGTCCAATTATGCCATACTTCCTGTATGTCTTCATTTTCGTCAAACATATCAATCATTCTTAACATTTTTTTTGCATCAACCGGCGATAATTCGACTTCTGTTGAAGGAATCATGGCAATTTCCGCCGAGAGAAGCTCATAGCCTGCGGATTTAAGTGCCTCACACACCTTGCCAAAATCAATCGGTTCGGTACTAATTTCAAAGCCTTCATCCGATACTTCAACATCCTCTGCTCCTGCATCCAGTGCTGTCATCATGAGTTCTTCTTCGTCAATTTTATCTGACTTTTCGATCATGATTTGGCCTTTTTTAGTAAATAAAAACCCGACACTGCCGCTGATCCCAAGGTTTCCGCCATTTTTATCAAAGGCATGACGAATATCTCCGGCGGTTCGGTTTTTATTGTCAGTCAATGTTTCGACAATAACAGCAACGCCACCCGGGCCATAACCTTCATAGATAATTTCTTCATAAATACTGCCTTGTAATTCTCCTGCACCTTTTTTAATGGCACGATCGATATTATCGTTTGGCATATTGGCAGCTTTTGCCTTAACAATAGCTTCCTTAAGTTTTGCGTTCATTTCTGGATCGCTGCCACCCTCTCGGGATGCAACTGCAATATATTTTCCTAATCTTGTAAAGATTTGGCCTCTTTTAGCGTCTGCTTTTCCTTTTTTGTGTTTAATGGTCGACCATTTTGAATGTCCTGACATCGGCTACCTCCTATTATACTTATTGCTTTTCAATGATTGATTGTACCACACTGTTATTGTTCCCACAATCTTCTTTTTATTTATCTTAAACATCAGCTTCAATTTTATTAACGGCTGACTCTAATTCTTTTCTCAGTAAAATAAGTTGTATAATATCTTCCTGGGCAAAGAGTTCATCAAAAATTTTCTCATATTGTGATGCTTTCTCACCCTGATTCAGTTTATAGAGATTTCCGATATTATCAAGAATACTGGTAACTGAGCTTGATTTTAAACCGAAAAGCCGCTGTGCATTTTGAATTTCTTCTCTTATGGAAGACATTTCACGATCAACAGCGTTAACGGCATTGGCTGCATTGATGAGCCGTTTTTTAACGACTTCCGGAATATTTTCTTTGTATTTATAATTTAAGGAATGTTCAATGATTGACCAAAAATTCATAGCCAAGGTACGAATCTGTATTTCTACAAGAATGGATTTTAGACCGGATACGCAAAAAACCGAATAACGAATGAGGAGGTGATAGCTTTTATACCCGCTGGGCTTTGCTTCGCTGAGATAATCCTTAACTCGGACAATTTCCATATCTCTGGTGGCCCGTTCTTTAATAAGCTCCACAACCTCATAAATATCCTCTTCAAATTGGCACATGATTCGAATCCCTGCGATATCTTGAATTGTTTCTTCCAGGGCATCTATGTCCACTCCGTAATTTTGGATTTTTTCCAAAATACTGGCCACACTTTTTACCCGTCCGTAAACAGATTCAATGGGAGAATATTCACCTAATTTTTCATATTGATCTTTTAAACTGCTAAACTTAAGGACGATCTCATCCACTGCTTGATCATAGGGAATGAGAAATTCTTGCCAATATTTTGTTCCCAAGGCATTTACCTCTTATTATCTTTT
>JAENWK010000014.1 GCA_016650045.1 Eubacteriaceae bacterium | reverse complement strand
GCCATCATGACCGCTAATTTTTCTTATTTTGTTGAAAAGTTCGTCATATTCAGAATTAATTTCGTTTTCTAAAAATAGTTTACTCATATTTTTAGAAATCGGCCCCAAAAAGCGACTTTTTCACAGGTCCCGAACCGTCCCCCTGTGTTCGTAGTCCCCCTGTGTTCTTCTGACTTTTTCACAGGTCCCAACCGTCCCCTTGTATGTTACTTGTGTTACTGAATTTTTATTTGATTTTTCACTGTTCCCGGGGTGTTAATATTTTCAAAGTAGGCAAACAGTGAGGTTTCAATATTTTGGACAACCTCCAAATTATAATCACCCAGTCCATAGTCAATCATCGTATTTTCAATTTCTGCAATTTTTTGTGGCGGATACGTTTTTCCGATTAAGTCCAGGCGAATACGTTTCTCATCTTTATAAACATTGGCTTGCATAACAATTGTCGTGTCGGTATTGACCTCATTAGCAATAAATTCTTCAACCTGACTGGTTAGTGCATTCTGCTGAAGAGTTAGCGTTCCAACATATACTGCTGAAACTGCTGCCGGTATGGTAATCAGAATAACTCCGATAATAATACTTCTTTTAATGATTTTATTATAATGCGCCTTAACTGCATCCGATTGCTTAAGTTGGAGCAATTTACAAAATAAAAAGGTTGCCACCATAATAAAAAAAGCGTTAATGGCAAATAAATACGCCGCCGCGAAAGCAAAATCCGGATTTCCGTTAGCGATGCCGTACCCCACCGTACACAATGGCGGCATTAAGGCTGTTGCAATAGCCACCCCAGGGATTACATTGGTTTTTTCTTTTCTGGTAATGCCAATGGCACCCGCCGCACCTCCAAAAAAAGCAATCAGCATATCGAAAAATGATGGACCGGTTCTGGCAATCAGTTCACTGGTTGCCCCATGGATTGGGCTTAGAAAAAAATAAAGTGTTGCGCCAAGCAGCGCAATCATAATTTGTACGCTGAACTTTAAGCCCGCATTTCTTAAGAGCCGGCCATCGTAGATCGCTATGCTGTAGCCCATGGCAATAATGGGATTCATTATTGGGGATATCAACATCGCCCCAATGACAACGGCGGTTGAATTGGTATTCAAACCGATGGAAGCCACAATAATCGCACAAAAAAGGATAATAAGCGGCGCACCTTTCAGGCGAACCCCGGATACAATACTTTCGTGGATGGTATTGGCATCGGCCTGGTCCGACTTGATGTTTAAAAGATTGTCTCTGAAATAATCGATCATCGATTTTCCTCCATAGTTTTTGGAACACAAGGGGACGGTTCATGTTCCCAATTGAACAGCTTAATTAACTAAAAAAGTATCATACCAAACCAGGTAACCACATTATAGCCATTTAAAAATGACAGGTTATGCTTTTCGCATATGTCTGTCACACTGATTGTCTGGCTTTCAATGCAGGGATACATTCTATCCAAATGCCGGCAGGCTTCATCTGGGTATGTGCATTTATCGCATATGGCACAGGATTCTGCCGTGAGAATCAGTGTATTTTCATTTTCACTAAAAACATTCTCCTTTATTTGCTCAACGATCTCAATATGCTCTCCTCTGGTTGAGAGCATTTCGTCCATATTAAGAATGTCGGTGACTTCAGATATGGTGCTGAAAATAAAGGCATTATCGTAACTTGTACACCGGACTTTACATTCTTCCAGCGTTCCAACTCCAGGAGGACAAGACCATGATTTGCCGTATTGGGGACATTCACTTTTACAGATGGTTCTTATCGCTTTATGAAAATTGAGTTCCGATGGATCAAAAAATGCGTATTCAAAGATAGGATATTCCCTGATCTTCTTTTCAATGTTTTCTCTTATAATCATTATTAGTAAACCTCAACTATAAATTTTATTTGCCAAAAATAAAAGCAGATCAATCCAACTCTATTGCAACTTTTTTTAGCGGTTCAACCTCAAGCCCCAGCATCTTGGCAAAGTATTTTGCCGTACTCGCCTGAAAAGTTAAAGTAATAATGATCGCCATAGAAGTGACTGCGGATATCAGCTCCGCATTGGGAATATTCATGGTGATAAGCATACCGGCCAATGCTGCCGGGATAACACCGGTTTCTCTAGTCCAGCACAAATAAGCGATCTCTCTGATATTCCACTTTGCTTTTCTGTCAAATGGCACTGTGAGAAGGACTGAGATTGGCCTTGCCAGAAACACAAAGGCCACAATTACAAGTAATGCTTCTCCCCAATACTGTGCAATAATCCCGAAGTTCATCTGAATTCCCAGTAACATGAATATCAGCATCCTTATTATTGATATGGTAACATCCTTGAATATTGCATGTGTCACATGACTCTCTTCAACTACTTTTATGTTAAACATGCTCTTATTTCCACAGATCATACCGACTGTGAAGGCTGCCATAAATCCACTGACGCCAATAGAAAGAGATATGACATAAGCACCTAAAACAGAAGCGATCGCCATCTCTGCAGTGAATCCTCTGCACACTCCGAATTTGCCGTCACAAACAAGCTGGTTTCCAACATAACCAACGACTGCACCGACTAATACGCCTCCGCCTGCTGTCTTCAGAAGATCTAAAATGCTTCCGCCAAGAGAAAAGCTGCCACCTACTACTATACCAACAACAGCAAAGGTGATGATTGCTCCTGCTGCATCATTGAAAGCGGATTCTGATATGATGGTCTGCTTCAATTTAGGACTGATGTTCATGTTTTTAAACAAAGGCACCAGAACTGAAGGATCTGTAGAAGCGATGACCGCGCCTAACAGCAATGCATAAATAAAATCAATATGAAGTATCTGCCAGGCAAAGAAACCCGTAACAATCGCAGAAATTAGTACCCCTACCGTTGCTAACAGTCCAACGGTAACCTTCACTTCATTTAAGACGCTAACCGCTATTTCTCTTCCACCGTCAAACAGGATGTATGCTGCTCCAAATGCAAGTATCAGCTGATTGATTGTTCCAAATTGGCTGAAATCGATTATATTTAAAACCGCGGGCCCGACAATGACGCCCGCCGCAATATACAACACTACATCAGGTATATTTATTCTTTTGCTTACCTTCGTTAAAACAATTCCAAGAAAAATAATGATTGCCAAAATTCTCATTAGATTGTCTGCTTGCTCTACAACATTTACATCCATTATATATCACCTCTTAATTGTATTTTTTATGCGGAAATACACCTTTTTAAAAGTTATCACTTCCATGAGAAATCTCATTATTTTATTTTCTTCATTAAAAAACCGCATCAGATTATTTGTCTGATACGATTCTATCTGACGCCATATTTGACGCGTATTTCTTGGTGGGAGAAGATCATACTCAAAACAGATATCCATTTAAAATTGTTTTTAGCATTTCATCTCTTTCACATTTCAAATAAAACTAATTATATTTAATTTCACTCTGAATGTCAAGTGATCGCAATGTTGAAAGGTCGATTTCTCCTTGATTCTTAATATGGTTAACAGCCTATCTTTCCATAGCCAAGTTATCGCCCTTGCATTAGCAGGTATGGACAGTTTCTTTGTTAGGCACTCCGCCTTAATTTAAAAGACTGTAAATAAGCTTTTTTTCCATCATTTTTATTTCATCTTCAAAGAGACCAAAACCACTGTTCTTAGGCAACTCCTGTAAGAATTCATACAAATGCGAATAATTATGCTCAAAGTAAGATTGTACAATGCAGCCTTTGCTTGCAAAGTGTTCAATTAACTTTTTATAGGTGGGCCAATAAACTTTTACAAAATCTTGTGTTCAACAATTTGCGTTAAGTTTAGTACCACCCTATTCTAAATTCAGCCGATTCTTTAAAATATAGTTCGTGATGAAATAGAAGGCTACTGCCGAGATAATATTGAATACAGTAATCCCATTAATAAAAACCTCTACTGCTTTCATTTGATTTATCTGCGAATTCATGAGGTATTCTAAACCAAAGGCCGGAATAAGTGCAATTAATAACGTCATCACAATCTGTAACACTATGCTAATGACGATATAGGCTCCGAAGGCTGCCATAATCCGATGCTGACTAAAGAGTTGACCAATGGCAATCGAAACATAAATCATTAAGACAGAGGCCACTGTTTCCACGATCATTAAAATAATAAATTCAGCAATCAGGATATTTGGGCTCATCCCAAATTGATTCTGAAATTCTGCGTAAAGCATGCTGATGCCCTGGTTCATTTCCATGATTGAAAAATTACCGAGGGCCAGAATGAGGATGGAAAGGGCAACTGTAAATACACAGACAAAGGTCCACATTAAACCAACAATGAGCTTGGACATAATGAGCTTCCAGGTTTCGACTGGTATGGTGAACATAAGATAGCCTTCATCGGTGAGTAGGTTCTTATAAAACCGCTGAACGATCACGATCAGTGTCATCACACTCAAAGCTACAATAATGATAAAATACAAGGTCACGCTAATCCCCAGGGGAATATCGAAACTGGTTCCACTGGTAGAATCTAAGAAGACGTCTGGCATGGCGATCATTAAGAGGACTTTCGTTATAATCGTCAGGGCCAACAGCGCCAAATATATGGGCAAGAATATTCGTCCCGTAGCTTTTATTTCGTACTTCAATAATTTTCCTAACATTTGAATACCTCCCTGAATAATCCATCCACCGATTTATTGTGTTTTTCCCGGATATCATCCACGGTGGACAATAATTTAATTTCGCCTTGGGATATGAAAATAATATCATCTAATACTTGCTCAATATCGGCGATGAGATGGGTGGAAATAATCACCGAAGCATTTTCTTTGTAATTGGTAATGATGGTATTAAGGATGTAATCCCGGGCAGCAGGATCCACACCGGCAATGGGTTCGTCCAATAAATAAAGCTCTGCATCCCGACTCATAACCAAAATGAGCTGCACTTTTTCTTTGGTGCCTTTAGACATTGTTTTTAATCGATCCCCAGGGTTAATATTAAGATCTCTCAGCATATTGTCCGCCTTAAGCCGATTAAAGTCTTCATAAAAATCGCCAAAGAAAGCAATCATATCTTCGGCTCGCATCCAATCGTTGAGATAGGTCCTTTCCGGCAAATAAGACACCATGGCTTTGGTTTCTATACCCGGTGTTGCTCCGGCAATGGTTATTTCTCCAGAAGTTGGAACCAGAAGTCCGGTAGCCAGCTTAATAAATGTACTTTTGCCACTGCCATTGGGTCCTAATAAACCGATAATTCTTCCCCTTGGAATTTCCAAATCCAGATTGGACAAGGCTGTGAGATTTCCGAATTTTTTTGTCAGCCCCTTAGCTCTTAGAATTTCCATTGCGGTCTCCCTCTGCTTTTTCAATCAATGAAATAATTTCTTCTTTTTCAAAACCAAGTTGTTTCATTTTCTCAAAAAAACTGTCAATTTCTTTAATAGCCAGGGTATTCTTTGCTTCTTCAATCATTTT
Source organism: Eubacteriaceae bacterium (assembly GCA_016650045.1). Taxonomy (GTDB): domain Bacteria; phylum Bacillota; class Clostridia; order Eubacteriales; family Eubacteriaceae; genus Acetobacterium. The sequence goes on along the minus strand of JAENWK010000014.1, from coordinate 27,813 downwards.
ATTATCCTCCGTAATAAATCGTCCACTGGTTCGTTGTGCAAATACCAGTCCCATTCTTTCAAGCTCCGCCAATGCCTTTTGCATAGTATTGGGATTGACACCGGCTTCCATCGCCAGTTCTCTCACCGATTTAATTTTATCGCCAGGGGCGTACATTCCTGAAATTATTCTCAGTTCAATTTGTTCGACCAATTGTTTATAAATAGGTCGGTCTGAATCAATGATCCACTCCATTGTCTTCCTCCTTCGGTTTATTGTATTACTTAATTAATACAATAATACTATACGTTGAATTTGTCAACTCTTTTTTTTATTTATTTGCAAATAAAAAGCAGCTAAACCATAGCTGCTTTTTGTAAACCAATCATAAATGACACGAATAATAAAGAAAATCAACTCTTTCGTCTGAGCTACTCTAAACTGATTTTTGACAATTTATAGCCACTGACACCCATTGATACAATCATTATAACCACCAGGGGTATTAGCAACTTAACATCAAAAACTTCGTTTGTCATCAATTTAAACCCCCAGGTTGCCGGCAAAATGACCGATACGGTTTCTAGTGCTTTTGGGAGCATACTGGCAGGAAACATAATGCCCGATAACATAATTGAAGGCAGAAATAATAGCTGGGCCAAAATTGTGAGCTTTGAAAGGTTTTTGATCAGCAACCCCAGTACTGTTCCGACTCCCAGAGAGGCGATGATAAAAATTGCCAGAGATAGTAAATAAAGCTGGGGATTTTGTGGAATTTTAGCATCAAATGCCACAGGGGCAATAAAAAACATGACCAGACTCATCATGAAAAGATGAATAAACGCTGAGATAAAGTTATTGATTGCCGCCACCCACAGGGGTATGCCGCCTACCTTATACGCTTTTTTTATTTCGCTGCCATACAGCTCAACTAGCGGTGTGGGTGTTCCTAAAAATGCTCCCATGGTCACCCCAAACACTGTCATGGATTGGATTAACGTATCTTTTGAGGCAGGGTTAATTGATGAAAAAATTCCACCCATAAAAGCGAAGAATACCAGGGGCACAACATAATAGGTGAGCAGTACTCCTTTGTTTCTAAAATCAAGTTTCCACTGTAGGATTACCCCGTATAAAAATGCACTCATACTATACTCTCCTTGGCAATGTCCATAAATCTTTTTTCAAGTGTCGCTCTTTCAATTTTGATATCAATCACCGTGTTTTGGGTTTCTTTGCAGATTTCAAGGAGTTCAAGCAAGGTATCGCCAATATTTTGAGTAGTAAAGACGGCATAGTCCTGTTCGCAATCAGCGGTTTGTAAGGGTCTTTCGGTTTTGATGTGAATTAAACATTGCTCCCCCATTTCATTGGTGAGTTCATTGATTGTCCCTGTAAAAGCAATTTTTCCCTTGTTAAGAATCGCAATTCGATCACAAAGACTTTCCACTTCGGCCATATCATGGCTTGCCATAACGATGGTTTTTCCCTGTTCCTTTAATTTGCGTATATATCCGTGAAGAGATACTCTGCCCTCCACATCAAGTCCTGCGGTTGGTTCATCAAGAAATATGATATCGGGGTCTCCGATCAGTGCCAGGGCTAAATGCAACCGCCTTTTTTGCCCTGTGGACATTTCTATGTACTGTTTGTTTTTTAGCGGTGCAAGTTCAAAAAGATTAAATAAATCCAGATTAACCGGTACCCTGTTCCACCTGCAAAATAAATGATAGGCTTCGATTGCCTTCATATTTGTGGGAAGTGATGAAGATTGAAGCTGTACCCCCACCTTTCCATTGACTTTAATCGTTCCGCTATCATATTTTCGAATGCCTTCAATGCATTCCAGGGTAGTGGTTTTCCCTGCCCCATTGGTTCCGAGCAAAGCAAAAATTTCACCCCGATTTACAGCAAAAGAGATATCTTTAATCACTGTATTTGTTCCATAACTTTTTGTTAAGTTGTCAATTTGAATGGCTGAATCCATCACCTTTGAACCTCCATATCCGGAATAACAATCCCTTGATTTTGAAAATAAACACCCAATGCATTTCCCAGAAACTCATCAACTTGTGCCTGTTCACTTAAAACATTGGCAACCTCTTCGGGCGTATCAAGAGAAATTAGGCGATTTTTTATATCATCAAGTGAAAAGCCTAGGAACTTCATCGACAAAATTTGATGAAGTTTAACCATATCCTTATTGCTATACAGTCTCCTGCCGCCCTCGCTTTTTTCAGAGGGTTTGAGTAAATCCTCTTTATCATAGTATTGCAGTGTACGAACAGTAATATCCATTTGTTTAGCAAGCTCGCCAACTGTCATGAGTTCTTTTTTTTTGCATGATTCATCATCTCACTTGTTATTATACTATATGACGTAACGTAACAAGCAAGCTTTTTTTTGCTTAATGAATTGCCGGTTCTTTCTCGTCATGTAAATTACTTAAGCGTCATCCCTTGTATTTAGTTCAATATCAATCGCTTCTTGCATCTCTGAAAATTGATTTATAACACCACTGTATCTCATACAATTAATACCCATGGCTAATAAGTTTTCTGTACTGGCTTTGGTGATGCATGAATCTTTACACGATTTGCATTTGTAGTCACATTCTTCCATTATCGGACCTCCTCTATTTCGTATTACTTATATTATGAGCTAATGTTTATTATATTTCAATAGTGCATCAATTTATTTTGATGCTGAAAATTAAAAGCGCTGTTTTTCAAGCTTCTTATGAGATCAGACAAAGTTATTTTTCGGATTATGCAATTAAGGCTGATACTGTCAGCGGAGACAAAAATCTGCCGTTTTCAACAAATGGCAATAAGCTCCTCAACGCATCAACCACCAGCGGTGATATTGATATTGCCTTCACACCGACAATAGATTGCAAGGCTACTATCCTTAATAAATACTATGAAATTTTCTTGCTAAAATTGGGCCTTGACTTAAAGAGGCGATAAATATGAAAACATGTTTTAGTTGTGGAATCAGTCTTGAAGATGATGATGTTTATGAAGTAAAAGGAAAAGCCTTTTGCGACGATTGTGCCATGGGACAACATAAAATCACCCAAACCTGTGACCCTGGTGCTGTTCATAGTGCCTTGCTTGACCGAAAAAAATCTGGATATACCGGCATTGACAGTTTAACCGATCGGCAACAAAGTCTTTATTTATTTATGAAAGCTAATAACGGCGTCACTATGGAACAGTTCGTTGAAAAATTTAACTTAACTCCTGAAGAAATTAGTTCCGACATTTCAGTCTTAAGACATCTCGAATTAGGCAAAGGTCAAAAACGAGAAGATGGCGTATATTTTGTTATTTGGGAAGCATAAAAATTAAAACAAGGGCCGCCTTATTTACGCTGCCCTTGTTTAATTTTTATGCTTCATCTTACCCACTGTTTCCGAAATAGAGTTTATAATGTATCTTTATTAAATACTAAACATTGTTCACTAAATCCTGCCGGCGGTATGCCTAACCCTTGATTGAGTCTTGCCCAATAATTAACACTTGCAATGGTGCTGGCCAGCATGACGATTTCTCTTTCGGAAAATTCACTGGATAAATTTCTTATAAATTTTTCCGTAAGACTTGGGGGCGTACTTGACAGGATGACCGCATACTGAAGTGCCAGCAGTTCACGGATGGTCAAGGTTGTAACGGACTGAACCTCCCGTTTACCTTGCAGTACTAAAAGCTCTTCTTCGGTAATACCATTTTTATTGATGCCGGCAGCGTTCATATCGGTACAAAATGAGCATGAACAGATCAATGATGCCTGTAGTCTTACAAGATTAAGAAGTCTCTTCTCTTGAGAATCTTTTCCTTTGGCAGTCATCATCTCTAAAACACCCGATCCAATGGCAGCTCTGGGAACCCAGGACAAAAGACGTGCCGGCAATAAATCCTTGCCGGTTTCTTTTTTTACTATATATAGGCCCAGCCTAAGCAAAAGCGGTATTTTTTTTGGCGGTTTTATAAATGCTTTTTCCATATTATTCTTTCGTTTTTTTATTGGTTGAGAGATGAAATAAACCATAAATAGGGCAATACCCTGTAAATGCCGTTACTAATGGAATAATCCCTAAAAGTCCAATAAATCTTATGTTCCCCTGTAGTATAAAAATCAAGCTAACCAAAACAAGACCAAGAATGATTCTGATAATTTTATCAGTCTTTCCAACATTTTTCATTGTGAAATCTCCTTTTATTCTTTTGCTCATTGTATACCATTATTCTAAGCAAATAAACAGAGATGGAAATTTATTTCAATAATTATTGACATATGTTAGAAAAAGGTTACCGATTTATATGACCCACATAATGGGAAAACCCACCTTGAAGTTTTAAACTTCAAGATGAGTTTTATTGATTCCTATATATGTCTAATTCATGATAATTTGTTTTAAATACTTTATAACCATTTCGGAAAAGCGATTAATGTCTTTAATATAGGCAAAGTCTTTGCCGTAAATAAGTTTTTCAGCCATTAAATCCTGTTCTTTTCCCGTAAATACACCAAGGACCAAGATGCCTTGCTGCCTGGCAAGGCGAACTTCTCTGGCTGTATCGTCAATAGCTACCCGACCACGATAGGCTGCATGAAGATCGGCAACCTGACCTTTTCCGACTTTGATGTCATTGGGCCGGCCATCACTTAAAACAATTAAAATCTTATTGTCTTCCCGACGCTTCAGGAGATCCTGGCAGGTGGCTTTAATGGCCAGGCCATCCCGATTGTTCCCCGAACAAAAATATTCAAAAATATTGTCGTTGGCGGTAAGGGGTGATTCATAGTCCCGAAAACGTTTGATGACAGTATAGTCAAGAAAGCTTGAAAAGCCCAGCACTCGATTTGGAATGCCAACCAGGGTCAGTGATTGGGCCAGTATATAAGCCTGAATGGCGACCCGGGATTGATTTCTTCGCTGGGAGCCGCTGGAATCCATAAGAATATCCACCACAAAACTCCCCTTGTCATTGTCGATGGTCTTCACAAAAACTTTGTTATTACTGCTTCGATTGATACGCCAGAGCTTATTGGAAACAATTTTTCCGGCATCCGAGGGAATGCGATCCGCAATTTCTTCCTGAACCAGGGTGCGTGCCATGCTGTCCTTTAGCTTGTTAATATTTCGCTTAAAGACCTTATAACCGGCTTGAAAGACTTCAATATTTTTCGATTGCTGACGCTTGATATATTTCTCCTGGAATTCATTTTTACATTCGCTGCGAATGACCCCATCAGTCATGTGAATGCGACAGTTTCCATGGGCACCCTGACACACGCGATTTTGCAAATGCTTAACCTCGTTAATGGGCAAAAACGAGTTACCATAATAATATGCAACCTTTTGGTAAATTTTTTCCAAATCTTCTTCCTGCACCCGCAAAATACGATTGTTGGTTTCATTGGAATTGTTGGAATTTTCACCCTGGGATTCACCTAAAAGCGCATTGGAAATATCCTCAACAGAGGCTTCAATATCTGATTGCTCCTGGTCATCAAACAACTCTTCCAGCATAAAATCGCTGAAATCGCCACGTTGTCCTTTCTCATTTTCAGAGGCCTTTTCCCCTTCACTCCCATCCTCATGAACAAATAGGGGAAAATATTTGATATAGATGTCTTCAATCCCTTTGAGCAGCTCAATGGTATCTTCCCTGGTTTGAAGGGCTAGAAGGTCATTTAAAAGATTCCGTGTTTCCACGTCCATCAGTGGGCATTTCCCTGTTTTCTCCAGAATCATGGCATGTCTGGTCTTTTCCAGGAGGTTATCTGTATGTAGATTGTAATAATTACTGAGAATATCATCATAGGCTTTTTTTCGGATATCATAAACCCCAGGCCGCTCGGCGATTATTTTTTCTTCAACAACAAGATCACTACCCATGGCAATGAGTCCCAATAGTATATTTTTATCAAATCCGGCCCGGTTGCGGCTGATGACATACTTTTTCACGCTGGGCCAGGCAATATATTTTCTTCGGCCGCCGGCGGTGACTGCATGGTATAATGCAACATTTTTAGAAATAAAACTTTTCTCACCGCTGTCCATATTTTCATCATAGTCTCCGGAAATGGTCCACATGAGATTGGTAATCCGATTATCAAATTCATAATTTTCATAGATCCATTTAGCATCTTTCAACGATTCCACCACCTTCCTCGGTTGAGAGATTTAACGGTCTTTAAAAACATCTGAGGCTTCCCAGCTTTCCCGTATCCGGGTTTTAATCACATCCAAAACAATTTCCTTTTCATACTGATCAAAGGTTTTTCCAACCACTCCCATATCCACTGCCAGCATTGGTTTCAACCCTCGACGAATGGTTTTCAGGCTTCCGATAATACCCCGAAGATCCACGGATTTTGTTGAAATTTCTGAGTTTTTTGATTTTTCCTGAAGATCTAAAAAGATGCCTGCAAACTGTGGAAGAATATCTTCTTTAACATCCGGAAAGTAATCTTTAAGGATCATCATCAAGGTTTCTTCTTCAATTTGTGGAATATCAATGGTCATAAATCGTGAAACCAGGGCTTCATTCAGCTCTTTTGTTCCGGCATACTCATAATTCATGGTACCAATAAAACGAGTGGCTTCATGAAGCTTTATTTTTTCATAGCCTGGTACGTCAATGACTTTTCGATAATCCAAAGCCGAGTGAAGAACCACCAATGCATCATTTTTCGCCATATTGATTTCGTCAAAAACCCCAAATCCTCCGTTAATCGCACACTCGTAGACTGAACCTCGGCGCAGTCGGACTTCATTGTCGATAAAGGTATCGGTTCCAATGAGACTGGAACTGTCGGTGTTCACATGGAAGGATGTATTCCACTGGGGACGGTTAAACAACTCACAGATATTATCTGCCAGTACATTTTTCCCGGTAGCCTTTGGCCCTGACAGCAAAATGTTTTCACCTTCCAAAATTGCAGTGATGCACATTGCCCAAATATCTTTCCCATAAAATACAGTCTCGGTGCTTGGTACACGATCCTGTAAATGATCTTCCAATTTATAGAAGCTCCTAAAATATTTCACATCATCAATGAATTTTTCATCGATGCCTTGTTTTAATAATTCCTGGTATAATTCCATGATTATTTCCTTTCTGTCTAGGTCTTGCCCATTGTTCTCTTATACTTTAATAAGAATGAATTTAATATACCATTAACTGTTTAAAAATGACACAAAAAATTTAATATAACCTGCCATCTGTGCGAGTTTTTGTATTGTGTATTCCATGTGATCACCTCCTGATAATCTAGCTATATACCTTGACGTAACGTCAATGTCAACGGGCAATTTAGATTTTAAGTAAAAAAATATTTTTTCAAAAAAAACAGAGCCCCAAGGACCCTGTTTCAGACTGTTGACAAAATAGAAAAGTTAGTCCTGGGGACAATCGTAATATCAGTCGTCTGCATCATGGCGAACAGGCGATAGCCTGTTCGAGCATGCAGCAGATAACGATTTACCCTTATCCCCAGGATGGGTTTGTGTCATTTCTTATTTTCGTTTAATGGCTTTTTTTGCTGCAATCACAATATCTTTTGAGGTTAATTCATATTTTTCCATCAGTGCGCCAACTTTTCCGGATTGTCCGAAAACATCTTTGACACCGACACGTTCCATGGGTACCGGGGCTACCTCACAAAGAACTTCTGCAACGGCTCCACCCAAACCTCCGATAATGCTGTGCTCTTCTGCGGTAACAATGGCTCCGGTTTTGATGGCGGCATCTTCAATGGCATCAATATCAATGGGCTTAATGGATCCCATATTTAAAACACGTGCCGAAATACCCTCAGCTTTTAATAGGTCAGCGGCTTCTAAAGCGACGCCAACCATAAGGCCTGTTGCGATAATAGTGACATCTTGGCCGCTTTTTAATAAGGTTGCTTTTCCGACTTTAAATTCATAATCTTCGTCAAAAATGAATGGCACATCACTTCGACCCAAGCGGATATAAACCGGTCCATTAATTTCCATGGCTGCATCCATCATCTTTTCTGTTTCAATGGCATCTGCGGGACATAAAACGGTCATATTGGGAATAACACGCATGAGGGCAATATCTTCAATGGACTGATGGGAACCGCCATCTTCTCCAACTGAAATTCCAGAATGGGTCAGTGCAATTTTAATATTAAGTTTGGGATAGCATATGCTATTGCGAATGACTTCATAGGCCCGGCCGGCGCCAAAAATCGCAAAGGTGCTGGCAAAAGGAATTTTACCAACCGTTGCCAGACCTGCCGCCATTCCCATAAGATTTGTTTCTGCAATACCCACGTTAAAATGTCTTTCGGGATATGCTTTTTTGAAAATATTTGTTTTGGTTGCTCCGGATAAATCCGCATCCAAAACCACAAGGTCTTTATTTTTTTTGCCCAAAGTCACTAAATACTCACCATATGCTTGTCGTGTTGATTTTTTATCTGCCATGATTACGCCTCCAATTCTGCTAATGCTTGTTTGACTTCTTCAGCATTTGGCCCTTTTCCATGCCACCCGGCATTGTTTTCCATAAAGGATACACATTTGCCCTTAATGGTTTTACAAATAATAACAGTCGGTTTATCTTCTGATTTTTTCCCAGCTTTCACTGCGTTTCTCAGTTCATTAAAGTCATGTCCATCCTCGACCACAATCACATTCCAATTAAACGCTGCAAATTTATCATCAATGGGATAGGGTGACATCACGTCGCATATGGCACCATCTATTTGTAAATTATTATTATCCACAAAGGCAATGAGATTGTTAAGTTTATAATGACCTGCTGCCATGGCAGCTTCCCACACAAGGCCTTCCTGCAATTCACCATCCCCTAATAAAACAAAGATATTATGGGCTTTATTATCTATTTTTCCACCTAATGCCATACCTGTGGCAGCAGAAAATCCCTGGCCTAATGAGCCGGTTGACATATCAACCCCGGGAACCTTATTCATATCAGGATGTCCCTGTAAGATCGAACCCAACTGACGAAAATTGGCTAATTCTGACCTTGGGAAAAATCTTTTTTCAGCCAGGATTGCGTATAACAATGGTGCCGCATGTCCCTTTGATAGTACAAATCGATCCCGATCCTCTGCGCGCGGATTCTTTTCATCCACATTCATCTGTTCAAAATATAGCAATGTCAAAATTTCTACGGATGATAATGATCCCCCGGGATGTCCTGAATTCGCCTTACCAATCATTTTTATTATATTTCTACGAATACCTCGAGCGGTTTCTTCTAAAAATGCCATAACATTCTCCTTCTATATTAATTATTATTATCATTGTCAAACTGTTTTTCCAAAATATCCCGTCGGACACTCTGGGCCTTGCCATCTTCGAAATAAACCCTTGGGACACGCTTGTTCACCATACAGGTAATTTCATAATTAATGGTTCCCAGGGTATCGGCTAACACATCGGCTGAAATGTTTTCTCCAAAGAGCTCGACCTCGTCATAAAGTTTTACCCTTTTGATATCTGTTAGATCTATCATGCACTGATCCATGCAAATATTGCCGACCACGGGTGCTAACTGGCCATTAATCCAAACACTGGCTCTTCCGGTGAGCATTCGGGTATAGCCATCTCCATAGCCAAGGGCCAAGGTGCCAATAAGGCAATCATCATCAGCCACAAAATTGTTACCATAGCTTACGGACTCCCCTTTATGAATGGTTTTTAGATGAACAATGGTTGATTTCAGTGTCATTACCGGCTTTAAATCAATTTTTGATCGATCCACATCATGAGATGGATACAAACCATAAAGGATGATCCCTGGACGCACCATATCAAAATGAACCCCTTCTAAATCAAAAATTCCAGCGCTGTTGGCAATATGCTTCAGTGGAATATGAATATTCTTTGCCTCAAGTTCTTCAATCACTTTTGTGAAACGCTGACCTTGTAACAAACTGAAGGTTTTATCCACAGCATCTGAAGTTGAAAAATGGCTGTAAAGTCCTTGAATCTCAATGGCCTCAAGTTCATTCATCTCCGTAATCATTTCTGCTGCTTCATCCCAACAAAATCCGATGCGCCCCATTCCGGTATCAATCTTTACATGAATGGGATGAATAATATCGGCTTCCTGACAATATTCAGATAATGCTCTGGCAAATTCCATTTGATAAACCCCGGGAATCACATCCCAACGGATGAGCTCGGGAATTAATGCAATAGGGGTATAGCCAAGAAGTAAAATATCATCGGTAATTCCACCTTGTCTTAGGGCAATGGCTTCATCAATAAAGGCTACCGCCAGCATGTCAACTCCGGCATTGCTAAGGGTTCTGGCACATTCCAGACTTCCATGACCGTAGGCATCGGCTTTAACAACACCAAGAATTTTTACATGAGAACCTACAATTCGCCGTATTTCTTCGTAATTATGGGTGATGGCATCTAAATTGATTTCTGCCCAAGTGGGCCGAATTGCCAAATCATCCATATTACACGACTTCCTGAATAATCGCCAGTACCATGGCTACACCATTTTTAATGGAACTCTCCAAATTATTTTTGTAATCTTCTTTGAGATTGCCATCAGCCTTATCAGAAATGGAGCGAATAACAAGATAGGGTACCTGATTAACAAAAGCCACTTGTCCAACAGCGGCTCCTTCCATTTCCACACAAAGACCTCCAAATTCAGCCCGGAGTTTTTCTTTGAGTTCGTTGGAATCCACGCCTAAATCTGCTGTCATGACCCGACCCAAACGGTAAGCCACATTAAGGTCGGAAGCAGCCTTTTCGGCTAGCTTTATCAAGGTTTGATCCGCTTTGAAAAAGGTGATATCCATGTTTGGAATTTCACCCCAGGGATGGCCAAAGGCTCTGGCATCCATATCATACTGGCAACTGTCTTCAGAAATAACGATATCCCCAACCTCCAAGTCAGGATGAACCGCACCGGCCACACCAACATTGATAATGGCTTTTGCTTTGAAAAGATCAATCAGAATCTGGGTGCAAATGGCAGCGTTGACCTTGCCAATCCCAGACTTTACCACCACAACTTCCTTCTGATGGAGTTTTCCTTTTATAAAGGTCATTCCCCCATGGATAATTTTAATGGAATCCTCCATAACTGCTTTAACGTCTCTCACTTCGTTTTCCATAGCTGCAATAATACCAATCATTTTATTATTTCTCCTTTCACAAGACTCACCACTGCATGGGCCGCAATTCCCTGCTGGCTTCCGGTAAAGCCCAGGCCTTCTTCGGTGGTCACTTTTACACTTACGCGGTTCTTTGACAAATTCAGGGTTCTTTCAATATTTTCTATCATGGCCTGTATATGAGGTGCTAATTTTGGTTTCTCTGCGATAATGGTTGCATCAATATTATTGATCACATAGTCCTTTTCATTCACAAGCTTGGCTACTTTTTTCAAAAGCAGAAGGCTATCGCAGTCTTTATATGCTTTATCCGTATCCGGGAAATGTTTTCCAATATCCCCCAATGCCAAAGCGCCTAAAAGTGCATCCATAATGGCGTGAACCAATACATCTGCATCTGAATGTCCCAAAAGTCCCAAGGGGTATTTTATTTTTACACCGCCTAAAATGAGTGGTCTGTTTTCTACTAAACGATGGACATCATAACCCGTGCCTATTCGTATCATCTTACTCCTTCTATTCAGTTTTGAAACTAAATTTAATCATATTTTTCCCTATTTGTACAGTTTTTTTTGTATCCCGCCTGTCTGATATTTTTTTATACTTTCCGATAATCTTTTATTTCTTCGATATTTTAAACTTTTCCATATGTAAAAATACATTCATATTTTAATGTTTTCTTCCGGGTCTTTTTTCCTGAAGAAACCTTTAATTCAGCTTTTATTCCTTTATTTTATCTGTATATTCCTTGTAGACCCGATAGGGTTTGGAAATCACCCTGATTGGCAGAGATTTTAAAAAACCGCTGAGATCTGCTTCCATTTCTTCCGTCATGCGAATCGGTTTGGATAAAACACGTTTTGTAAATTCTTCCTTGAAATGTTTGTTTACAAATTCCTGATTAATCTGCAAGGATATTTCACAGGTTTTACACGTTATTTTATGAATCTGTCCCGCTTTGTATTCTACTTCGTGGGGCGTATCCTTTTCACAGTTGACGCAAAATAAATAAGCTTCCATTCGATTTTTAGACACGATTTTACCTCCCTGTTTCCTCGGTTCTTTCGTAAAATTATATCATAAAAACAAAAGTTGCATTAAAAAAACTTCATCAAACACTCATCTTAATTTTGAATTTAAGAAATTAGAGTTGATGAAGCTTTTTCATTTGTTGATTAACTTAACCTACATTCTTTCTGGAGCTGTGACTCCCAGAATACCCAGGGCATTTTGGATTACCTGTTGGGTTGCCTCAATTAAAGCCACTCTGGCGTTCATTAAAGGGAAATCCTCAACCCGGACATGACAGGCATTATAAAAGCTATGAAAAGCCGAAGCCAGTTCAATGGTATAACGGGTAATTCGGCTGGGGTCCAAGCGTTCTTCAGCCAGTAGAATTTCATTTGGGAATAAAGACAGGGTTTCTAAAAGGTGAAACTCCTCTTTTTCAATGAGTCGAGTGAGATCCATTGGGACTTCATCGTTAACCTCTTCGGCCATTTGTCGTATGATACTGCAAATACGGGCGTGGGCATATTGAACATAAAACACTGGATTATCGCTTGATTGTTCAATGGCCAGGGCCAGATCAAAATCGAAATGGCTGTCTGGGGATCTGAGATTAAAGAAGAACCGGGTGGCATCCACACCGACTTCATCAATTAAATCTGTAAGTGCGATGGCCTTACCCTGACGTTTAGACATTCGGGCAACCTCTCCGTTTCTTAAGAGTCTCACCAATTGCATAATAACCACTTCAAATTGATTCGGATTAATTTCAACTGCTGTGAGAGCACCTTTGAGTCGTGCAATATGGCCGTGATGGTCTGCACCCCATACATTAATGCAACGATCAAATCCTCGATTAATAAACTTATCCATATGATAGGCAATATCCGCCATAAAATAGGTAGGCAATCCATTGGCACGAATCAGGACATCATCTTTGTCGGATCCAAAGGAAGTGGCTTTAAACCACAGGGCGCCATCCTGTTCATAGGCAAACCCGCCCTTTTTTAAAAGTTCAATGGTTGATTCAATGGCACCGGAGTCATAGAGGCTTTGTTCTGAAAACCATACATCATAATGAATACCATAGGTTTCAAGATCTTTTTTAATTTGGGTCAGATTTTTTTCAAGGGCATATTCGACGAGAATTTCTTTTCGGGCATGGGATTCCAATGCCAAATGCTGATCCCCTTCAAGAGCAATAAAATCTTTCATGTGCTCAGTAATATCATCTCCTTGATAGCCATCCGCAGGGAAAAGAACCTCTTCCCCCAAAAGCTGTCGATAGCGTGCATCCAAAGAGTCTCCAAATTTAACAATCTGATTTCCGGCATCATTGATATAGAATTCTCTGGTAACTTCATAACCTGTCCAGTTGGCAACGGAAGCCAGAATATCACCAATGGCACCTCCTCGGGCATTTCCCATGTGCATTGGGCCGGTGGGATTTGCTGAAATAAATTCCATATTAAATGTTTTGCCTGTATTTTTAGTGCTGCGGCCATAGTTTTCCTTTAAGGCCGATATTTCTTCCAGGGCGGAATACTGCCAGATCTTTTTTAATTTAAAATTAATAAAACCCGGTCCGGCTATTTCAACCGTATCAATGTAAGATCCTTCGGTTTCCATATTTTCCACCAGGGCTTCGGCAATATAACGCGGTGACTTTCTTGTCTGTTTTGGCAATTGCATGGCCATGTTGGTTGAATATTCACCATGTTCTTTTTCTCGTGGCATTTCCAAAAAGAGGTCTGGCATGGTTTCTATGGAAAAAGCTCCTCCCGCCACCGATTTATTCAGGGCATCTGCCATAATCTGTTTAATTTGTTCTTCTATCTTTTCACGAATATACATTATTTTATCCTTTCGATTTTCTTTTTTTCAGCGCCCTAACATAAGTCAGAGGAGAAGCACCTTGATGCTTCTCCTCTGACAATCTCATTATCTTTGGGATTAATGGGAGATTTTAATATTTAAGACATTTCGAGAATTAGTGATTCCTTCAATTTCGATGTTATAATCAATCATCACCTTGGTTGGTTCTTTTTGTTCATTGTAGTTAACTAATATATCTTTGGTGAGAATTCCCATGGTCACATCCCCATAGGGTGTGGAATACCATGTGAGATTCCGCTTTCCGCTTTCAAATTCCATAATCGAATTAGTGGTTCCCAGTCGAATGACTGACACCTTCTGTTCATCAACACGAACGGTTGTCACCGTGCCTTCCATACCTGACACTTCAGATTCTTCATAGGTTACACAGGATCCATCGGATTCTTTATATAGATCACCTTCGGTGAGAAATTCCAGGGTATCCTTGTCTTCTTCATTTTTAATGGTTCCCGAAATGGATAGCCATACTTTTTTTCTTTCTTCAGTCATTGGTCTCCTCCTGGAGGGTTGATTTCTGACATTATTAAACCACTGATTGGTTTTTTTATCAAGATATTTTATTTTTTCGCTTAAGCTTTCATTAGGGTTGCGTCACCCGTTTTCGATTGGCCGATGCAATAATTTTATCCACCAGCTCTGAATATCCAATTCCTGTGGCTTCCCACATTTTGGGGTACATGCTGATATTTGTAAATCCCGGAAGTGTGTTGACCTCATTAATGAGGAGTTGTCCATCCTCGGTAAGGAAGAAATCCACCCGGGAAAGGCCTGATCCTTCAATGGCTTCAAAAGCCTTAACGGCATATTTCCGAACCATTTTCATAGCTTCCTCAGGAATATCAGCCGGAATCACGACCTTTGAATCCTGGGAGTCTGAATACTTGGCTTCATAATCATAAAATTCCTTTGAAGGAATGACTTCTCCGGCTATGGATGCACGAATCACTCCCTCATCATCGAGAACCGCACATTCAATTTCTCGGCCTTTAACAAAGGCTTCCAAGATTAATTTATGATCATAAATAAATGCTTCCTCAATGGCGGCAACCAGTTCTTTGCGATTATGGGCTTTGTTAATGCCAACGCTGGAACCCATATTGGCGGGTTTCACAAAAATAGGATATTCCAAGGCTTTTTCTGTTTCTTCCAGCCTTTTTTGCGGGTCTTTTTTCCAATCGTTTTCACGAAAGTAGCAATAGTTCCCGGTTGGAATTCCAACACTTTCAAACATGATCTTCGAAAAAACCTTATCCATACCCACCGCTGAACCCAGAACGCCACAACCCACATAGGGCTTGTTCAGCATTTCAAAAACACCTTGTATGGTGCCATCTTCACCCATTGGTCCGTGAAGAACTGGAAAAAACACATCGATTTTTATGATTTCAGGATGAGCGGAAATCGAAAAATCCCCGAGCAGATTTTTAGTATCCTCTTCCCAGGAACCATCCTTGATCTTTTCGTGATCTCCTGAATAAAGATACCATTTGCCTTTTTTTGTAATACCAATGGTTACAACATTGTATTTTTCTCGATTAATAACGCCCAATACATTATAAGCCGAAACCCGTGAGACTTCATGCTCTCCGGATTGTCCGCCAAAAACAACGCCTATATTGAGTTTATTTCCCATATGCTCATCCTCACTTTTCTATTTCTATCGTTATCCTAAGGCGGTTTACTTTATGCACTCTAAAAAATCAGCTTCAGTAATAACCCTTAACCCATTTTTTTTAAGGATCTCCGTGGTGATTCCATCCCCATCCACGAGTTTTTCTGTAAAACTTCCATCGTAGATCTTACCACAACCACAGGAAGGGCTATTACTCTTTAAAATTGCAATTTTCGCCCCAGATTTTCGGGCAACTTCAAGGGTTCTCTCTGCCCCAAGGACAAAACTTTCGGTAATATCATAATCTCTATTATTATACACTTTCCGTTCATCCTTGACCACCACTATTTCCGCCGGGTCTCTTGGTGTTGGTAAACCACCTAGTACCTCTGGACATACCGCAATGGCTTGTCCCTGAAGCATCAACTTGCGAAGTGCTTCAACCAGATGTCCTTTTTCTTCGTAATCAATTTTCATTCCGCACAGACATCCTGAAACCAGAATTTTTTTCTTCTTGTCGATGGCATCTTTTAAACTGTTATAATCTTTTTCATTCATCTCGTTCCTCCTTAATTTCCTGTTTTTTTTGGCTCCCTGCTCATTGTCATTTTTTCCTCCGACCTACTTCTTTCGTATTCTCAGCCCTTTGGGATAATGGTTTTTAATAATGCCTTCGCTTGCTTTTCCAAAACCCAGAGGATCTCCTTGATAGCCAATTAAAATCCAACCTTTTTCAGCGGCCATGTTAAGAGCTTCTCCCTTTAAATACTGGTAGGCCTGGTCCTCTTCTTTAAGATCAACCACATTTTTCGCCTCTGACAGTTTAAGTGCCAAAGCCAATGCGTAGCTGGGTTCAAAGCGATTCTTTTTAAACTCTCCCAGGTGGAGTCCCGGTCTTAAGACCTTAAGGTTTGCTATGGTTTCCAGGGCAAGTCCCTTTGGTAGGGCGTAAAGATGTTCCCCGGATAAATAGAGTCTGTTTTTCAGATTATTATAAAAAGCCTCGTCTAAAAAATCTTCGGCAAAATTTTCAAAATCTTTAAGCTCCAAACTCGTTGCTTTTTTTAATCGCGACTTTGAATATCCTTGTTTTGCATTGTTTTCATCTAAACAAGGTCCGACTTTTACCAATTTTGCAATAAAATGCCCTTCGCCTTTAACCTTCATCGGCATAATACGAAGTGCCTTTTCAATGGATTTTGTATTTTCTCTGGTCCATTCCATCCGACCATGATCCTCCAGTCCAGTGAGCTCAATACTTTCTAATTCATAGGAATATTTGTTAATAAACGCTTCAATGATTTGTTCATTTTCTTCCGGAGAAAAGGTGCAGGTTGCATATACCAAAACCCCACCGGGTTTTAACAGTCGGTGGGCGGTTTCTAATATTTTTTCCTGCTTTCCAACACAACGAGATACCCGTTCCAGGCTCCAGTCTGAAAGTGCCCCTGGGTCTTTTCTGAACATGCCTTCTCCTGAACAGGGTGCATCCACCAGAATTTTATCAAAGCTCTGGTAAAAAGAATCCACCAGACGCTCAGGAAATTCATTGGTGACCACCGCATTGGAAATCCCCATGCGTTCTACATTTGTTGATAGTACGCCGGCTCGGGAGTTTACCAGCTCATTGGCAATGAGGAGTCCCTGGCCTTGAAGTTTTGCTGCAATCTGGGTTGATTTTCCACCTGGAGCAGCGCAAAGATCAAGGACCCAATCCCCTGGTTCCGGGGCAAGAGCTTCCACTGCTGCCATTGCCGTAGGTTCCTGGACATAATAAAGGCCACAATAATAATAGGGATTTTTTCCTGGCCGAATCTCACTGTCAATATAAAAACCTTCGTCACACCAGGTGACACCCTGGGTTTCAAAGGGAAGCTTTATTGATAATTTTTCCGGGGTCAACTTGAGTGTGTTGGTTCTTATGCCCTTACTTTCAGGTTGTTCATAGGAAGCAAATAAATCGTCACTTCCCTCTTCCATGAGAATTGTCATTTTATCTTTAAAATCCTGGGGCAAATTCATTTTTCGTTCCTCATCTCTGGGTTTATTGGAAATATATTTTTTAAAACGCAGTTTCTAATATTGAATTTTGACAAACCTTCTTTTATTATACGTAAACCCTTTGTTAATTACAATATTTTTGTACAAAGAACCCTTAGAATCTCTCGATTTAAGAATTAGAAATTTTAGGATGCAAGAGGTTATATTCCATAAAAAACATTTAATGACCGTGTTTCCATTTTCATCGGCAATGGTTTGGCTCATACTATCACCTTCATTAATAGTCCCGATTGTATAAAGCTAGGGGGCAAGCAATGCTCCCTTGGTTACATTACCCTGGAGATCAATATTCAATGCATAGGCTGAATTGATCTGTCATCCAAGAACTGATTCCCTTAATACAACGTTAAAAAGCAGAACTGAAAAATTTCAGTTCCGCCTAGAAAATATCAATATTTAATTTTTTAAAATAGATTGATTAGTTCATTTTTTTGGTTTTGCGAATATCATCCGACCAGCCGCTGTTTGTAAAATACTAGTGACCAGAACCTGTGTGGAGCTACCGATGTATTTTTTACCGTTTTCAACGACAATCATGGTGCCATCATCCAGATAGGCAACTGCCTGACCGTTTTCTTTTCCACCTTTTACCAGGAGAACCTTCATTTCCTCACCTGGGAGTACCACCGGTTTGACGGCATTGGCCAGCTCATTAATATTCAGAACATCCACCCCTTGAACGGTTGCCACCTTGTTAAGATTGTAATCATTTGTAACAATCTTGCCTTTTGTTAACTTGCCAAGTTTTACAAGTTTAGCATCAACTTCACGGGTATCATCAAAATCTTCTTCAGTAATTTGAACCTCAATTTCAAGATCTGTTTGAATTTTATTCAAAATATCCAAACCGCGACGTCCACGGTTTCTTTTCAGTTCATCTGATGAATCAGAAATAAGCTGTAACTCATTAAGAACAAAAACCGGAATCACTAAAGGACCTTCAATAAAACCTGTTTTGCAAATATCAAAAATACGTCCATCAATAATAACACTGGTATCCAATAATTTTGGAATTGCAACGCCTTTCTTTTTAGCAGAACGCTTTTGGCTTCCTTGTGGATTCAACTCCTTTTCTCGTTTACTGTTCTGGAAAGCCAAAACAATATCCTCCCGTTTTTTAGTAGGCAAAGTAAATCCAAGGTAACCCAAAACAATATAGCTGATAATGGTTAAAATTGTGCCAATCCATTGAAAAGGAATTTGGACAAAAGCAAAACTTACTAACATGGCAATAACCAATCCGATGACCAAACCACCAATTCCAAGTGCGATATCAATGAGTCGCACATTTTCCATGCTGGTTTCAACGATCTTCGACAATTTTTTCACACCACTGAGCATTACTGGAAATAGAATAAAGAATATGAGTCCAAAGAGAACCAGGAGAACCACGTAAATGATTAATTGAGTTTCAGGACTAATTTTGATGTTAAGCGATTCCTGAATCCAAGTGTTCGATATAATCACATTTGCTGATGCACTTCCCAAAAGAATCCCAATGAGAGCAAAGAAAAATCGAAATATTTTCTGTATCATTTAATTCACCTCCTTTCTTGTAAATGAACACTTATTATAGCAATAAATTCTTAACTTTGCACCACAATATAAAAAAAAGACGTGAATTTCACGCCTCATTGCTCACTGAACTATTAATTAATTCTAAAATATCTTCCTTATCACCGGATTGAATCAAAACCATTTCGCTGATAATAAAATTTCGTGCATTATTCAGCATTTTCTTTTCTCCGGTAGAAAGACCCTTTAACCGATCCAGAAGGATGAGGTTTTTAACAACTCTGGCCACTTCAAAAATATCACCGGTTTTTAATTTTTCAAGGTGCTCTCGATACCGTCGGTTCCAGTTTTTTTCCATGACATCCATTGGTAATTTTAATGTCTCGATCATCTCATCAATAACTTCCTGACTGACGATATTTCGCACACCAATTTCGTCAACTTTATCCACAGGAATTAAAATTTGTAGCCCCTCTGAAACTATCTGCATTATATAATAGGGTTTTCTTTCTTCAAATATTTCTCGCTCTTCAATTGCCTCAATCACACCTGCTCCGTGCATTGGATAAACAATCTTATCTCCAATTTTATACATTTAAACCACTCCTATCGTCGCTTCCTATTATTATTATACCACAAATAGAAAAGAATAAGCCTATTATTCTATAAAAAACTTATTCCTATGTCAATGTTTTTTTATATAATCATGGTTAAACCAATACGTTTTCGTTTCAGGTCAATGGAAAGTACTTTTACGGTGACAACATCCCCCAGCGAAAGTGCTTCAGAAGGATGTCGGATAAACCGATCTGTAATCTCTGAAATGTGAACCAATCCGTCCTGATGAACCCCAATATCCACAAATGCCCCAAAGTCAATAACATTCCTAACCGTTCCGACTAACTCCATATCCACCTGTAAGTCATCCATGGACAATACATCGGATTTTAAATGTGGCTTAGGTGCGTTTTCCCGGGGATCTCGGCCAGGCTTTTTTAGCTCATTAAGAATATCATAAAGGGTTGGGATCCCAATTTCCAGGTGTTTTGCTGTTTCTGGGACATTCATATCATTGAAGAACCCCTGTTCCAGATTCCCTAATTCCATTTTTGAAATCCCTTTAAGTTTCAAGAGTTTTTCCACGCTTTTATAGGTTTCAGGGTGAACCCCGGTATTATCTAAAATATTATCGCCATCATCAATCCTTAGAAAGCCTGCACACTGTTCAAAAGCCTTGGCCCCCAATCCCTTAACCTTCATTATTTCTTTTCGGTTTTTAAAAGACCCCAGGGTGGTTCGATAGTCTAAAATATTTTTAGCAATGGTTTTATTGACTCCGGCCACATGCTTAAGCAATGATACCGATGCCCGGTTTACATTAACCCCAACATTATTAACCGCATCCTCTACGGTGGCTTCTAAAACCCGTTCCAGCTCTTTTTGATTAACATCGTGTTGATACTGTCCCACCCCAATGTGTTTGGGATCGATTTTCACCAACTCGGATAAGGGATCCTGGAGCCGTCCGCCAATGGAAATGGCCCCTCGGATGGAAACGTTAAGATCCGGATATTCCTCGGTGCCTAATTCCGATGCTGAATAAACCGATGCTCCTGCTTCGTTAACCACAATATATTGAACCGGAACCGTTGTTTTTTTAATGGCTTCGGCAACAAATTGCTCAGATTCCCGGGAGGCGGTACCATTGCCAATGGCAATGATATCCACCTGATGACGTTCGATGAGTTCAAGCAGCTCTTTTTCCGCTTCCTTAGCCTGGCCTTTTCCAAGGGTTGGGTAAATGGTGGTGGTGGCTAAAACCTTTCCATTAGGGTCTAACACAGCGATTTTACACCCTGTTCTAAAGGCTGGATCAAAACCCATGGTTGTTTTTTCTTTAAAGGGCGCTTGCAGCAGCAGCTTTTTAAGATTAAGGGCAAACATTTTAATGGCACCAAGCTCTGCCCGTTCCTTGAGCGCTCCCCGTATTTCCCGTTCAATGGCCGGTGCGATCAAACGTTTATAGCTATCTTCAATGGCCGCTAATAAAGTGCTGGAAGGGGCCTGAAGTAATTCTTCTTTTAAATAGGCATCAATTTCTTCAACAGGTGCCAGGATTTTTACTGAAAGGGCCTTCTTTTTTTCTCCGCGGTTCAAAGCCAAAATGCGATGATCCTTAATGGCCTTAATGGTTTCGATATGGTCAAAATACATTTCAAGCTCTGAATTTTCTTCTTCCATGCCCTTGACAACAGTGGATTTTATCTGCCCCTTTTCCAAGGTCATTTTACGGATAACACCTCGATACGTTCCATTGTCCGCAATGATTTCAGCTATGATGTCCTGGGCGTATTGAAGGGCTTCTTCTACCGAATTCACCTCTAACTCAGGATTAATATAACTTTTTGCTGCTTCTATTAATGCAGGTTCCATTGTTTTTTGTTCTAAAATAAGCAAAGCCAAAGGTTCCAGTCCCTTTTGTCTTGCAACAGATGCCCGGGTTTTTTTCTTTTGTTTATAGGGCAGGTAAAGATCTTCTATTTCCTGAAGTGTTTTTCCCTGGGAAATAGCGGCCTTTAACTCTGGCGTTAATTTTCCCTGTTCCTCTATGGTTGTGCAAACTTCTTCTTTGCGCTTTTCAAGTTTTCTTAAATATGTCAGGCGGACATCCAGATCCCTTAGAATGGCATCACTTAAGTTTCCAGTCACTTCCTTACGATAACGGGCGATAAAGGGAATGGTGTTTCCTCCATCAATAAGGGCGATGGTATCTTCCACCTGTTGGGTACGTATTTTAAATTCTTCTGCTAATTGATTTGCTAAGTATTCCACGAATGACTCCATTTCTTTTTTTTGTTCTAATCCTATTCAACCTAAACTTGTTGATTTATAAATATTTCAGAGTTTATCTTAACATCTTTTTTAAATTATAACAATTTTTTATGAAAAGAAGCCTTAATCCATTCTTAACCTCAGCTTCATTTCAACTTTACCTTTACTCTGATTTGTAAAAAAGCATGGTTCATGATAATATATTTTACAATAATAGAAAAGGAGCACCCTAATGGCAATAAAATTTATTGTGGATTCCATGTGCGAAACAAACAGTGAAGTATTAAGACGCTATGATTTTGATGTCTTACCCATTCCAGTAACCCTTGATGATAAAACCTTTTACGATGGCATTGATGTCACCTCAGAAATGATTATTGACTTTGTCACTCAAAATAAAAGCACTTTTCCAAAAACTGCTCAAATCCAACCATTGAATATTATTAACACCTTTGAAAATCACCTTAAAAATGGTGACGATCTTATTTACCTGGCGTTTTCTTCCAAGCTTTCTGGAACTTACCAAACCGCCAAATTTCTGGGAAAAAACTTGCAGGAAAAATATCCGAATTGTAAAATCACCATCATTGATTCCCTTTCGGCCACCACCGGATCCGCACTGATTTTACATCAGGGTTTAAAGCTTAACAAACTTAACCGATCTTATCAAGAAATTGTTGAAACCATGACTTTTTTATCAAATCATGTTCAGATCTTTTTTATGGTCGGGGACATTAAATGGCTTGCTCAGGGGGGACGTATCAGTCGCAGTTCCGCCATGATCGGGGATATGTTAAAAATAGTACCCATTCTCACCATTAAAAATGGTGAGATCCAGGTTTATGAAAAAATCCGCGGCCAAAAAAAGGCGTTGAAAAAGCTCCTTGCCACAGTGGATGAGAAACTCGGGGAAAACCGAAATCAAATTATGGGCCTTATTCAAATCACCGTACCTGAGCTTCAGGAAAGAGTAAAACGGACTATGGAAAAAGAATTCCATTTGAAAAACTTTATGATTCCCGATGCTGCCGGTGCAGCTCTTACGGTGCACATCGGCTCCAATTGTCTTGGTATCATGTTTTTTGATGAATTACCCGATACTTATGTGAATGTTTGCCCGTAAATATTAAAACCCAGTTATAAATCAAAGAGGTTCTTGCAATTTTCGCAATAACCTCTTTGATTTTTTTTATCTGCTATTTTAACATTTCGAAAAAAGTCACCAAACCTAAAGAATAATCCTGGGTCTTTAGTGACTAAATTCAGACCTATTTTTTAGATTTAATGAGGTTAATCAGTCCTCCGGCTAAAAGCATTTCTTTCTGGCGCTCAGAAATTTCAATGGCCATAGCATAGGTCAGTCCCTTTGTTTTATTAACAAGGCTTACTTTTCCGGCTTTAACCGCTTCCTGGGCATTTTCAATGACCAGCTCATCACCTTGGGCAATGGTGTCATAATCAGATTCATTTTCAAATACCATGGGAAGAATCCCGTTATTGATCAGATTATTTTGATGAATTCGAGCAAACGATTTGGCTGCGACCCCTTTAATTCCCAGAAAAACCGGTGCCAATGCAGCATGTTCACGGCTGGAGCCCTGGCCATAATTAGAGCCGCCAATAATAAATCCGCCTTTATTGTCAAGTGCACGCTGTGGAAAATCAGGATCACAAGGCGCTAAACAGTAATTTGAGAGATAGGGAATGTTGGAACGATAAGGTAGCAGCTTTGCATTGGATGGCATAATATGATCCGTGGTGATATTATCCCCTACCACAATCAATGCTTGTCCTTCAACGGTTTTCTTTAATGGCTTCGTTGCAGGAAAAGGCTTAATATTTGGTCCTTTAATCACAACCACCTCAGTGCCTTCAGAAGCTGGTGCTACCACCATGGTATCATTTAATAAAAATTTTTCCGGCATAGTAATTTCTGGAAGGTTCACTTTTCCCAGAGGGTTGGTTAACACGCCTTCAATGGCGGAAATTGCAGCTGTTTCCGGACTTAACAGGTAAACATCCGCTGATGGTGTTCCCGAGCGTCCAAAAAAGTTTCGGTTAAATGTTCTTAATGAAACCGCATCGGTGCAAGGTGCCTGACCCATACCGATACAGGGACCGCAACCACATTCTAAAACACGGGCGCCGGCATTTAATAAATCAGCCAGTGCACCATTTTCAGCCAGCATGGTTAATACCTGTTTGGAACCCGGTGCAATAACAAAAGATACATTTTCAGGAACTGTTTTTCCCCGGACGATTTCAGCCACCTTCATTAAATCCAACCAGGAAGAGTTGGTACAGCTTCCAATGGCTACCTGATTAACAACCAAGCCTTCAATTTCTGAAACCTTAACCACCTTGTCCGGGCTATGAGGGCAAGCTGTGAGCGGTTCTAAAACACTCATGTCCACTGTTACGATTTCATCAAATACGGCATCATCATCTGCTGCAAGTGGTTGATAGTCTTCGACCCGACCCTGGGCGTCTAAAAATTTCTCAGTCATTTCATCTGATGGAAAAATCGAAGTGGTGGCTCCCAGTTCCGCACCCATATTGGTAATGGTGGCACGTTCGGGAACCGTCAGGGTTTTAACCCCTTCTCCGGTGTATTCAAAAACTTTGTTAACCCCGCCTTTAACCGTGCATTGCCTTAAGACTTCTAAAATAACATCCTTAGAAGAGACGCCAGACCGAAGCTTCCCGGTTAACTCAACCTTAACCACTTTGGGCATGGTTATATAATAGGGATCTCCTGCCATGGCAACGGCAACATCCAGTCCGCCGGCGCCAATGGCAAGCATTCCTAGCCCACCTCCTGTCGGCGTGTGACTATCGGAGCCTAAGAGCGTATCTCCCGGAACCCCAAAACGCTCAATTTGGACCTGGTGACAAATCCCATTGCCGGGTCTTGAATAATAAATACCGTGTTTTTTTGCAACACTTTGAATATAAAGGTGATCGTCCATGTTTTCAGGACCCTCCTGAAGCATGTTGTGATCAATATAGGCGAGGGATTTTTTTGTTTTCACTCTGGGTATTCCCATGGCTTCAAATTGTAAATAGGCCATGGTTCCAGTAGAATCCTGGGTAAGAGTTTGATCAATAATAATGCCGATTTCCTGACCTTTAACCATTTCTCCCACAACAAGGTGTGAAGCGATAATTTTTTCAGTTAATGTTTTCCCCATATAATTTTCCTGTTTCCTTCCTTAATTAAAACGTTCTTTGGTTTATGTGCTTGTAATTTTAATCCACTACCCAAAAACTTTTGTTTTTATAATAGTAGCCTTTCAATTATAGCATTATTTTTATTTTATTTCCATTCTTTTGCTTTTCATTTTTGGGCTTCAATTATTTTTCAAAATATGTTATACTGACATTCAGTATTGGCATCGAATTTATGAGTGGATTTGGAGGATATTATGACATCTATTAAACGCTTCAGCCGCTTTCTAATAACTCAGGGAGAAAAAAATAATATTATCAATCTCTCTGCCCAAATGTCCTATCGGGCGCTTCTGGCCTTTATCCCTTTTTTGATGCTTCTTTATAATTTTATTAACTGGGCTTCCAGTGAATTGAATGGTACCCTCATCAATGGGCTTTCACAGGTTTTGCCGGCAGCCATCATGAATGATATTGATACCGCCATGGATAATGCGGTTAATAACCCTATTTCCCTTGAAGCCAATTTGGTTTTTAGCTTTTTTATTCTTTATGTGTCCATTTCTGCCATGTACTCCCTTATTATTTCACTTAATCGAATTTTCGGACAAAAAGAAACCCGGGGAATGATTGCCCTTTGGTTTCAATCGGTTTTGTATTTATTTTTGTTTCTTATCATCATTCTTTTGACCATTATTTGCTACCTTTTGGGAGCAGAGATCTTTGATCAATTTTTTGCTTTTTTAAACCTTTCTCATATTTTCGCTATATTCCTGTCAATTTTCAGCGCAATATATCTTGTTATTATCTCCGCCCTCATTTTTACACTGATTTATATGTTTGCACCTAAAAATCATTTGAGCTTTTTCGAAGCCTTTCCTGGCGGCATCTTTGTCAGCGTTGGATGGCTGTTGGTTTTTTTCATATATAATATTCTGACCAACCCTGTTATGAATCTTACCACTTTTTTCAATAATATTCAGGGACCCCTTTCCCTGTGCATCGTTATTTTTATGATTTGCTTCACCCTGACCCTGGGGGGAGTCATTAATTTATATGCCCTGGATAACAAAGCAATAAAGAAAGGAAATCAGTAAAAATGATTAAGCAATTACTTAACACTAAACCTGTGAAACTTGGATTTTTGATCAAGGAAGATTTTGTAAAAACGGATTTTTCCGGAATCTGTTCTCAAATGTCATTTTATTTGCTCATGGCCTTTTTTCCTTTACTCATTTTTCTTATTTCTTTTGTGGGAAAATTTGTCAAACAGTTTCAGACCTACCTTTTTGAAATTTTGAAAGCCTTTTTACCGAACCTTTCCTATGACTATGTGACAAATCTATTAACCTCTCTCAGCAGCCAAATTTCAGATGCCAATTATTTGTTATTGCTGATTACTTTTTTCTTTGCCACTCTGGCGGCAAGGGCCATTATGACTGGACTTAATCAAACCTTTGGCAGAAAAGAAACAAGAAGTCATTTGAAAATATGGTTGCTCTCTTTTTTATTCACCATTCTTTTTGGTCTGGCCATTCTGCTGATTGCCATTGCCTACATTTTTAGCGCCGATCTTGGAAAATTCATTTTTCAAATTTCCGGTATTTCCCTGGACTATTACCCTTCTTGGCGTCTTTTAGCGCTCCTTATTTCCTGGGTGTTCTCAACCCTTTTCTTTAACATGGTTTATATGATGGCCCCGGCAAAGTCCCTGAAATTTTTAGAAGGCCTTCCTGGAGCTGTATTTGCCACCTTGGGTCTTAATGTTGCCTTTAGAATATTTACCTGGTTTATTAATAACTCAGACAAATATAGTACTCTTTATGGTAATCTGGGTGGTCTCTTTGCCTTACTGGTTGGAATTTATTTTATA
Source organism: Eubacteriaceae bacterium (assembly GCA_016650045.1). GTDB lineage: Bacteria > Bacillota > Clostridia > Eubacteriales > Eubacteriaceae > Acetobacterium. Next base: position 715 of record JAENWK010000014.1, on the reverse strand, counting down.
TGTGTGATTCTTAATCTGGGTGGAAAGATAAATTTGTACTGGTCCATTTATAAATGCAACCTAACTTTACAATAAAATAGTCCCAATGTTACACTTTGTACTTAATTGCAAAAAAATATTTTACTTAGAATCGAGTAACTAGAAAGCCTTTTGAAATATGTGGATGCTCTTCATATCCTGTATTTTACAACCGTCTTAAAGCAAATCCCAACCTGGAAATGGCCCCGCTAACATTTCTGAACAAATTTCTACCGCTGGAAAAGAAGCCTCTGGCACACATTAGTCTCTCTCCAACGCATTATGATGTCTCTTTATGAGCACTATCCAAAAGAACCGTCTCACTGGACACCATTGTAATTGAACCCCTCTCCTATGCAATTATCTCCACAAAAACAAAAAAAGAACTGTCAGAGTGACGGTTCTTTTTTTCATGTAAAAAAAAACACCTTCCGGTGTTAAAGATATATAGTCCCGCAACGTCCTATCCTCCCAGGCAGTTACCCACCAAGTACTTTCGGCGCTGGAAGACTTTACTGCTGTGTTCGGTATGGGAACAGGTGTAGCCCTTCCGCCATCGTCGCGAGACTAATTTAGCTTTGTTTTTGTAAAAAACAAATAGGTTCAAAGGAGCGTTAGCGGTTGAACCGGCTAAACTGTCCATCTTTTGTTCTAAAAATAATCCTTTTACTCATGAAATATTTTTAGAACAAAAGAT
>JAENWK010000107.1 GCA_016650045.1 Eubacteriaceae bacterium | reverse complement strand
ATACAAAAGCAAACCAGACCAGGATTTAAACAAGTGGGCCACTTTTTATCAGCGTTTTTTTGATAATGGTCTACTATTTTTTCAGCACAAGTGGCCTACTATTTTTTCAGCGACTGGCCTACTATTTTCTTGACATTCGTACGGATCTTTAACCTGACTCAATGCTTTCACCAGATTAGGGAAAAAATGATGCTGTATTTTTACCTTTCAGTGCTGGTACGCAACTACCAGACTCCTTGATGAAAGGAGGAAGTGTTATGCATCATAGTGACGACAAGTCGTCAAAGGGCACAGCCAATTTTTTAACAGAGTTGGTAAAACTGGCAGCTGCTATTGTGTCCCTGGTTCGGGCTTTTTGGCTTTAACCTAGAGAAAAACCCCCGGACCGACATCCGGGGGTTTTTCATTTTCGCAACTTTTTTTTATGGAGTCTATGCACCATAGATTCTATGTGCATTATAACATATTGTTGTGTTGTTGTATATATTCACTTAAAATAGATTCACTTGTAACGTATTGATTGCCCACAAAGGTAAATTAATTAACCAATCTTCCTGCTTATAATCCGTCATTGCTGTACGAATTGATATTTTGGGACTAAATTTTTCATAATATGTTCTAAGACTTTTGGCTTTTAAATTGGTCTCCGCCTTAACCTCAATGGGAAATATATTGCTTTCATTATCGACGAGGAAGTCAATCTCTGCGCCACCACGTTCATTTGTCCAATAATAGGTTTCAATGCCATTCAGCGTCTTTAATTGCTGGAGCACATACTGCTCTGTCAAAGCGCCTTTAAACTCTTTGAACAGATCGTTACCATCAAGGAGAACTGTTTGATTCAGTCTGACCATACAGGATAGTAAACCAACGTCCAATACGAACAATTTGAATGCCTTTAAGTCTTCATATGCCTTTAATGGCAGGCCAGGTGTTGTTACCCGTTGTACTTTGTGAACAAGACCGCAATCCGTCAACCAGAGCAGGGCCATTTCATAGTCTTTCGCTCTTGACCCTTCCTTGATCAGACCGTAGATAAACTTCTTGTTTTCTTTGGTGAGCTGGGAAGGAATACTGTTCCATAGCATACGAATACGTGGGATCACTTCATTTGGCGCATGTTTCGAAAAATCCTGTTCATAGGCGGTAAGAATCCGCTGTTGTATCTCTCTTGCCTCATTAAAATCCTGATTATCTGCAAAGTTGACAACGACTTCCGGCATTCCACCAATAAAATAGTAATATTTGAGCAAGTCAATATATTCCTGCTTAAATGTGTTCGCCAGCTCATAATCGCCTTTTTCGATGAGTTCAACAAATTGATCTTTCCCCATCGCTTTCATAAATTCAGTAAATGACAAGGGATACAGGTCCAGAAATTCCACCTTACCAACCGGAAATGACGTACCCTGGTGCAAGGCAACACCCAGTAATGACCCAGCACAAATAATTTGATATTCCGGCGCATCTTCATTAAAATACTTTAAGGCCGTCAATGCCTTGGGCACTTCCTGTATTTCATCAAAAATTAGCAGCGTATTCTCCGGACTGATCTTATGACCTGCATAAAGCTCCAATCCTGTGATAATCCGTTCAATTTTCATATTGACTTCAAACAGATCCTTCATCTGTTGATTATTGTCAAAACTGATATAAACAACTTGACGATAAGCTTTCTGTCCAAAGTTTTTCATCAGCCAGGTCTTGCCAACCTGCCGGGCTCCTCGAATAATCAGTGGCTTTTTATTTTTCTTCTGCTTCCATTTATGGAGCTGTTCCATTGCTAGTCGATCCATTTTCATCACCTCATAATGATATTTTAGTTTAAAGCAACATAAATTGCAATGATTATTTGGTTTATCGACGCACTTTTTACGACGTATATATGTTTATATTGTATAATACTTATAAAATCTATCACACGTATCTCAACAATGTGCAGTATTTGTCATGTTTATGACACATACTCATCGTTTTTTATTTCTTATCCTTCATTAATTCACAATATTATATGTGAAGGCGTGTCATACCGTTTAAGATGACAATTAATATCAGCGATCACCTGCAAAATAAAATGTTTTTAGCAAATAAAAAATCCGCGAAAACACCATGTACAGGTCGTTTCAGAGCTTTATTTTTTTTATTTTGGTGGAGGCGGGCCGTACCAGTACACAGTGACAATTAATATATCTGATTATAGGCGTATTAAATAATTTCAAAAAGCCTATTTAATCTTACAAAGATTATGTGTGGAACCACATGACCTACTGATTACGAAGCAGCAGGTCATGGCATATTAAAGCCATTTTTAACTGTATACGACATTTTTAAGACACATTTTCATCTCTTTTCTCAAATGCTTGTCCGTATTAAATGATAAACTGTCTTAAAAGCGACTAATTAAATTTTTTTAATCCGATATTTTTGTTTACTGCTGTTTGGCTTTTCAGGTATTGTCCGTTCAATTAAACCGGCTTCTAAAGCTGGATTTAAATAGTTTTTTCGAAAGGTAGCTCGATGTGACAAACCAAGACGTTGCATTATTTCAATTGCAGATAATGTTTCTTTTCCCAGACCTGTCACGATCCTTTTAACTTGGTCGCTCACTTGGTCGCTATCACTCATTTCACGAAGCGTATCCAATATTGCCTGTAACATAAATTCAATAAAAATTGACGAATCCGCATTTTTATCTGCTATTCCCAATACTTTATAATACTCTGCTTGACGTTCTTTTACTAATGTCTCGATGGGAATCCATGCTAATATTTCTTTCCACCGGCTCAATAGCAGTGTATGCCACATTCTCCCGATTCTTCCATTTCCATCTGCAAACGGATGAATAAATTCGAACTCATAATGAAACACACAGCTTTTTATTAAAGGATGCACTTTCGACGACTGGTACCAGTCAAATAAATTTTTCATCAATTCTGGTACCAGTCGAGAAGGAGGAGCCATATGAACGACAACCTCTCCATCAAATACACCAACATTCCCACTTCTGAACATTCCAACTTCCTTGACTAAATCTGACATCATCATACCATGCGCTTTTAGCAAATCATTCATTGAGGCCGGATTCATCCCCAACAGCATTTCATATGCCTCATATGCATTTTTCACTTCTTTTATTTCTTCCGGCGCACCCAAAATACGCTTCCCGTTGATAATTGCGGTGACCTGTTCAATCGTCAATGTGTTATTCTCGATTGCCAGGGATGCTTGAATTGTTTTGATGCGATTTTCACGTCGCAATAGAGAATTTGCAACCTGATTAGAATTAACTGATATTTTGCCGATCCACACACTGATCTCAGCTATTAGATCAATCATTTTATCCGTTATTACAAATGGAGGAATATAGTGTTCCAATTCTGCACTCACCTTTCCCTAATTTATGACTCTATACGTACTTCTCATGATCTCAGATTTTCAAACCGACTTTGTTTATTTTTCAATTTAACATAATTTTATCCTTTCTCTTCGGCTTATGCCGCTATTTTAATTGAATTAAATTTTTCAAATCTCGTTATAATTCATTTCTCTCCCTTCAACATCATATTTTCTTAAATCTAATCTCTTTCTATCTCCGCAAAAACCACCGAAATGATTTCAATGAGTAGATCATTTGGTATCTTTTCAATAAATAAATAGGGCCGTGCTTCCAGATCTATTGATTTTATGTGTTCACACAAAACAACGCCAGTTGTTTTGGTTCGACTATCAAGAGGAATATGGAGTGGAAATGCTCTGTTTGTGTTTGTAATCGGACACACAATAGTCAAGTTAACCTTGCTGTTAAAAAAATTATTGCTTATAACAACAGCAGGCCGATAACCAGCCTGCTCATGACCGCTTTGTGGATTAAAGTCTAGTTTAATGATATCCCCTTGGCTTACCATATTTCATTACCTTCGGGTTCACCCCAATTGATGTTAATAGGTTCGTATGCATCCTGGTATCCTTTAAATCGATCTTGAATTGTTTTATGAGGCATTGTAACATTTATTTTTTTAATCACGATTTTTTCACCCACGACCGATATTTCAACGACATCACGTTCAGAAAAGTGTGCGCTTTCCAATAGGTACTTAGGTAGGCGAATTCCTTGAGAGTTTCCCCATTTAACGATGGTTGTTTGCATTTTATTAACCTCCACATAATAGTATATACATAGTGTATACTATTGAATAACGATAGTCAATTCTATTTTTTTCTTTTCAATCACTAAAAAAGGGCGTAGAAATCCTGAAATCAAAAAAGTTAATTCTTTGTCATTTCTAATCGGTGTCCTTGCCTACCATCTTCTTGTCTCCATTGAAACGACCTTAAGAGCTGCAGGCGATACCAGGGAATGGCAGACCGTCAGGGAAACCCTGTCAACCCATCAGCGGTCAACCATTATCATGACTGGCCAGGATGGGACCATTTACAATATCCGTATCACCGAAAACCCTGAAAAGAACCATCAAACACGCGGGGACGGTTCGGGACCTGTGAAATAGTCGCTTTTTTGGGCCGATTTCTAAAAATATGAGTAAACTATTTTTAGAAAACGAAATTAATTCTGAATATGACGAACTTTTCAACAAAATAAGAAAAATTAGCGGTCATGATGGCCGCGATTCTCTTTAAATTTACTGCAATTGCTGCCAGTTTTGCCTGTTTGGACATTGAAACAAGACCGTAGCTTCTCGCCCGGCCAAGTCCATGAAATCGCTTAAATTCAGCGTTTTTCCCTTCAATGCTGGCCCGCTTTTTATATTTTTCTTTGAAATCATCCATTTTCTGGCTTTGGGAGATTTCATAGAATTCCAATGTATTGATCCCAATGTTCAGGACTTTTCGTGCTGATTTTTTGGCACATGCATCATGTTTGGGACAACCTTTACAGGTTACCAGATCAAAGTAATATTTATACCCTTCCTGAAACCCGCTTTTGGAATCTTTTCGACTCCGTTTATAAAAATTCCGATTAACGGTCTCATTTCCCAGGCTGCAGAACCATTGATCTGAATCTTTGTTATATGAAAATTCACTTTCATCAATGTGATAGGCTGAAGCACTGACCTGAATGTAGGCCAGTGCTTCCAGTGCTTCTATTTTCTCAAGAATGGATTTTCTGAAATAGGCTTTGTAACCAAAGAAGTTGATGGTTTTGCTTTTTCGGCCAACCCGGGCATCCTCATCGATTAATGATCGGATTCCGGTCTGGTTCATAAATTTAGGCTCATTCAGGATTTCTTTTGCTTTTTCAATCATCTGTTTTGTTTCTGGGGTATGCGTGGTTGTATTTGTTTCCACGGTTTCGATGACGGTTTCCAGGTAGTCTT
>JAENWK010000062.1 GCA_016650045.1 Eubacteriaceae bacterium | reverse complement strand
TCTAGTTTAAACTGGCTATTATGATTGAAATATCTAATTTTCGGCACTTTGTCACCCTTTAGGGATGGGGAAAGAGCAAAGGGCCGAAAATTCAATTATTTTTACCCTAACCCTTCCGCGTGCCGCCATAGCTTTAGCGGAGGAGCAAAGGGAATAATTGAATTTTCTACGTTCGAACCAACTTGAAACCTCCGAAATATGGATTTGGAATTAAATATCAACGCTCAATTAAACTAGAGCTTATTTTTTCAAAACTTTAATTTAAAAATGAATGATCGGATAAACTACTCTTTTTTATAAGCTAATTCTCAATCTTTTATTCCAAATCATTATGCGGTTAAGGAACAACAAAAGGTAATTACATATTTACTTTTGTTTTTTATATTATTTTGGGAAAGAGTTATATAAATCACATTGTAATGCCAATCCCGTTCCGCTTGCTTATGAAAAACCAACTCAAAAACTAAATGTTCATATATATCAAATACATGGTGAGTCTGCGATGTAAGATGATAGTAAAGCAGGAACTGGAAAAACTTGGCCTGCATTACCTCCACGTGGATCTGGGAACGATAGAGATTAAGGAAAATATCACTGATTCCCAAAAAGAGCAATTACAAAAAGGTCTAAAAATCTTTGGGCTTGAACTTCTGGACGACAGGCGGAATATCATTATTGAAAAAGTAAAGGCCGTAATTATTGAAATGATCCATTATTCGGAGGAGTTGCCTAAAGTGAATTATTCAGATTACATCAGCGAAAAATTGGGCTATGACTATACGTATTTGGCCAATACATTTTCCGAAGTAAAAGGAATCACTATTCAGCAGTATATTATAGTCAACAAAATTGAACGCGCAAAAGAACTGATGTTGTACGGCGAATTGAATCTGACCGAAATATCATATAAGCTGCACTACAGCAGTGTGGCACATCTTTCAAATCAATTTAAAAAAGTTACGGGACTCACCCCGACATATTTTAAAAAAATGAAAGTTAAACGCTTGCGGAATATAGAGGATCTGTAATCCTCGGGAAAGGAGCGAAAATTTTCTCAACAAGGCCCCATAGTTCAAACTAAGGGGCTTTTATTTTTCCCCGGAAGCCGTAAAATAAATATGGGAATACTGTAAATCTTAGCAATTCCAATGTAATATTTTTTTCGTAAAAATAACTCACCTTTAGGTTCTGGATACTTGGAAAGCAATTGTACCTTATAGAATTCAATATTATAAGATTATGACCGTGAAAAATGCAGATGTTGAAAAATCAAAGAGCTTTCTTATAAGCGAGCTTATCGATTATGTTCCCCATGCGGTGGTAATGAAAACCATTCTAAACAAATACACTGGGAATGTAACGGCCATTTCCTTTGATTCGGGCCAATATCTACCAGAAAAAATTTCGCCATTTGACACTCTTATCCAAATCATAGAAGGGAGCGCCGATATCTTGATAGACGACCATTCCCAGACCTTGGAAACAGGTGAGTCCATTATTGTCCCAGCCCATTCCAAAAACGCTATTAAAGCCAATAAGCGGTTTAAAATGATTTCTACTATCATTAAAAGCGGCTATGAATAGTCTTAGCAATAACCAAAAAGACGAAATAAAATAACCGCAATTCAAATGGCATCACCGATTATAAAAGATCAAAAAAATATTGCGGTAATTGTTGCGCATCCCGATGATGAAACCTTATGGTGCGGCGGCTTCATGCTAATGCATCCCAATTGCAATTGGTTTGTAGCTTCCTTATGCAGAAAAAACGATCCTGACCGTGCCCCAAAGTTTAAGAAAGTCCTTAAAATATTTAATGCAAAAGGAGAAATGGGCGATTTGGACGACGGCCCAGAACAAAAGCCCTTGGATAAAAAAGAAGTGAAAAAAGCAATTTTAGCCTTGCTGCCAAAACAAAACTTTGACCTGATTATTACGCACAGTCCCCAGGGCGAGTACACCAGACATTTGCGCCACGAAGAAATTGGCAGCGCAGTGATGGAGTTGTGGAACGATAAAAAAATCGCTTCAAAGGAACTATGGCTCTTTGCCTATGAAGATGGAAAGAGGGAATATTATCCTCAAGCCATAGCGAGTGCGGGCGTTCAACAAAAACTTCCCAAAAATATATGGGAGGAAAAATACCGAATAATTACCGAAGTGTACGGTTTTGGAAAAACAGGGTTTGAAGCCAAAACAACGCCAAAATCTGAAGCCTTCTGGAAGTTCGAAAATTCTATAGATGCCCATAAGTGGTTAGAGCAAGAGGAAATTCAACAAAAAACCAAATAACCTTCTCCTATGAAAGTCTTGATCCTTTATGATTACCCCCCTTCTCCCGGCGGACTGGCCACCCAAGGAGATTTACTTTTCCGAGGACTCCGGGAACTTGGAATAGATTGCCATGCCGCCCATTTTGAATCGGCACAGGAAAAAGAGTGGTATTACCGCTGGTTTGAACCCGATGTGGTAGTAGGCGTAGGATATTGGGGCCACACTCCCCAGCTTGTCCTGCACCCACAACGGTATGGCGTGAGAGCCGTACCGTGGTTGGTCGCCGATGGATATATTGCCAACTTCCAAGAAATCCTGAACGAACTGCCCCTTATTTTGGTCACTTCCCATTGGGTAAAAGAAATGTATGTAAGGGACGGCATCAAAGCCGATAATATTGAGGTGCTTCCCGTTGGCTGCGATACCACCTCCTTTGTTCCCTTCGATAAAAATGATCCTAAAATCATTGCCGTCCGCGAGTCATTGGGTATTCCCCCAGATCAGCTAATGATCCTCACCGTGGGTGGTGATGCTGCTTCAAAGGGTGCGCAAGAGGTGATGCAGGCATTGGCTATAATTGATACCAAGGCCCCGGACTGGAAATACGTCTGCAAGGTGTGGCCACAGCCCCGAACAAAGGCCCAAAATCTTTTGGATCTGGAAATGGCTACCCGTTTGGGACTTGAAAAGAATATCACCTACGCCACTAATACCATTTCGAGAAATTTTATGCCGTATTTAATAGGAGCTTGCGACATTTATGCCGCACCCTCAAGGCTTGAAGGCTTTGGCATGCCTCAAGTGGAAGCAGGAGCCTGTGGGAAACCCGTCATCGGAATAAACGCCATGGGAATGTTGGATACTCTTATTCACGAAAAAACGGCATTTCTGGCCGAAGTGGCCCAGAAAATTGTTGTAAAAGAAGTTATCTTGGGGGAGGAATCAGGCTTTGAAAACAATCATAAAATTGAATTCGATACCCCCAGAACAGTGGATTACCGCGCAAATGTGCAGGATATTGCCAAGTACCTGCTCAAACTGATGAACAATGAAAAACTTCGCATTGATATGGGTGTGGAAGCGAGAAAACACGTAGTTGCAAATTTTGATTACCGTGTGGTGGCACAAAAATTTATAAACATCATTCAGGATAGGCTGGGAATAAATTAATATAAAATGAATCAACAGCTTAAGTAAAGCAACGATGAGAATTCTAATAAATCAAGACGAAAAAGAAATCGGCCATTGGACTGCCGATTATTTAATAAAAAAAATAAATGATTTTAGTCCAACTGTAGAAAAGCCTTTCGTGCTTGGGCTACCAACAGGCTCTTCCCCAATCGCTACTTATAACGAACTGATTAGGAGAAATAGGATAGGAGATATATCTTTTAGTCATGTAATTACTTTCAATATGGATGAATACATCGGTATTCCTGAAGATCATCCCCAGAGCTATCATTCTTTTATGCACGAGAAACTCTTCAAGCATATTGACATTCCTGTGGAAAACATAAATATTTTAAATGGTAACGCAGATGATCTGGAAAAAGAGTGCCTTGAATATGAGAAGAAGATTTTGGAATACGGAGGCATTGACATTTTTCTAGGGGGAATTGGAATGGATGGGCATATCGCATTTAACGAACCAGGGTCTTCGTTGACTTCCAGAACAAGAATAAAATCACTTTGCTATGATACCATTCAAGCGAATTCCAGGTTTTTTGAGAATGATGCGCACCGAGTTCCTACCACAGCCCTTACAGTGGGCGTTGGGACAATTATGGATGCCAGGGAAGTGCTGATCTTAGCTGTTGGTTATAAAAAAGCCAGAGCGTTGAAGGAGGTGGTGGAAGGCTCTGTAAACCATATGTGGCCTGCATCTATGCTTCAAGTGCACCAAAAATGTATATTGATTTGCGATGAACCGGCAACCATGGAATTGCAGGTTAAAACAGTAAAATATTTCAAGAATATCGAACATATTTCCACCCATGGAAGTCATCAGTAAATCCTAAAAAAGAAACGTCATGCTACTTGAACAGAAACAAGAGGTTGAAAAGGCCAGGAAAGCTGCCATTGAAGTGCTTTTGCACAATTCACATGGAACTGTTTCCAATTTGCCGAGAACCGCTGGGTGGGGATATCCCGAACCTTACACCAGAGACCTATTAATATCGGTATTGGGGATAGCAACAAGTGGAAATGCGGAACTTATGAATAGTGTAGAAAATGTTCTAATTACTCTTGCCAAAAATCAATCGGGTAACGGACAAATCCCTTCGCTGGTCAACGATAAAAACAACTGGGGCTCCAGCGACACCACTCCCCTATTTTTGATGGCAACCGGGATCTTTAGAAACCTACTCGACAATCCACATTTCCTGGAAGACGCCGTGAACAAAGCACAGATCTGGATGGAATACCAATGCCCCACAAGTCATTATTTAATAGCGCAGCAACCCACTAGTGATTGGCGCGACGAGCAGTGGGTTCCAGGTTACGGGCTCTTCGTAAACACCTTGACCTACACAGGTCTTAAACTATTGGAAAAGAATAAAAGTGCCGAAAATCTCGGGAAGGCGATAAATCAATTTACCTATGCTTCCGATAAAACGCATATAAGTCCTCACGAAGGTCTTGCCATAAAAGACAAATCCTATTACGCCCTTTGGTCTTACAAAGTGTACAGCAGCGATCGCTTTGATTTACTGGGAAACAGTCTTGCCATTTTATCCGGTTTGGCTTCCCTCTCAAAAGCTAAGGATATGGTTGCTTGGATAAAAAAAGAGCGTGACGCGATGAGGGAAAAGAAGATTTTAGCGGTTGACCTGACGCCGAATTTCTTTCCTTTTATAGAACCTGAGGATGAAGATTGGTTGCCCAGATATGAAGAATTCAACAAACCCGGAGATTATCACAATGGGGGTATTTGGCCATTTATAAGCGGTTTTTATATCGCCGCTCTTGTCGCCGCCCAATTATATGAGGAGGCGGAAAAGGAACTCTTGGCATTAACCCAATTAATCAAAAAATCGAGAAATAAGGAATTGGAATTTGGCTTTAATGAATGGTATAAGGCCCAGACCGGAAAACCCATGGGGCAGGATTGGCAAACCTGGAGCGCTTCAAACTATCTATATGCGGCCCGTTGTGTACTGGAAAAAAGAACTCCTTTTTTTACTCCATGTAACTAGTAGCAAACGATAAGAATGGCCAATGTTTCCAGGAAACCCAAAATTGTGAAGACTGTAACTCTCTATTAACTTTATATTCACCTTTTCTTTTTCAATTTTGGGTACCTTATAGATTTTGTGTTTCAACTATAAAAGTTGGCACGTGAAAACTATTTATTTCACTGAAAACAAAAAAATAAAAAGGAAAGAAAATCCTTGTAAATAAAATTTACTCGGACCAATAATTTAAAGCATTTAATAATGAAGTTAGCTTATATCGGTACTTACCCACCACGTGAATGTGGGATTGGTACGTTTACCCAAAATCTCGCCGACGCGATGTTGACAAACGGCAAGGACGTTGATGGGATCCTGGTTGTTGCAATGAACGATCACAATCTGACATATCAGTATCCTCCGGAGGTAAAACTAAGTATTAATCAAGAACAACAGGCAGATTATCTAAAGGCGGCAGATTTTATAAATGAAAGCGGAGCCAATGCCTGCATACTTGAACACGAATACGGTATATATGGCGGGATGAGCGGAGTTTATATACTGCCCTTGCTGCACCGTTTGAATATTCCATTGATTTCCACCTTGCATACTATTCTCGAAACCCCCTCCTATAATGAAAAGGCGATATTAAAGGAGATTTGTAGAATGTCTGAAAAAGTTGTGGTGATGAGCCATAAGGCCATTCAATTCCTTGTAGAAATATACGAGGTGCCAAAGGGGAAAATCGCGCTTATCGAGCACGGGGTTCCCGATATCCATTTTAACAAAGAGCAATCGAGAAAGGAACTTAAACTCAACAAAAAGAAACTGCTCCTGACCTTTGGTTTCATTGGCCGAAGTAAAGGAATAGAAACCGTTATCAAGGCCTTGCCGAAAATCATTGAAAAGAATCCCAACGTCTTATATATCGTCCTGGGAAAAACGCATCCCAATGTATTGAGGGATTCTGGTGAGGAATATCGGGATTACCTTCAAGACCTTGTAAAAACGCTGGATGTTAGCGAGCATGTACTGATGATCAATGAGTTTATAGACGATAACGGGCTCTTTAAATATCTTGCGGCCTGCGATATCTATATAACCCCCTACCTCAGTATAGCACAGATCACCAGTGGAACACTTACGTATGCGATGGGCTCAGGATGTGCCGTAGTGTCCACTCGCTATTGGCATGCCGCGGAATTGCTGGCAGATGACAAAGGATGCTTTTTTGATTTTAATGATCCCGATGGCCTGTCTGAAGTTATAAATCAATTGCTGAACGAGCCCGAAACCCTGAAAAAAATACAGAAAAAAGCATTAGACTACGGACAAAACATAACCTGGCCAAAAATCGGTCAGAAATATGCCAAGCTCATTACAAATGTGTTAGCGAGACCAAAAAAATCCCCGCCAATACAAGAAAATGAAATAGACCCTGAGATATTTCCTCCCTTAACTTTAACCCATATTAAAAGATTGACCGATAATACCGGGATTATCCAACACGCAAAATTTGGAATTCCCGACTTTAAGGAAGGCTATTGTTTGGACGATAATGCCCGCGCCCTTTTAATGGCCTGTATGTACTACAATCATGCAAAAGATCCGCAGGCGTTAGAGTTGATGACCGTTTATTTGAGTTATATCCATTATATGCAGAATGGGGATGGCAGCTTCCATAACTTTCTCAGTTTCAACAGGAATTTCTTGGATGAAGTAGGTTCAGATGATTCCTTTGGAAGAACCATTTGGGCCTTGGGATATCTCTTGGCAAATGCACCCAAGGATGCCTATTACCAAACAGGAAACTCGATCTTCTGTGATTCCATTCCAAATTTTGGGAAAATCAAATCTATTAGGGGGATTGCCTATACCATTATGGGGATATGCTATTACATGAAAATCCACGCTTCAGACAATGCAATGAAGCAGACCTTGCGCACCTTGACAGACACACTTGTTTCGCATTACGACCAAAATCAATCCGAAAATTGGAAATGGTTTGAAACACTTTTAGCTTATGACAACGGCATTCTACCCTTAGCCCTACTGCACGCCACCCAGATTCTCAAGGATAAAAAGGTTGCCGATGTTGCCTTTGCCTCAATGGATTTTATTACCGAACATACCCTAAAGGACGGCTATCTCTCCATTATCGGAAATAAAGATTGGTACTTTAAAGACAAGGAACGCTCCGTGTTTGCCCAACAACCCTTAGATGCACAAGCTATGGTTCTCATGTTCCATCAGGCCTATAAATTAACTGGAGATCGGGATTATCTCAAGAAACTTCTCACTTCGTTTATGTGGTTTTTGGGAGAAAATGATATGCGTCTAAGCCTGTATAATTTTGAGACCGAAGGCTGCTGCGACGGTTTTGAAAATGAGGGGATAAACAGAAATCAGGGCGCCGAAAGTACCTTGGCTTACCTCATTTCCTATCTAACGGTACTGCAGGCCTATGAAGAGTCCTTTCATTTTCACGATTTGAACAATCCAGCCGTCCAAAAACATTCCAAAAGAAAGTCAGAGAAGGTAAAATAAGTTGTGAAGAATATGGATTGCTCCATATTGTATATAACAATAACAATCGCTTAATTTTTTAACCCTTTAAACAATGCCTCCATTTCAATAACCGCATAGGTGGTGGAATAATCGGAAACCGCAAAAGGCAGAATCAGATTGTTATTGTGGATAAGGGAGCCACAGGAATACACCACATTTGGTACGTATCCCTCCCGCTCGTTTTCGAGAGGCATGAGCAGCGGTTCTTTGAGACGGCCAATTTCTTTGGTGGGATCGTCCAAATCAAATAGTGATGCCCCGATGCAATAGCGCCGCATAGGTCCCACCCCGTGTGTAATTATCAGCCACCCTTTTTCGGTCCATATAGGCGATCCACAATTCCCCATTTTTGAAAACTCCCAAGGGTATTTTGGTTTCTGAAGAAGAATGGGATCCGTCCAAAGTGTATTTCTATCAGAGAACATTATATAATTATTGACTCCGTCCAATCGCGAAAGCATGGCGTACTTACCCTTGATCCTTTTGGGAAAAAGCGCCAGATTTTTGCCCATTGCACCTTTTCCGTGCAACGGCATGATCCGGAAAGTAGTAAAATCATCCGTACAGAGAAACTTTGGCAAAATAGCATGACCATTATAAGCGGTATAGGTGGCATAATACTTAACGCAGCCATCGTCGTCGGTAAAACGAACAAAACGCGCATCTTCTATCCCTCCACTTTCCGATTCTGAAATGGGATAAATCACCCGTTCGCTGATATCAGAGTCACGATGGAATTCAATATCATAGTATGAATCTACCAGCCAAGTAATTTCTTCCAGCGCAAGTCTTCTACTATCACTAATAGATGTATCTTTTAAAATATTATTTACAGATTTTTTTAACGCCGAATATTCAAAATGATCCGGGAGGTCTTCCACAATAACCTTTGAATATTTCTCCGGGATTTTCATTTCCTTCATCTTTTTCACAAACCTTCCCTTGTGGTATGATTTCTTTTGCGAGACTTCGGCCGTATCCATGGACTTGCCTATGTGCATCAAATGCAGATCGTTGTTTTTATCGAGGATCGCTCTTCTGAATACTATAGACGAAATATGTCCTTCGCCCGTGGCCCTGAATGAAATGATGACCCGCATTTCGCCTTCCTCCAAATAAGTCTGATCAACATCGGGGATAATGGAAGGGTTAAAGAACGCCGTAGATTCTATGGAATATTCCATAGTGAGATACGAACCGATAAGGAGTTTCCGCTCCTCAGATATACCGTTAAAGTTTATCTGCATTTTCTCAATAAGACCCTTTGCATTATCGCAATGCCTGTTAAAAAGCCGGGTAATATTGCGGTGCCTGTAGGCAAATTCCCTTAGCACTTGATCCAAAGCTGTGTGCACTTCCGCATCGCTCATTGCAAAGACCAAGGTGAGCATATCTTTTGTAGGCTCTTCCCCATTCATAAAATATCGGGCTATTACTCTGCTGGAATCGGGAAGAAAATTTACGTGTTTACGTGTTACTGGTACTCTCATATATTTTTGTGGAGCCGAAAGATACGGCATATAAAATAAAATCGAAAAATTTTAATACTATAAAATGCTTGCCTTCAAAATTATTTAACTAAAAACGGTCAACACTAATCAGGGAAGTTCAATTTGTTAATTGTTAATTGTTATTTGTTAATTGGCTATTGAGTTATTAAGTTATTAAGTTATTTGGGATTTGGGATCACTGTTGTCCGATTAAATTTTCATTTATTAAGGCTTTGCAGATATACTTGATTTTCTGGACTGAAAGTTGTTGATTTTCAATCCCACCCCCCTCCCTTGTTATTATCCAGTTGAGAACAGCTC
>JAENWK010000153.1 GCA_016650045.1 Eubacteriaceae bacterium | reverse complement strand
TTGGACTTTATTCACCAGGTGGAAGATACCGGAAGGAAATTTATTTTCTTTACCAATAATTCATCACGGGTTCCCAGCTTCTACAAAGAAAAATTGGCCAAAATGGGTTGTTTTGTTGAAGTAGATCAGATTATTACTTCTGGCGATGTGACCATTGAATATATTAAAACCTTTTACCCGGAAAAACCCGTTTATTTAATGGGAACACCATTACTGGAAGAAAGCTTTATCAATGGTGGCATTCGACTGGTTCAGGACAATCCTGAAGTGGTTGTTGCAAGCTTTGATACCACATTAACCTATGAAAAACTGGATAAAATGTGTACTTTTATTGCAAAAGGTGCGATCTTTTTATCCACTCACTTAGATTTAGTTTGTCCAACGGCTGATGGCTTTATGCCTGATTGTGGCTCCATGTGTGCCCTGATCACAAAGTCAACGGGCGTAAAACCTAAATATCTTGGGAAACCTTTCTCGGAAACCATGGATATGGTTCTTGCCATTACCGGTTATAAAAGGGAAGAGGTAGCTTTTGTCGGGGATCGACTGTATACGGATGTGGCGACAGGTGTTAAAAACGGCGGTAAGGGATTTTTGGTGCTTACCGGAGAAGCCACCATGGAAGACGTGGCAGTTTCGGATGTGGTTCCTGATTGTATTTTTGATTCTTTACAGGAAATGGCAAAGTATTTATAAGAAAGAGGAACACGGATGATTTATTTAGCGCTTGCGGTCTTTACTATGATGACCCTGTGTTGGGGTAGGGAAACAAAGATTGAAATTTGCGCTGATGGTGAAGACGAGATCATTGCGGTGGAAACACTGGTAGCTCTTGTACAATCGGGTTTTGGTGAAGCCTAGTTCAAACATAAATGTCTTGCTATAAAGAGCAAGGGGAATCTTATGGAAAGACAATCATTGTATATCAAAATTGCCCATTGGTATTATAACTTAGGGTTGACTCAGGATGAAATTGCCAAACGGTTATCATTTACACGCCAGCGGATAAATCGCATCATTAACTCACTGGCAGATATGGGGATTGTCATCATTAAAGTAAATGGCTACGAATTAAGGAGAAGAAAATGATTTTAGAAAAAGAAAGAAACGACGTGGTCAAGTACTGTCAGAAATTAATTACCGCAGGATTAACTAAAGGCACCGGTGGAAATATCAGTATTTACAATCGGGAAAAGCAATTAATGGCCATTAGTCCCAGTGGCATTGACTATTTTGAAACTGAACCGGAAGACATTATCGTCATCGATATTAATGGTAAGATTGTTGATGGAAAAAGAAAACCTTCCAGTGAACATGAATTGCATCGGATTTTCTATTTAAAACGTGATGATATTGATGCGGTGGTTCATACCCATTCCATTTACTCCACGGTACTGGCCACTTTACGACAACCCTTACCTGCCTCCAGTTATCTGGTTGCATTTTCAGGTTTGGATGTCCGCTGTGCGGACTATGCTTCATTTGGAAGCATGGAACTGGCAGAGTTTACCTTTGATGCCATGATCGACCGTTACGCAGTATTGATGGCAAACCATGGTTTGCTCACCGGGGGAAAAGATATTCTTAACGCTTTTAATATTGCGCAACAAATTGAGCATTGTGCCGAAGTTTATGTAAAAGCCAGAGCTATTGGTGAACCGGTTATTTTAGACGAGAAGGAAATGACAAAAATGATTTATAAATTCAATAAATCCTATGGACAACGGGCCGTCAAAGAAGAACTATAAACCTAAAACCAGCCAGTATTTTAAAATACTGGCTGGTTTTTAAAGATCATATGTTTTAATTTAGTTTGATGTCTGCGAAGATTTTTAAGTGAAATACCAAAATCATATTTTCCATCCAATACCTCTAAAAATTGCGTCAAGTTCAATTTCTTCACCCTCTTCATGAAGCGTATCCAATACCGTTTTTTGTGCTAATCCACCAAGTAGTAAACGGGTTGGATTTAAGTGGATAAACAAAAAGAGGTCTCAGTCAGCCGCAATGGGAACATTCAGAACAATTACCGCAAGCATTGCTGGCCGGATCATCAATGATAATTGCCTTAACTTCAGATTTTTTCAAATCCACAACGATGTCAGTATCCTGAGTAATGATCACCTGATTCTCAGAAAATGCTAATTTCATAGGTTCGGGGAAAAACCGTTCAGGATCGATTTTTCCGCATTTCATTTGGGGTTTAATTATTCTTTTTTGGCACCCGGTCGTGATACTAATCCCACTGTTTAAAGTCACAAGGGATGTGAGGTTTCCGCTGTTATCATAATTAACAGAGTTTTCATCGCCATTCACGCCATGAGCATTGCTGTCATAGGCGATGATAATCCCGATAGGTGTGTTAATGGGTTCAGGACGAGAGGGTTCAAAACTTTTCAAACTGCCATCTTCGTACAGAGACAAACCATAGCGTATATAGACTAAACCATCGGGAGTTAAAAGTTCAATGGATTCTCCTGGCCACAAGGTCAGGCTCTTTAAAGCACCGGTTTCATAAAAACAGATGCTAATAACCTTAACGGAAAAAGTTCCAATGGCTAGATCAAAATCAATGGGTTTTGCAAGCTTATATTCCTCTTCCTCAGTCCAATAGCCATTAATTTGGCCGTTAAGGGGAAAGAATTGATGAATATGACCATTTTCATAAAAGCTGATTCTTTCAATAGATAAAAGGCCAAGAGGGGTATTGGCGTCTACTGACTCTTCAAGACTAATACTTTTTAAATTTTCATTTTGAAAAAATTCCAGTGAGATACCTTCGCGTTTTCTGGCACTGGCTTCACCGTAACGCGGGATTAAATTTCCTACAGGGGTAGAGATTACATTTTTTTTATTCAGAGCGCAAGCTTTGAGAGTCCCATTATCATAATTTTCGAAATAAGTGATACCCTCGAGTTTGCCGTATTTTGGTAAGATTAATTCAGACATATTAGCCTCCTATATTTTACATTCGTTATAAATTTTATTAATCG
>JAENWK010000075.1 GCA_016650045.1 Eubacteriaceae bacterium | reverse complement strand
TTCTTCCATAGCAGCAAGGGTTTCAATGTTTGGAGTTTCGAGTTTTATTTCAAAAGGTATTCTATGTTCTCTAATAGATTGCCTTAAAAAAATATTTACTGCTGTTGTCATATCTAATCCAAATTCTGCAAACAATTGTTTTGCTTGTTGCTTAATTTCATTATCCATTCGGATGTTCATACTTGTTTTAGCCATGTTAAAAACTTCCTTCCTTTTTTGAGTTCAGTATAGCACTTTATATGCCTAACGTCAACACAACGGGCAATATCTTGTTTGCTGATACGGTGCCTGTTTAGATGCGGTGCCTGTCAGTGCGGCCGAGCCAGGTCGTATCATATAGAGGGTAGCGTTATACCTTCTAATGTCCCTACAAGTATTTCAAAGAAAGAGTATGTAAATGTGCACTGGGACCATGATTTTTTTGTAGCAATCATACAAGTTCTTGAATAATTTGAATCGTCTTCAAAATCCATTTAAGTGCACCATCAAATCGATATCCTTTGAACCCCGACTCTTCCAATATATCGGAAATATCGTCTTTCGTAATTTCAAGATTGATAAGCCCATTAAGTCCTCCGCGTTCCTTTGCAATTTCGCACACATAATCATAATAGGTGCCACAATAGCCGAAGCTGGTTGCGAAGTTTACCGGATTGGCTACTGATTGCGCTACCATTTCCTCCGTATCTTCATAAAACAGACTGCGACCATTGTCGTAAAGCGGATAAAAAGCTTCACGTTCACAGCTCATTTTTATAGCAATGTTAGAAAGATGACGGTCGTCCTGACGAGTAATAAAGTCAAGTATTATCATCCGAGCGATATCATCTTTGTGCTGCGGACGAACGGTAATCAGGTTCTGATATTCGTTGTCAGAACGTGCGCCGTCAAACAAACGACGGAAATGTACAATGTATTCTTTCGAAAAATCATATAAGAAAGCTGAAAAAACAGTGTCTTTGTCAATCCGATAGGCAGGGCAGCAAGGAACTCTTAATTTTTGCGCAAGCAAATATACAGCCACTTCTGATTCTACATCGGTTGACAGCGGACTGATTCGCTGTTTATAGATGCCATAGTGTCCGTCATAAACGCCGTAACGCTTAATGTTGTAACCTTCCGGGGTGTCGATGCTGTCGCCTGCAAGATCTATTTTTTGATGAAAAACTGAATCAAAAACATCGGTGATAACCGTGTTCAGTTTCTCATCTTCGTTGCTTGCAATCCACAACAAATCCTTAGGATGAATACCTCTTGTAATTTCAGCAATGCGCAAAACATCGTAATGAGAAAGCCCACAGCGGAACAATAATTTTTCAATATCACGGCGGTCACGGCTTACAACACGTTCGGATAAAAACTCCGAAAATTGTTCAGGCGTCCACTTTTTCGCACCGCCGATATAGAGCGAAACAACTTCGTTGTATTCTGGTTTTGTAAAAGTGACCGTATTCATGTTGTCAATCATTCCGATGACATCGTTCTCCCATTTGAGAAAACGAACAGCAGAAGCAGTTGCTTTCTTCTCGCGTCCGTCAGCTGGTTTTTCAGCATTAGCCGGTATTTTATAAGATTTTCCTTCCTTAAATGCGCCGGAGATTTTTCCTTCACGGCAAAGAACGCGTACGCGGCGGTCGGAAATATTCCATTTTTCTGCCGCTTGTTGCGCGGTCATGTATTCATTTTTCATATCGCTCACCTCACGAAAACAGTATAACACTCATTCGGAATAATGTCAATTTATATTATTCCGAACCATTTGAAGAAACATAAGTCGAAAGAAAGATCTCGGTGCCTGACAGTGCGGCTGAGCCAGATCCAATGAGAAATTTAAAGAAAATTGATGAAAAAATAGAAATAGAAAAAATGCTTCTGCCTATTTCATATTGACTTCTGCACAAATAAACGATATAATTATGCAGAAATGTTAAATCTTTAGGCAGAAAGGATGCTAGCTATGAGGAAATTTGATTATAAAACAATTCCTGCTGAGATTATGAACTATGAGATTATGAATCTGGTTTCTGCGATTCACGAATATAAAGGAAAACAAGAACTATTTATTGAGGCAAAGCCAGATGTATTGGAGGCAATGCTTGAAATAGCAAAGATACAAAGCACAGGAGCTTCAAATAGAATTGAAGGTATATATACATCAGATGAGCGTTTAGACGCTTTGGTAAAGTCTAAGGCGGAGCCACATAACCGGTCAGAGCGAGAAATTGCTGGCTATAGAGAGGTCCTGAGTTTGATTCACGAAAGCTATGACTACATGGTGCCAAGCACAAATGTAATACTTCAATTGCATAGAGACCTATACCATTTCAATCCAACCTCGGCTGGTGGCAAGTTTAAAAATTCGGATAATGTTATTGCAGAAACAGATACCAGTGGGCAAAGCAGGATCCGCTTTCAACCCTTGTCAGCATTTGAAACTCCTGAGGCTGTTGACCGGCTGACCAGCACCTTTGTTGAAGCAGCCAATGCTGAAAAATATGACCCATTACTTCTTATACCTATGTTTGTTTTGGATTTCCTTTGCATTCATCCCTTTAACGATGGAAATGGTCGCATGAGTCGTTTGCTGACATTACTTCTTTTATACAGATCAGGTTATATCGTTAGCAAGTATATCAGCATCGAAATGATTATTGAAAAAACTAAGGAAACCTACTATGAGGTATTACAGGATAGCTCAACCAATTGGTACGAAGGTAAGAATGCTTATCTTCCATTTATAAAATACTATCTTGAAGTTATTTTAAGTGCCTATAAAGAATTTTCGTCGCGTGTAGAGTTGATTCAAAACAAGAGTTTAACCAAACCTGAGCGGATTCGCGTGTTATTTGACAATACACTGCAAAAACTTTCAAAACGCATGATCTTGGAAAAGTGTCCGGATATAAGCATGTCAACCGTAGAGGTAACCTTGGGAGTACTGTTGAAGGAAGGCTATATTATAAAAACTGGAGCTGGCAAAAATACTGCGTACATTCGCAATACAAAGATCGGTGCCTAGACATCGGTGCCTGTGAAACCTCCGAAAAACAAACGCCAATGTATATTTACGCAATGGATACGCGGTGCCTGACAGTGCGGCCGAGCCAGGTCGTATCATTAGAGGGTGCGAATCCCGCCGGGTAAGGTAGACCAACCACCCGTAGTTAGCCTTGGAGCTTATCGGGTAACTGATAAGTTTAAGCGTAGGCAAATGTAGTAGCGGTACCACTTTCTTAACATATTGAACTTAACTTATTGATGTTTTTTGCCTGTTCTTATCGACTTTCGGACCTTTCCTTGTCACTTAACTTATTCTTATTCTACTTACTTCTTATGCTAAAACGAATGCTCTGAATTTTTGACATAGCATTGACAACTTCTGCAAAATGAACTATCATGTTGATATAATTCAATTGTTAATAGTTCCCTGGCATGGCAGTAAGGCTTCCACTCCATAAGGGATGACTGCACCTTGGGATTTTTTATACATAATTTAAAAAGAAGGTGAATGCATTGCCAATTATATCGATGTTTTATGGCATTATTATAAGAATGTACAGTGAAAAAGATGGACAACACAATACCCCGCATATCCATGCAGAGTACCAGGGTGAAGAAATGGTCATGAGTTTAGAGGGCGAATTGATCAGTGGAAAAATTCCGGCTAAAAAACAAAAACAAGTTGAGGTATGGATTGACATTCATCATGACGAGCTTTATGCAGACTGGAAAATTCTATTAGAGGGTGAAAAATATTTTAGAATTGAACCACTTAAATAAAGGAGGAACACATTATGTTAACCCAGAGAGTATTGAAAGTTGAACCAATGGACGGGTACAGGTTGTTTCTTAAATTTGAGGATGGCAAAGAAGGTTTGTTTGATGTCAACCCATATATAAAAGGGAGTTGGTTCGGTGAACTTTCTGACCCAGAATATTTTAAGCAAGTAAGAGTATCGGAATACGGGATTGAATGGCCAAACGAACAGGATATTGCCCCCCACGAGTTATATGATGACTTATCGTAGTAGCGGTGGGTCCCAGTGCCTGTCCACTTAAGTTGTTGAACTTAACTTATTGAGTAATTCAAGAGGGAATTGAGGTTGGATTGTAGCACAAAATTTGTTTCGTTTTGTTCATTAGGGGCCAGGGTACTCCAGCCTACGAATATTGGAAAAGAGTTTTACTTGAATTATTTCAAAGAAAATGATAAAATACATGAACTAGTATTTCTACTTGAGCTGTTAAATTTCTTGCAAAGGATGGTTCTTTATGAAATGTTTAAGCTGTAAAAATGGAAATATGGAAGCTTCTGTCACAACCTACTTTGCAGATTTGAAGAACTGCATGATCATCATTAAAAACGCACCTTGTTACAAGTGTGAGCAATGTGGAGAAGTTCTTTTTTCCAGCTCTGTTGCCGAAAAACTGGATATTCTGATGGATAAGGCCGAAACTCTGGCAAGTGAATTGACCATTATGGAGTATGATCGAATTGCATAAAAAAAGCCGTGCCTGCTTAGGGTAGTGGTGCCTGACACTAATTTATAAAAGCATTTTTCAGAGGCTTATCTTTGAGCATCTTAAAGAATTTTTCCGCTATAGGTGTGTAAATAACTGGAAGCATTTTTAAGCCTCCAGTTCATCAGTACCAAAGATGGCATCAGTTGGATCACGTGCCTGACATTAATTTATTAACTTATCCAAAAGCAGATCAGGATGGCTGCCATTCTCGGTTAAAGATACCCACCTCATGGAAAAATAAGTTTAAACAAAATAAAGCGATGAAGTTAAATTATATTTTGATAAAACGAAATAAATTAATAATAAGTGTATATAATTTGTTATAATAGGGTTAAAGGAGGGGTTTATGATTAAAAGAGAGCAGTACTTAACTAAAATAAGACCTTTTTATGACTCAGACCTGATTAAAGTTTTAATTGGTATCCGTCGTTCCGGGAAGTCTGTTTTACTAAAACAGATTATTCTCGAATTAACCGAAAGAGGGATCGACGAATCTCGCATTGTCTATTTGAATTTTGAAGATCTTGAGTATTCCTTTATTGAAAATGAGATTGATTTGCACCGCTACATCAAAGAACGTGTCAATAAAGATGATCGATTTTATTTATTTTTTGATGAGATACAAAATGTAAAAAACTTTGAAAAAGCGATTAATTCATTCAGATCGACGCTAAATTGCAGTATCTTCATTACAGGATCAAATGGGAAATTATTGTCGGGGGAACTGGCAACACATTTATCGGGAAGGTATGTAAGCTTTAAAATGATGCCATTCTCTTTTAAAGAGATGTGCACGCTGCGAGGATTAACAAAAGATACGGTCCGTGATGAGGATTTTATGGAGTACTTGAATTATGGCGGGATGCCACAACGCTTTTTGATGCAAACCGAAGAAGAAACCAAAGTCTACCTGCGTGATCTGTATAATTCGATTGTTTTAAAAGATATTATGCAACGCAGCAATAGCAGGGATATTGATATCTTAAACCGGATCATTGAATATATGGTGTTGAATACTTCGCAGACATTTTCGGCAAAATCGATATCAAAATATTTTGAAAGTGTCAATCGAAAAGTATCGACGGAAACGATTTATCAGTACCTTGAACATATAACCGCATCTCTTATTTTAAACAAGGCGGTAAGATATGATATTCGTGGCAAAAAGATTTTGACGCGATCTGACAAGTACTATCTGGCTGATCTGGGATTTTCAAAAATTAAGAATACTGGATTTAAAACAGAGATCGGCGCTCTGATTGAGAATCTCATCTTCAATGAGTTAAACCACCGGGGGTATGAGGTCTATGTGGGGAAAACCCCTAAAGGTGAGGTTGATTTTATTGTAATGGATGGTAATGAACGCTCTTATTACCAGGTGGCATATTTACTTGCAGACGAGAAGGTGGTTTGTCGAGAGTTTGGAGCATATGAATCGGTCAAGGATAATTACCCCAAATATGTATTGTCTTTAGATAAGTTTGATTTTTCAAGGAATGGAATAAAGCATCTTAATATTATTGATTTTCTGTTGGAGGAGGAAGTCCGGTGAGCTCTCCGGGCCTGTGAAACCTCCGAAAAACGGCCAAAAAGTTAACGTTTCCCAATAGATACGGTGCCTGTCAGTGCGGCCGAGCCAGGTCGTATCACCACATATAGAGGGTGCGAATCCCGCCGGGTAAGGTAGACCAACCACGGGGAAGTGGTGGTCATCACGGAAAATGAAGACCGGACTTACGAACAGGAACTAACCGAGGATGTGCTGGCCATCATCACCGTTTTTTCGGCCAGGCTGTACGGGAGCCATAAAAATAAACAGGTATTTGATGCGTCCCGGGAGTTGTTTCAGGATCAGGCGCAATGCGATTATAGATTTACTCAACCTACTTATAAACTTCTTTACGATGACCTACACTCACTATTTCTATGATGATTAACCCATCATCAATATTAGCGATCAACCTGTAAGCACCTACTCTGTACCTCCAAAAATCCTTTTTATCACCGACAAGTGACTTACCATGTAAACGGGGATTTTCGCAACCTTCTAAGTTCTTAACAACCCAAGATTTGATAAACCTCAACTGCACGTTATCTATCTTCTTTAAATCTTTTCTCGCACTTTTAGTAAAGACAACCTTATAACCAGCACTCAATCGTGTATACCTAATTCTTTAAATGTATCCTCTAAAGAAAGGAGGTCTTTATCCGTGTCTTTTTCGCATTCTCTTAGAGCAATCAGATCGTACTCATCCTCTAATCTTTCAAAGAAAGCCATCTTCACAGCCTCAGACACATTCATACTATGCAAATCAGCATACCCTTTAATCCATTCTCTTTCCTGCTCTGTTACTCTTAATGATATATGTGCCATGTTTTTCACCTCACTTATTAATTGTGTTACATCGTAACACAAAATAGAGAGTTTATCAAACTAAACTTAACCAAAATAACGTAAGCTCCAATAAACACATGGTGTTTTTGGCCTGTTCTTATTGAACTGAAAATAAAAATATGATATAATTTAATAGATGCAACTGATTCATAAAGAAAGGATTGCAAAATGAAGATGCTCACCAAGCTTCAAGACAAACTCAGCGGATTATATGATGCCCTGTCTAGGTATCCCATTACAGTTGTTTTTCTGACAGTTGCTGCAGTGGTCAATACAATGGCCATTAACCAGGAGGAAGACTATACCAGATACCTTCTTACTTTTCTCATAGGTGCCAGCCTGGGATTTACGCTCCAAGGATCATGGGAGCGTTTCTTTTCAAAAATGTCTTACCGCATTGTTTTGATTGGGGTTTGCATGCTACTGACACTGGGTTACTACCTAATAGTCAGACAGGACGCAACCACC
>JAENWK010000185.1 GCA_016650045.1 Eubacteriaceae bacterium | reverse complement strand
TGTGCCTGATATTAAGGATGTCAACAAAATGGTGGACATTCTTGAAAAACTCGGGGCTGAAATATATCGTGAAAAAGACACTTTGATTATTAATACGGAAAAACCCATTTCTTATGATGTTTCAGAGTATGATGAGGAAACGGGACAAATGCGCGCTTCATACTATCTTTTAGGGGCGTTATTAGGACGTTACCGAAAAGCCATTGTGCCGCTTCCTGGGGGTTGTAATATTGGGGATCGTCCCATTGATCAGCACATTAAAGGGTTTCAGGCTCTCGGTGCTAAGGTAGTGATTGAACATGGCCAGGTAAAGATGGAGGCTCCAAATCTGAAAGGAGCACATATCTTTTTTGATGTGGTCAGTGTGGGGGCAACCATTAATGTGATGCTGGCAGCCGTTCGAGCGGATGGTCTGACCGTCCTTGAAAATGCTGCAAAGGAGCCACATATTGTTGACGTAGCGAACTTTTTAAACCTTATGGGAGCTAACATTAAGGGAGCAGGTACGGATGTGATTAAAATCCGTGGTGTGGATGAAATGCATGGGTGTGAGTACTCAGTTATTCCAGACCAGATTACTACCGGTACCTATATGATGGCAGCTGCAGTGACGCGAGGAAATGTTTTGATAAAAAATGTAATTCCCAAGCATATGGAAGCCATTACTGCAAAGCTCACAGAAATGGGCGTGGAAGTTCGGGAAGAGGATGACGGGATCCGGGTCATCGGAAAGCGTCCTCTTAAGGCCGTAAACGTAAAGACTATGCCATACCCAGGCTTCCCAACAGATTTACAACAGCCCATGGCAGTGCTTATGGCCATTGCCCGGGGAACGAGTACCATTACCGAAAGTATTTTTGAAAGTCGCTTTAAATATGTGGACGAGCTGAGAAGAATGGGAGCAATTGTTTCTATTAATAGCCGAACTGCCAGTATTACCGGGGTTAAAACTCTGTCAGGCACAAAGATTCGGGCCACCGATCTTCGGGCAGGAGCAGCCATGATATTGGCAGGTCTCATTGCTGATGGTGAAACAAAAATTACTGATATTATTCATATTGATCGTGGCTATGAAAACCTTCAGGAAAATTTCCGAGGTCTTGGCGCCATTATTCGCAGGGTTTCAGAATAGCATGAATTCAAGGAGCTTTTAAGAAAAGCCTCTTTATTCTTTGGTTTAAATTTGCCTTTATTCGGGCAAAATAAGTTAAGTTAGCTTTAAGTAAGATTCGCTAAAATAAACCCAACAATCTTAGCCCTAGGGCATTAGAAAACCGGTATTTTACCCAATAGTGATGTAATGAACAAAGGGAGTCAGGATTGAAATTTTGTAGTTTATACAGTGGAAGTTCAGGAAACAGTTTATTTATTTCAAATAATAATTCAAAACTACTCATTGATGCAGGTCTCAGTGGTGTTCGAATACAAAGTGCTTTGAAAGTCATTGAAGAAAATCCTAATGAAATCTCTGGGATCTTAGTCACTCATGAGCATTCGGATCATATTCATGGCCTCGGAGTTTTGTCCCGACGTTTTGATATCCCCATTTATGCCAATGAGGATACCTGGGACGCTATGATCGGGGATTTAGGAAAAATCGCGCCACATAATGTTAAAACCTTCGATTTTGACCATGCCTTAGTGGTAGAAGATTTTGAAATTAAAGCATTTAAAACCTCCCATGATGCTGTGGCCTCAGCAGGGTTTTGCATTAATAGTGGAAAGAAAAGTCTGGGTATCGCTACAGATTCTGGCATTATTACAGCAGAAATGATGGAATCCTTATCTGGATGTGATTTGGTGGTTCTTGAATCCAACCATGATCCTTCCATGCTTGAAGCAGGAAGGTATCCTTTTTATCTTAAACAAAGGATAAAAAGTGATTTCGGCCATTTATCCAACGAAATTGCTGGGAATATGGCGTTGGCGTTGGTAAAAGCAGGGACAGAGCAGTTGGTGTTAGCCCATCTGAGTCAGGAAAACAATTATCCTCTGCTTGCCTATGAAACCACCGCTCGTATTCTCACCGGAGCAGGGGTGATCCTGAAAAAAGATGTGATCCTTACCGTAGCAAAAAGAAGTGGTGTCAGCGAGATAATTGAACTGTAGAGGACTTCAACGGAAATTGAGGTAAATCAATGAACGAGGATTTAAAACCACAAACAGCAGATAGCGTTGTTTCAACAGGGACCTGAAAAGAAAATGTTATGAAACAGATCGAAGCAATTATTCGTCCGGAAAAGCTGGAACCTTTGAAGGATGAACTATTAAAGGCAAAAATCAACGGAATGAATATTCGCCAGGTTTTGGGTTGCGGTAATCAGCA
>JAENWK010000040.1 GCA_016650045.1 Eubacteriaceae bacterium | reverse complement strand
TCCTTATACCATACAACCAATATGTTTCTGGATGGATATCCTAATTCACGAATCACTGCCCTTCCACAACAATCATACTCTATGTAGAGTTTTATTGCTTTCATACGATCCTCATTCGAATACATTGATGCACCTCCTAATGACTAATCTAGTCCAGGATTATGTCCGCACCCCCATGCTTTCCGATGCTTCAGAGCAGTGTTTCCGGAGCCAGTGCAGTTGCGCCTCAACCTCAGTAATTATCAATTATAAGTTAAGCTTTTATTAAAACTAAAAAAACAGTGCCGCGCAGAATTTTGCGAGACACTGTTTTTTTTTACTTACACTTATTCTAATTAAATTCTTTAAGACGAATGCCCTCAGGGCTGAAATCAAGGGGAAGTCTAACCATGAGCTGTGGATAACTTTTCGGAAAAATAAATTAAATTTTACAGTTATCCCCCCATGGGTAAATTTCTTATTTTGAGGATATCCCCGTCATTGATAAACACTTGATGTACAGCGGCAGGACTGATTACCTCATCATTGACTCTGACAAGCAGCGCAGATGTACTCATCACCTGTTGGATTTTTATGAAATCAAGTAATCCAGCAATTGTCATACTCTCCACAAATTCATATTGTTGATCATTTACAGTAATCACGATATTCTCTTATACTTCCATCATTTCTGCCGGAATGTCAAACGTTTTCCCGGTAGATGGTAAAGGCTCTGTTCTAAAAAACTCTGGAATCCGATTATCTTCTTTCTTCCATCCAGCTTTTTTATTAAACTCATGTTCCATTTTCAGAGTTCTATCCGCAGCAGCGAAAAGACCATCTGCATTTAGATTTCCACCATACATTGCGTTATACAACTCAGCCAGTTGGTCAAGCTGCCCCCCCAAAGTCGGCATGGTCATCATACAGGTCATACTATCAGCCATTGCAAAAATGTGCTGCATGATATTGGATGTTTGAACAGCTCCTATAAGATCTGTTGGATCATCCTTACCCAGGGTGATACCTGCTGTGTGGTCAGCTCCCATGGACGATGTCGCATAAGTGAATCCTGTTCCAATTGTTCCTCTTGGATCATAGCCCGGCATTGCCTGGTTTTTGCATGTCGGTATGCGCTTAATTTTGTAATATTCTCCTACTGCTACTGTACCCTGACCGATTAAATTTCCAAGTTCAGTTCCATCAGCTATCTGCTGATATAGTTTCAAAGCTGCATTAGCATCTCCCCAGGGTATGATTTCTGCCTCCATACAGAGTGCAATCGAGGCACCAGTTTCGATAGTATCCAGTCCAAGATCATCACAAATTCGATCCATTCTTGCGATGGTTTCAAAATCGTAAATATCGCAATTAGGTCCACAAAGTGCAATGGTTTCATATTCGAATCCACCGGTCAAGAACTTACCGTCATTATCCTTGATAATGTTGGAACATTTAATCAAGCAACCGACTTGACATGGCTGCTGATTTTTTCCGTTTTTGTTGACAAAATCCATAAATTTATCCGATTTAAGATTTTCTATTTTTTCTGAAATTGTACCAGTAAAATTATGGGTCGGAATAATCCCAGCAACTCCAGTTTTATCCACTGTATTAGCGGTCCCTATCAGAGAATAAGGATTCGTTTTTGATGCCTCTGCTACCGATTTGTTAAGTACCTTTCTAATTTTTGAAAATTTCTCTCTATCCGCATACTCTGGCTTACTTTTTTCATCAGCCTGTTGAATAACAATTCCTTTGATGCCCTTGGATCCCAGTACTGATCCTAAACCGCCCCGGCCTGCTGCGCGACAGGGATAATTTGTCCCGTATTCGGTAATTTGTAACGACGAATTCTTATAAAGTCGTTCACCAGCAACACCTATTGAGATCACTGATATGCTTTCGCTATATTTTTTCTGCATGTTTTCTACAAATTCATAATTATTCATTCCCTGATAGGATGTCGCGTCTTCCAAACTTATGGTTCCATCGGAACGGATTAAAATTATCTTCATCATTTCATCAGTTTTTGGTTTACTTTCGATAATAATAGATCGTATGTTATGATCACTCAAAGCTTTAGCTGCACTACCACCCACGTTTGATTCCTTTATCCCACCGGTTAAAGGACTTTTTGCACCAACCGAAAGACGATTTGCACAAACCAATCCGCTTCCTGCAAACATACTGGTGCAGATAATAATTTTAGCTTCTTCACCCAATGGATCACAGTCTGGATTAACCTCATCATTCAGGAATTGGGCAATTAAACCTCTTCCTCCCAAACCCATGTAAGCATCCTTGTATTCTTCAGTTTTTATCAAATCTTTTTTCGCATTAATTCGTATTGTTTTCCACATGATTTACTCCTTATTTTATAGATTTTCGATGAATGATGACTCCAAATCATTGAAGTTTTTATATATTCTTTTTTCTATCAAACTAATCAAAATATATAGTGTTTTGCAAGTTAATTATCATTGCCTAACGTTTTTTTATGTTTAATGCTAGTTATTAAATTTCTTGTTGGCTAATTCATAGGTTCGGTCAATAATCCATTTTGCTCCGTCATCATTTAGTTTTCCTGGACAGAAATTAACCATAATGTCCTTAAATGCTAACTGTATTATTCTTTTCATCAGCTCTCCTAATCAAAAGAATTTCTTGCTTTCTTGTATTTTTTTGATATATAATGATGCCAATATTTAAATTAGAATTTAAAGGCGGTGCAATTTATGTCTCTATTAACTATTGATGATTATGAAAATATCTTGAACTTTTACATTTTTATTAATAAAGATTATTCAAACTTTATTAATAAAACACTGACTGCATTAAGCGATTATTTTGATTTGAAGCTTACTGCCTATGCTATTTTTGATGTAAATTCAGATGGACAACGTTCCTTATCAAAATTGGAAAGCCTTTATTTGCGTCCAAATATTCTGAAGCAATACAAAGAAAATCTTTACAAGGATGATCCTTTTTATAATAAAATTGACACCCTCCGCAATTCGAACAAATTCAAATATGTTTATACTACTAATGATCTTTGCTATGACGAATTTTTAAAATCGTCATATTCGAAATCGTTAATGGAAAACAACATTGCCTACCAAGCTATCTTAGGAGCGAGTGATGCTGCGCATCCTCCAATGCATATTGTCAGTATTTTCAAAGCCAAGAATAAAGAAAAATTCACCCCAAAAGAACTGGAATTGTTGTCTCAAATTGGAAAAGTATTTTACGAGTCTCTGAATCTATATCGCAAATATACTTCTCAAGCAGATAAGCTTTTTCTTACAAGTCGTTTATTCGGTCTGACTTCATTTGGTTTTCTTATTTTAAATAAAAACAAATCTGTTGTTAATTTTAATGAAACATTTATCAACTATGCTTCTTGTTTGTCCATTAAATTAAACCTAAATGAAATCGTTTATGATTTGATCAATCTGGTTGAGTCTACAAATCAAATCACCATTGACAAATTAAAAATGAATTCAATTATTAAAATCAACGATTTTTTAATAACGGTTTTTCCTCCCCAAATAAATCAGAATGAATATATTGAAACGTTTTATTGCTTCACAATAAGGAAAATCGAAGAAGGTCGACAAGAAAATGATATAAATAATCTCCTTATCGAAGAATACACTCTAACTAAGAGAGAAAGTGAGATAATATCTCTCTTAGTTGATGGTGCAAGTAATCTGCAAATCTCAGAAATGCTTTATATCAGCGTTTCTACAGTTAAATCACATGTTCGAAATATTTTCAATAAGCTAAATGTATCCACTCGTTCAGAAGCAATCCGTAAAATTCGAAAATTAGCTATTTTTGAAAACGATGACAAATATTTAATAAATAGGCTAACTTCTTCGTAAAATAGTATTCTTTGAAGTTAATAAAAAATGCACGTGGAATTTAGAAACCACCTTTTATATTTTATTATGTGAGGGCGATTCTAACAGACCGACACAGTTTCTTCAATCGAAAAATCTATTTTCATCTGCATATCCTGCCTTAATCAGGCCAGCGTTTTGTAAAGATTGACTTCACCAGGCTTTTCTATACAGCTTGCAAACGCCACCATCGCATCTTTAAAATGCTTCGACGCCATGTGTTTGTTCATCGACTCCTGATCATCCCATTCCTCCAACATCGTAAGCAGCTGCGGATTTTTCGCATCCTGCAACAACTCATATCGGATGCAGCCCGCATCATACTTTCTTGTATCCTGCACAAGCTTTTTTGCCAAAACAATAAATTCGTCTGTTTTGTCCGTTTTAATGTTATTTTTAGCCACTACTTTAATCATAATAAATTCTTCCTTTCAATCACGCTTATCACCATTTCTCATAATGAACACGTTCTGCCTGATAACGGTCTACAAATTCGTTTTCTTGCCCATCCGGATAACCAACAGAAATCAAAGCAAAGGGTTGGATATTCTTTGGAAGCTCAAACAGCTGACGGATATTTTCTATGACAAGATCTCTTGTCGCTATGCCAAACCAGACCCCGCCAAGGCCTAGGTAGACAGCTTCCAGCAACATGTTCTCGGCAGCCGCGCTCATATCATGTTCCCAGTCGGCTGGAACTTTCATCCTGCTTTCATCGCCCAGCAAAACGAAAGTTACGGCTGACACTGCCACCGGTTTTGAGTAAGGAGAAGTGTCTGCGATCTGTGCCAATCGTTCCTTATCCTGTACGACGATGAATTCCCATGGCTGCTGATTGGCTGCTGATGGAGCCTGCATAGCCGCACGGAGCAGCTTGTCGATTTTTTCCGGCTTGATTTCCTGGTTTGTAAATTTACGGATGCTTCTTCTGTTAAAAATTTCTTTCATAATAATAAGCCTCCTGATATTATTTTATTTGTTAACCTAAATTCCACGTGCATTTTTTATTAGCTTCAAAGAATACTCATATCTACTATGGCTTTAAGGATGCTTTTCAATTTGTTGCCGCAGAATCCAGGAAATACATAAAACTAAATAGTCGCATTTTTAAAAGGCTTATTTAGTGAACTGTTTTTTTGCGATTTGTTAAGATAAAAGTTTTCATGTAACTATTAACTGTAAAAATTACTTGAATTATCGTAAAAGCGTCGCTTCACGACGCAAAATACGAAAACTCAAGAAATCTACCATTAAGCCCCATAATATCAGGGAGTAATGACTATTTTAATATGGTCGCTCTCTCCACCGTGCAGCTCCTCAAAGCACTCCTGAATTTCATCCAGCCCAATACGCTTTGTTATATATTTAGTAAGGTCAAATGGTTTCCTAGCGAGAAGTTCAATAACCTTATCAAATACTATAGACGAACCAAAAGTACCAATGATTGTTATGTTCTTCATAATCAATTTAAGCGCATCAATTGGTACCTGTTTATATGAAACACCTACAAAGATCAATATTCCCATTTCTTTCAGGACATCCAAGCTCATATTAACCGATACTGGAACTGCAGTACATTCGATAACCTTATCAAACCCTCCATTAGAAGCAGTCTGAAGTTGCTGCGCAATTTCAGGATTTCTAGCATCAAAAATCTCATCTGCAATACCAAGTTCTTTTGCTTTTACTAATCTATTATCATTGACTTCTGTCATAGCAATATAGGTAGCGCCCATAACTTTTGCCCATTCAGCACACAGGTGACCTATGATACCCGTTCCTGTAACCAGCACCTTATCACCGTACTTAATATTTGCCTTGAGCAGTGCATTGTATGCAATTGCTGTTGGCTCTATCATATTTGCTTCATCATCTGAAATCGTGTTGGGAATTCTTCTTAGGTATGCTGCTGAAGCAGAGAAATATTCAGCATATCCACCTTGAGCAACTACGCCTGGTGTAGAATTATAGCCTCTTGGTCCTTTTGGAACAACAACAACTCTTTCTCCAACATTAAAGTCACTCGTTCCAGGATCAACTACCGTTCCGCAAAACTCATGTCCCATGATAAGTCCAATCTTTTTTTCGTTGTCCCACATATGAATATCAGAACCACAAATACCAACTCTACTTACTTTTATCAAAACATCATCCTCGTCAATTCGCTCAGGCATGTCAAATTCTTTTACAACTAGCTTGCTTACGTCTTCTAATATACATGCTCTCATAAGTATATACCTCCCTTTTTAAAATGTTCAGCAGTGCTAAATAGCCTGCTGAACGTATAATTATATTAGTATTTTACTTCTTAACACCCGAGAATGCTTCGGTCGGAGGAGACATCTCAATTTGATCACATTCAACATTTACAACTCCGGGAAGACCAGAATCTCTAACCTTACGGATAGCAGGAATGATATCCTCTACCTTAGTAACTCTGATGCCAATGCCGCCCCATACTTCGGGCAGTTTTTCATAAGCACGCATTTCAGCCAGTGTTGTTGCAAGATGACCGTGTTCTTTAATATAGTCAGCTCTCTTAACTCCTTCAGACAGCTTTATCATACCCCAGGAGGAATCATTGCTGATTACACATACTACAGGTATTCCGTGACGCACAAAAGTATCGAATTCCATTGAATAGAAGCCAAAGCTGCCGTCTCCAGTGTAATACAGCACTGGATTTTTATCCCCTGCCCATGCTCCCATAGAGAAGCCAGGACCTACACCTATTGTTCCTAGAGGGCCGTATCTTATAACCTGACCAGGATATCTTGCAACTGCGTTTGCATCCATCCAGCTTGCGGAGTCACCACCATCGATTACAATATGCCACTCCTGTGCTTCTTCATTTATGAACTTCGCAACCTCTGCAGCAATTCTGCCAGGGTGAACCGGGTGTATATCAGATTTTGCTGCTTCAAGATATGGAGCCTTCATTTTCTGGGTGTTCGCTTTAGCCTCTTCCACCCATGCCATTTTTGTAACAGGTTGTGTTTTGGACTTTACAATCTCAAGAATCTGCTTTGCAGCTGCACTTGCTCCTGCAACTATAGCAATGTCAGCCGGTGCATTGTAGCCAATCTTCTTGCTGTCAGGATGAACCATAATTCGGTATGCACTACCATTAATTTTTGGAGCTTTACCCTTACCAATCTTGTAGCTGTGATCGACGCTAAGCTCGAGTACTACATCAGCTGCAGCCATACCACCGTCTCCAATTGTGAAAAGTTCGTTCTTGCTTTCGTCAGCAAATGTACCTCTTGAAGTTATCATTGCGAATGTAGGGATCTTAAGATAGTTAGCCAATTCCTCAACTGCTTCTGCATATTCCGCAGAAAATCTTGCAGCTTCACCTAGAATCATAACAGGCTTCTTAGCATTAATAAGAGCATCTGCAGCTTTTTCAATTAGATGAGAAGCGCCAAATCCATGCTCTGTCGCTCTGTAATCTCTCGGCCAGTAAATTTCTTCTTCCTCAAAAGAGCCAAATAAAACGTCAGCGGGAATTTCAAGATATACAGGACCAGGTGTCCCATCTAAAGCGTTTCTAAACGCCATCGATACGTATTCTGGAATTCTGTTTGCATTATAAATTTTACGTGCCCACTTGCAGAATACACTCATGCATTCAAAACTTGCAACGTTTTGGAGAGGACCCGTTTCATTTTCGCCAAGCGGAGAGCCCCCACCAATATGGATCACAGGAATACCTGTCTCAGATGCTTCTGCCATTGCTGTAGTAGCGTTTGTGATACCAGGTCCAGCTGTTGTGATGAGAACGCCAGGTCTACCAGTAACTTTTGCATATGCATCTGCACCGTATCCACCCGAGCACTCATGTCTTACGTCTATAACGTCTATACCTTCTTCTCTACAGCCATAAAGGATAGGCATAATGTGACCGCCAGCCAGCGTGAATACACATTCCACCCCTTCCTTTTTTAAAGCTTTTGCGAAAAGTTGTCCACCATTTAATTTTGCCATTATTTTATCTCCTTAATTAAATTTTGTACCGCCACAGACATTTAAGCTCTGGCCGGTTATGTTCTTAGCCAGATCTGAAGCCAGGAATACAACTGCATTACCGACGTCTTCAACGTCCTGTGCTCTACCTGTAGCTATATGATCTAACGCCATAATTTTCCACGTTTCTTCTGGTGTCTTATTGAGCATTTTGCTGTATTTTTCAACTCCGTGCTTCCACATGTTTGTAAAGATATATCCGGGGCATACGCCGTTTACTCTGATACCTTCCTTTGCATGTGCATTTGCAACAGACTGTGTCATAGCGATAACAGCAGCCTTTGTGATAGAATAATTAGCTGTACCGGCTGTACCGCATCTACCTGCGATAGAAGCGATGTTTACGATTTTTCCGGACTGCTTGGGTAACATGTAGTCAAGTGCTGCTTTTATGCACATACCTGTACCATGAATGTTTATGTCAACTGTCTTGCGGGCAATCTCCATAGATGTTTCATAATAGTTTTTACCCTCACTTGCAAAACCTGCGCCGTTAACTAGAATATCAATACCAGAAAAATCTTTGTTAATTTCAGCAAATACGCTCTTTACTTCCTCTTCTATCGATATATCCAGCTTATATGCTTTTATCTTAACACCATATTTTTCAGATATTTCTTTAACTTTCACTTTAGCCATTTCCAAATTCAAATCTGTAACTGCAACATCTGCGCCACATTCAGCCAAGCACATTACTATACCTATTCCGATGTCTCCAGCTCCACCTGTTACTAACGCAACTTGCCCGGATAAGTCTATTTGTTTCATTGTGTTTCTCCTTTACTATTCATTTAGTAAACAATGTAACATTGATTCCACTATTGATTTCCTCCCACTACTCCTCTATCTTTCAATAAATGGAATTGATCCATATACGCCATTGGCTCTGCAATACCATAGCTAAAAATTGTAGCTCTATTATTGATCTTTCCTACTGCTTCTTCAATATTTCGCCTCCTAAATTTGTTTGATCAATATTGTGTATTGTAACATTTTAAACGGTTTCATTCATCCTCCCGAGAGATGGTTGAATTATTATATTTATCCAACCTTTTTAAGTTTTACTAATCCTTATCGTCCTTTTCTCATACTTTCTAATCCCTATATTTAAAATCAATATTCAGCGACTAAGCAACAAAATATTCTTCCATCTGACAGCATTTATCCATATCGTTTTCTGAGATGACATAATTTCCAGACAAAAATAAAAACGACTAAACAATTTCTTTAGTCGTTTTTATTATATTTTTGATTGTATTTTTTATTAAAATCGACTCACTTTAAGTCAACCTTTTTACCGCTCAACACGCTATTCATGGTACGCACCGCGCATAACTTTCCGCACATAGTACAGCTATCCTCATGTTCCGGTTGTGAGCTTTCACGATACTGACGTGGCTTTATTGGGTCTATAGCAAGACTAAACATGCCTTCCCAATCAAGGTTTTTACGAGCAGTACTCATTTTATAGTCAATATCCGTCGCACCCTTGATCCCCTTGGCGATATCCCCACTATGAGCGGCAATCCTTGCAGCAATAATGCCTTCTTTCATATCATCCATATCCGGTAAACGCAAATGTTCTGCAGGGGTGACGTAGCAAAGAAAATCCGCTCCGCTGGCTGCCGCCAAAGCACCACCGATGGCACTTGTGATGTGATCGTAACCCGGTGCTATATCAGTGGTGAGAGGTCCCAATACATAAAGCGGTGCTCCATGACAAAGCTTCTTCATCAGCAGCATATTGGCTGCAATCTCATTAAGTGCCATGTGCCCCGGGCCTTCAATCATCACTTGAACATTTCTCTCCCAGGCGCGTTTTGTCAGTTCACCAAGGACGATGAGCTCTTCAATTTGAACGGCATCGGTGGCATCATTGATACACCCTGGACGACAGGCATCTCCAAGACTTACCGTTACATCATATTTTTCAAATATATCGAGAATTTTGTCATAGTACTCAT
The DNA here is from genome assembly GCA_016650045.1 of Eubacteriaceae bacterium. Lineage (GTDB taxonomy): Bacteria > Bacillota > Clostridia > Eubacteriales > Eubacteriaceae > Acetobacterium. Next base: position 4,842 of record JAENWK010000040.1, on the reverse strand, counting down.
AAAATGGGTTTTCATTTCCCGTCAGTTCCATCCAGGCAAAAAGCAAAGAACCACCACGGGATACGATATTTGTTAATCTTCCTGTCTTTTTAAATCGGCGTGCAGTTTCACGATTGATCCCAGGATGAATTGTCATGAAATCCACGCCATCCTGTGCCTGAATTTCCACAATCTTTAAAAATTCTGCTGCGGTAATATCCATCAAATTTTTATCATAAAAGCCAATGGCATCATAAATCGGTACTGTTCCAAGCATGGCTGGAGATGTTTCAATAACTAACTTTCTAAATTCCCGTGTTTTACCAAAGCAGCTTAAGTCCATAATTGCATCCGCTTTCATACTCACTGCGGTTTTTACTTTCTCAATCTCATTGTCGAAATTGCAGCAGTCTTCTGAAATCCCGAGATTCACATTTATTTTAGTTGTCAATCCCTTGCCGATGGCAGTTGGTTTTAAATTCTTGTGATTCTTATTGGCTGGAATCACTGCGGTACCTGCTGCCACCTGCTCCATCAGTTCCTGTGGACTTAACGCATCTGAGGCCGCTGCCTGCTCTATTTCCGGTGTCATAATACCTTTTCGTGCTGCATCCATTTGGGTGGTGTAATTCATTTTATTCTCCTGTTCATATTTATTTGCATTAAAATTATAATTATTGAACCTGCTTTTATTTTGTTTAATCAAGGCAAAATAAAAGACCCGCACCAATATGGGCGAGTCAAATAATTTGTTTAGAATTAATGTCTTCCCTACGATGGTGTTAACCATATCAGGTTCAATGGGTTAAAAACGTCGTTTTCTCTCAGCCTTTCGGCACCCCAAGCGTAATTACAATATTTAATTTTTTTTAGCTTATCACTAAATTAATTGAAAGTAAAGAGTTTAATTTAATAATTCTATAAACAATTGATGCTCATATTCCAGTTTTTATTAAGTTTTATTTTTTTATTTTTTTGTTTCCAAGATTAGTTCCTTTTTTAAAATTCTATAGTCACCGGCAAGCTCAATGGGCTTTAAACAAGTCATTGCTTCACTCATGATACACACGCCTTTGGCTCCTGTATTTAAAACATTTTCAAGCTTGTCTTTAGTGATTCCACCAATAGCAAACACCGGTATTTTAACGGAATCACACACTTCTTTTAAGAAAGATAGTCCTCTTGGGGCAATTCCTTTTTTACAATCCGTTGGAAAGATATGTCCTGCTATCAAATAAGTGGCTCCTAATTTTTCAGCTTCTTTTGCGTCATTCACTGAGTGAACTGAAGCACCAATCTGTTCAAATTCTCTTATTTCTTTTTCAGATTTTCTTAAATCATCCATGGATAGTTGGACATTTTCAAGGTTCATTTTTAATGCGGTTTCAACGTTTTGATTGATAATTAAGGATACTTCGTTTTGAGCGCAGATTTTATTAACTTTTATAGCCAACATTTCATAGTCTGTCATGCTTAATTCTTTTTCTCTTAACATGATGGCCTGTGGTTTTCCCTGAGCAATGAGGTGGATTCGATTTAGAAAGTCATCATTACAAAGTTTCTGATTGGTTACACAAATAAGCATTGGCTTCTCTCATCCCTTCATTCATTTTTTCTCAATAATACTCAATTTCTAGACCCTGATATAATCAGAATAGACAGGTTGTAACCCCTTGGTTATAATCATCTGATGTACTTCAGAAACACTTCGGGGATCAGAAATTTCAAATTGTTCATCGCCCTTCTCTTCCAGGTTATGGCCACCAATGCCAACACTCACACCTCCTGAAATTTTTGTTGCCACCATTCCAATGACATTATCCCGAAAACCCGCTCTTTCCCGGGTTGATATGGTAATGCCTGCATATGGCATAAATAATCGGTAAGCAAGCATTACTTGTAAAAGCTGTTTTTCATGAACATCATTGGGGTTGTTATCCGCATTATTAATAAAGGGCCTGAGTCGTGGTGTTGAAAAGCCAATCTCTGCATGGGGATATTTTTGTTGTATCAAAAACGCATGTAACCCTGCGGCAAAAGCATCTTTTCTAAAGTCATCAAGTCCCAGAAGAGACCCAAAAGAAACGCCACGCATACCACCCAGCAGAGCACGCTCCTGAGAATAAAACCGATAGGGAAAAACCCTCTTTGATCCACTCAAGTGAACCTGTTCATATTTATTGATATTGTAGGTTTCCTGATAAACCGAAACAAAATCTGCTCCACATTCATGAAGATACGCATACTCATCCGAATTTAAGGGATAGATTTCGATACCGATGGTTGAAAAATATTTTCCCGCTAATTTAACGGCTTCACCTATATACGAAACCCCGGACTGATGACGTGATTCTCCGGTTAAAATTAAAATCTCTTTCAAACCGGTTTTTGCAATGGCTTTAAGCTCTATCTCCATTTCTTCAACAGAAAGTTTTCCCCGACGAATTTTATTTTTGCAGTTAAAGCCACAATAGATACAATGGTTTTCACAATAATTTGAAATATACAAGGGCGTAAAGAGAGAAACACCATTTCCAAAATGGTTTCTTGTCTCAGAAACAGCTTTTTTTGCCATATTCTCTAAATATGGCATGGCTGCAGGTGATAGGATGGCTCCAAAATCATCGATTGAAAGATGTTCTTTTAATAGGGCCAGTTTGACATCCTCATCCGTATATTTTTGATAATCATAGTTTCCCAACATTTCCAATATTTTTTCCATCATATCCGAATCAATGATTTCCATACCTTCCCTGTATTCCATAGGGTTTGTTCGCTTCCTTGTCATCATTAATCCTCCAAAAATCCCGTTAAAGGACTGGATGCCTCAGCGGCATCATTTAGTATCCGACCAAGCCCTGCAAGATAAGCGTTTCGCCCAGCCTCAATAGCCTGTCCAAAAGCTTTTGCCATGAGTGGAATGTTTTTTGCGGTGGCTACCGCTGTATTGCACATCACTGCATCCACACCCATTTCCATGGCTTCACAGGCTTGTGATGGTCGGCCGATTCCTGCATCGACAATGATAGGCAGGTCAATTTCATCCACTAAAATTTGAATAAAATCTTTGGTGCTTAAACCTCTGTTACTTCCAATGGGAGAGGCCAGTGGCATGACCGCTGCTGCCCCGGCATCCACCAGGGATCTTGCCACATTTAAATCCGGATACATGTATGGCAAAACGACAAATCCGTCTTTTGCAAGGATTTCCGTTGCCTTTATGGTTTCATAATTGTCAGGCATCAGATATTTCGAATCCCTGATAACTTCCACTTTCACAAAATTGCCACAGTGAATTTCTCTTCCCAACCGTGCAATTCTTACCGCTTCTGCTGCGGTTCTTGCTCCTGATGTGTTTGGCAGCAAAGTAACGTTTTTAGGTATGTGATCTAAAATGTTTTCTTCACCTCCCAGATTTGCCCGCCGGAGTGCCAGGGTGATGATTTCCGCTCCGCCATTTTCGACAACAGCTTTCATGATTTCCAATGAAAACTTACCAGAGCCCAAAATAAATCGGGATTTAAACGAGTGTTTTCCTATTACCAATTGATCATTCATTTTTATCTCCTTAAATTTCTTCTATTCCCAATAACAACCGTAAAATCATATTTGCCTGATGACCCGCACAAATTTGCACCCTTGGCGCCATCAAGCCTCTTCCCACTTTAGCACCGTTTTCAAAATCTCCGCAAACATATAAATTTTTCATGGGTCTGCGCGTTTTAATAAGATTGGCACTTTCATAGCCTGCCATCCCGGAAGCTGAGACAACTTTAATGTCTGGCAGTTCCTCTAATGCATTATTCACCAGCATGGATTTTGCCTCCGGTTTATCAAAGGCTTCACAAATAATGTCAAATCCATAAAATAGTTCTTTAACATTTTCTTCTGTAACTCTGATTCTTTGAGTGTCCACTTTGATAAATGGATTGATCTCCATGATTTGTTTTTTCAAAGCCTCGGTCTTTGGCATGCCTAAATGACTGATGTAATAACTCTGGCGATTTAAATTACTGGGTTCAACAACATCAAAATCCACAAGCAGCAACTGACCCACCCCGATTCTTGCTAACATAATGGCAATATTTGATCCAAGACCACCTAATCCGGCAATGGCGACTTTTCCCTTTTTCAATTTTTCATGGACATAAGGGGTGTGCCGGGACATCATCATGCTTTCAAGCTCTTCTCTTTTCGGTATAATGCCTTTTCTGATAATCGTTAACTGATCTCTTTCTTTGAGTTCAGCGTTTTCTTCAATTTGAAAGCCATTTAAAATGACAATATCCTCATGCTGACCTATGTATTCTCTCACTTCAAATGCTGTTTTGCACTCCAGCTCGAATTTTTTTCCATTGATGATGATTTCCATTTCAACCGCCTCCTACAAAACTGACAATCTCCAATGCATCATCATCGTTAAGGTTAACCTGGTGATACATTAATTTCGGTATGATTTGTCCATTACGTTCTACCGCAATTTTCGTGATATCATACTGATTACTTTCTAAAAAATCCAATAAATTTTGATTGATATTTATTGGATTTTCCTTTCCATTCACTTTCATCCTTCTATTTCCTTTCAAAAATTCAACAAAAAAAACACAAAACGAGATCGACACCCTTTCGGTGGTGTACCCCATTTTGTGTTCGTATTTATCTGGTGCGATTATATAATACCTTATAATTAAAGTCAAGACCCCGTTGTTTTTTAACTTAATACTTATGAACCATTTATGATAATGTCCTAGTGTACCACTTTTGATTATGTCCCAAAATCGAAATTTAGTGTATGATGTAACCTCAGAAAATATGTATCAGATATATTTAGAAAGAGGTAGGACAATCAGAAAGGTTATTTTA
>JAENWK010000031.1 GCA_016650045.1 Eubacteriaceae bacterium | reverse complement strand
TCTCTTAAAGTCACACATTGGTCATCTAAAGTATCAAAATCCACAGTAACACAGAAAGGTGTGCCAATTTCATCCTGGCGACGGTAACGCTTTCCAATACTTCCTGTTTCATCATATTCAATCATAAAGTTTTTCGCTAACAACTGATAAACCTTCATGGCTTCTTCACTAAGCTTTTTAGACAACGGTAAAACAGCGGCTTTATAGGCAGAAAGAAAAGGATGAATTTTCATAACATGTCGTTCTTCGGTTTTATCACCATTTTCAATCACTTCTTTTTCCATAGAGTTAACAAGGAAGGCAAGAAATACACGATCAGCCCCCAGCGAGGGTTCAATACAATAAGGAATATATTTTTCATTGGTCACAGGATCTGTGTATTTCATATCCTTGGTCGAATAATTTTGATGCTGGGTCAGGTCAAAGTCTGTTCGATCAGCAATTCCCCAGAGTTCGCCCCAACCAAATGGAAAACGAAATTCAACATCGGTGGTGGCATTACTATAGTGTGACAGTTCTTCCTTTTCATGATCTCGGAAACGAATATTTTCATCTTTCATCCCCAAATCAAATAACCACTTTTTACAGAAAGCTTTCCAGTAATCAAACCATTCCATATCAGTGCCGGGGGCACAGAAAAATTCAAGCTCCATTTGTTCAAACTCACGGGTTCTAAAAGTAAAGTTCCCTGGGGTAATTTCATTTCTAAAGGACTTACCAACCTGGGCAATCCCAAAAGGTATTTTTTTACGGGTGGTTCTCTGAACGTTTTTAAAGTTAACAAAAATGCCCTGGGCAGTTTCCGGCCTTAAAAAAATTTCACTGGCGGTATCTTCGTTAACCCCTTGAAAGGTTTTAAACATCAGATTAAATTGACGGATATCCGTATAGTCCATTTTTCCGCAATCCGGACACACAATATTGTTTTCAAGAATAAAGGCCATCATTTGTTCATTGGACCAGGCGTCAATAATAACATCTTCACCTTTTTCAAAATAGTAGTCTGCAATCAGTTTGTCTGCCCGAAAACGAGAATTACAGGCTTTGCAATCCATCAGAGGATCATTAAATCCCCCAACATGGCCTGAAGCAACCCAGGTTTTAGGGTTCATCAGAATAGCCGCATCCAAACCCACATTATAGGGTGATTCCTGGACGAATTTTTTCCACCAGGCTTTTTTTACGTTGTTTTTCATTTCAACACCCAGTGGACCGTAATCCCAGGTATTGGCAAGACCATCATAAATTTCTGAACCAGGGAAAATAATTCCCCTCATTTTAGCGAGACTGACAATTTCAGCCATGGTAAATTGTGACATGTGTTTCCTCCTATGGACTAAAAAATATTAAAAATAAAACCGTCCCTTGTAATTTACAAGGGACGGTTTGCTCCGCGGTTCCACCCAAGTTGTTTGTCAATGACAAACCACCTTATTCTTTAACGAGTTTCACGTCAAACACCGTAGTGTTGGTACAGTGCCTGCAGCTCCAAAAGTTCCATTCATAGGGTATTAGTACAGACCTTACACCGACTATCTGCTCGCTTGAACCATTGACCCAATGATTTATTCTTTTTTCAACGCTTTTATTTATTTTCAAATTAAGTTAAAGATATCAAAAATGACAAGAAATGTCAAGAAAAAATTATTATTACTTGAATTCGACTTTTGAGAAACAAAGGAATATCATGCGCCGACCAGAAGTGATGTCCCTGGAATGATGCTTAGATAATAATAGTTGAAAAATTTTAGTTGAAATCAATTATAAAAAATAAATTCTTAAAGATAATGGGAAAATAACGTTATTTTTAATAATTGTGTACTTATCAGGTTTTTTTATATTGACAGATTTGCGATTATAGAATACTATGAAATTAATTAAATATTAGGCATACTTACTTAAAAGCAAGGGCGCAAAACTAGAGGGTCTAAGTAATTTTTTTTATATGACAGCCAGTTGCAAATGATGGATACTACTGATCTCTTTGATGCAACGTTAATTTCGTTGTTTTTTTTATTTGAGAAAAAATATAATCTAAATAAAGTTACATTCACTCAATAGAATAATATGTAATGCGAACAGGTGCTAAATTTATGGTCATATAATATCGCATTGAAACAGTAAAATGGTAGCGGCAATCATCTTATTTTGCTGTTGAAAACCATCGTCAAATGCTACCGGACATGATGATTGTTGATATAAAGGTTGAAGTATTTAACAGATGGACTCCTTGTTTTTTTGAGCTCAAAAAGGAGTGCTTGAAAATTTTAATAGAAGGTGGTGATGTAATGAATTTAGAGTTTCATCCAAAGTTTAATTCGTCGAATGACGGATTAACGGCTGCGTCAGGAATAAAAAGCAGTATGTTGGAGCTTAAAGGTTTAAAAGAAGGAAATACCAGGTTTAAGGACTTACTTACTCAGACAAAGAATGCAAAAAATCAACCGGCAGTGGAAAAACCAATTGCCAGTGTTGAAGATCTCCAAAATTCTTTGCCCAATGAACAAATATCAGGGGCAGAAAACAAAGACAATAACAGTGATCCTTTTAAGGAAGGTTTGTTGTTGGAACCCTTCCAGGAAATTAATAAGCTCGCTGTTGAAGAGAACAACAAAGACAAAGTTAATCCATTAATTCAAAATGGCGGAATGAGTTATTTTCAAAGTTCTCCACAATTAGTTTCGACACCAATAACCGCCAATGAAGAAAATGTTCAATTGGTTGTTGGAAATAATGACCTGAATATTGGGATCGGTGATGTCAGTGCACCGGAGAATCAGTTAGTTGCAAATACAACGAATTCTTCCCAGGTCGGTCAATTATTGGAAGGGCAGGAAGAAACCGGTCAAACCTTCAAGAGCTTTGTTTCTCAAGGTGACAACAACTTGGAACTGACAAAATCCCAGGAATCGTTAGAGTCAATTCTGGGAAACGTCAACCCGGATTTGTCAGAAAACACAGAAGTGGTACCGAAAGTTTTGGGAGCGGAAGGGTCATTCGAGGTGATACAGACTGAAAATTCCCGAGAATCATTGGAGCCAATTCAGGGTAAGGTCAATCCGACTGTTTCAGAAAACACAGAAGCAGTACCGAAAACCATGGGATCAGAAGGGTCATTCGAGGTTGCACAGACTGAAAAACCCTTAAAATCTACTGAGCCAATCCTTGGAGAAGTCGATGGATCTTTACTGGAAAACCCAGGGACAGAAAAGCAAACCATCGATACAGAAGACCAAAATGGATCAATCCAAAAGGGAATGGAAGAAATTCCGTTAAATAGTATTCTTCCGACGAAAAATACTGTGCTTCAGACCGTTGATAATGTCGCAGTGGCGGGACAGATTGAACAGCAAATTATGTCGCAGCTTGATAAGAATAAACCAATCACATTTCAAATGAAGCTCAATCCTGAAAATTTAGGGGAAATTGATGTTCAATTAAAATTTGACCAGGGAAAATTGATCATTGATATTACAGCATTCAGCAAGGATACCCAGGCATTATTGCTGGGGCAAATTGATAAATTAATTAAAGGCCTGGCGCTTCAAAATGTTCATGTCGAAAGTGTTAACCTAAATAATCAAACACAAAACAGTAATGGAAGTGACAGTAAAGCATTGATGATGAATATGGGAATGGATTTTACCCAAAGTCAAAAGCATGCACTTGCAAGAGAAAATTATAGGGAACAAAACAACTTGACAAAAAACACAAATCCGGATGATGATCAGGAATTGGTCATGGGTATTCCTGGAAATGAACAGAGTCGACCACCCAGATATCACAAAATAAATGTTTTAATATAGGGGAGGAAATAACATGGTAATAGATGCAATTAACAGTACCCAAAGTGCTGCCACAACCAACAGTACAGCAAAAACAAGTAACAGTACGTTGGCAATGGATGATTTTTTTAAATTAATGGTGGCACAGCTTCAAAACCAGGATATGAATAATCCTGTTGACAGTACCGAATATACATCTCAGATGGCACAGTTTTCAATGGTTCAGGCACTTGCTGATTTAAGCGAGGCTTCAAAAACAAGTTACAGTGTCAGTTTAATCGGAAAAGAAGTCACATTGGCACAAACAAAAGATGATGGTTCAATCAACACCATTACCGGAACCGTGGATGGTGTGAACTTGTATAATGGCGATGCTGAAATTTTAGTCAATGGCGTAAAATATCCCATCAGCAGTATTATGGAAGTGAACAAGGAAAAAGAAAGTTTAACAGTTGCATGAAATAGATTTTAAGAAATCAAAGGTGGTAATATGGCTAACCCAATTATTGGGAATCATCACTCATTAATCAATGCGATCAGCAGACAAACAGAAATAATCACCGCAATGAATCAGACCCACACAGATAAAGAGGTAAAAAAAACAACCGATTCTTTTCAGGAACTACTAAGTCATGAATTTAAGAATACCGTAACTTTTTCAAAGCATGCGAATATCAGAAAAGAACAGCGAAACATTGAGGTCAGTGACAGTGATTTGGAAAAACTGGGTAATGCCTGTGATGAAGCCAAAAAAAAAGGAATCGATAATGCACTTATTATGATCGACGATTCAGCATTTATAGTAAATGCCACAAATAAGTGCGTGATTACAGTAGTGGATAAAAATGAAATGAAAAATAAACTATTCAATGATATTGATGGTGCCGTATTTTTGTAGTTGGACCTCAATGAGGAAACTATCGGAACTTTGAACGACAGATAAGTTCCACGAACGGCACAGAAAGGATAAAAAAATGTTAATAGCTATGTATTCGGGGATTTCAGGAATGTCAGCCCATCAAACCAAATTAAATGTGATTGGTAATAATATTGCCAACGTCAATACTTATGGATTCAAATCAAGTCGAGTGACCTTCAGTGATGCTTTCTACCAAACCCTTCAAGGCGCATCTGCATCAACCGCCACTTCAGGAGGTATCAATTCGAATCAATTGGGATATGGAGCCAAGGTTGGTTCCATTGACGTGATTAACACTATGTCCGGAGGAGCCGATACAGGACGGGCATTGGATGTCTACATTAATGGCGAAGGTTATCTTCCTGTTAAGGGGAATGATGGCATGGATAAATATACCCGGGTTGGGAATCTAAAATTTGATGCCACCGGGAATTTAACAGATGCCAATGGCAGTTTTATTCAAGGATTTGACTCTATTGATCCTGCCGCGACTCCACTTGTAGCAGATCCAACTAAAGACTTGATCAATATTAAAATCCCTGATGCTATACCTGCAACTATTCCGGCTACACTTGCACAATTTTCCGGTATTACCATTGGCTCTTCTGGGGAAATAACCGGAATCGACGATACCGGGACACCGAAAATAATCGGTTTTCTGGCAGTGACTAAATTTGACAATGTGGATGGTTTGAGCCAGGATGGCAGTGGATATAGTATTCAATCAAGAAATTCGGGAGAGCCGATTCTATCAACCCCTGGAACCGCCGCAACCGGAACGATTCGTTCTGGCGCGCTTGAAATGTCAAATGTGGATTTGTCCAAAGAGTTTACCGATATGATTATCGCCCAAAGAGGTTTTCAGGCAAATTCAAGAATGATTACGGTATCAGATACTATTCTTGAAGAGTTAATCAATCTGAAACGATAGGTAATTTTATATTTTAATTCAACCAGGAGGTGACGAAATGATAGAATTGACAAAATTAAATAAGAATCATGACGAGAAATTCATCTTGAATTGTGAATTAATCGAAACCATTGAGGAAAAACCGGATACAACCATACGGCTCCTTAACGGCAATTATTATGTTGTCGAGGAAAGGGCTTCAGAGGTTCTGTCAAAGGTCGTTGCCTTCAAAAAAAATATTTTCATTATATAAAAAAACATACAAGCTGACGGGAGGTTACGCATATGGAAATAACAACAATAATAGGGTATGTAGGCGTATTCGCAGCAATCATCTTTGGAATATCTTTTGGCGATGCAGGATTTAACTTTGGAACGCTTTCAAATTTTATTAACGGTGCCAGTATTTTTATTACCATCGGAGGAACCTTCCTTGTATTATTGTCATCATTCCCATTAAAATACTTCAAGAATATTCCAAAACATTTCAAGATGATTTTTAAAAAAGACAAGAAAGATCCTTTTGAATATGTGGAAATATTGACAGAACTATCCAACGAAGCCAGACGTAAGGGACTATTAGCTTTAGAAGATAGGGCTAAAGATTTTAAAGACGACTTTCTAAAGGAAAGCGTTCTTCTTATTGTGGATGCTATTGAACCTGACAAATTAAGGGTTTGGTTTGACCAAAAGTTGTCTTATATCGAAAAGCGTAATGAAGAAGAGCGAAAACTATATAATATGGGTGCGGCAATCGGACCGGCATTTGGTATGATTGGGACCCTGATTGGTCTTGTTAATATGTTGAAATCCATGAGTTTAGATGGCGGAGCTGGAAATTTAGGAGCAGATATGTCGGTCGCGTTGATTACCACTTTTTATGGTTCGGTTCTGGCAAATTGTGTTTTTACACCAATGTCCAATAAAATTGAAATTGCCCAGGAAAGTGAGATTCTGATTAAAGAAATAATCATTGAGGGTGTTGTTTGCATAAAAGAAGGGGAAAACCCAAAATATATTAGGAAAAAACTTCTGAACTTATTGGATGACAAACAAACTCAAAAAGCGACTGGGGAAAATGGTAAAAAAACAAAGGTTAAATCGAAAGCTAAGGTAAAAACTAAAAAAGAAGTAGGCATAGAAAACGAATAAGCTAAAGGAAGTATATTATGGCAAGACAACCAAAGAAAAAAAAACAAATAGACAAAAATGCCTGGTTAAACACTTACGCTGATATGATTACATTAGTTCTCGTTTTTTTTGTGCTGTTATATTCTATGTCAACCATTGATGTTAAAAAATACGAAATGCTGGTGAAAATATTTAACCCCACTGCCATTGAAAAACCTGCTGGTGAAGCAACTGTATCGACACAGGATCCTAATGCAGCCACATCACCCCAACAAGATATTGCTGTTGAAGATGTTGTTGATTTAGAAGACTTGTATCAGTATTTAAGCCAGTATGCCAAGGAAAATGGCTTGGAAGAATCAGTACAGATTATTAAAGGCAAGGATAAGGTTTTTGTAAAATTCGCGGCATCCGTTTTTTTTGAACCAGACAGTGCTCAAATCAAACCTGGCGGAACAGTAATTCTTGGTGATATGGGTAAAGCTTTGGCAGCTGTTGAACCCAATGTAAAATCCATTAGAATTGATGGTCATACCGCTGTGGCTGATTCCGAGGTTAGTGATCGGGATTTATCAACGGATCGTGCCAATGAAGTATTGAAATATTTTGATAATGGTTATATTAAGGATTCCGCAAAACTGTTTTCAGTTGGTTATGGCATGTATCGATCGATTGCCCCCAACGACACAGAGGAAAATCGGGCAAAGAATAGACGTGTCGAAATTTTAATTTCTAAAAATGATGATATTCAGGATGAATTAAATAAGCTATACAGTGATGAAAAACCTCAAGCAGAGGTTCAGAATTAAGAGGACAACAACAATTAGGAGAAACAATTATGGCGGAAATTCTTTCACAAAGTCAAATTGACGGTCTTTTAAGTAGTTTAACAAGTGGTAAAGACGAAATAGAGAGTCAAAGTGCAAGTGTTTTCAATCGAGTTAAAGAATATGACTTCAGAAGACCGAAACTATTTACCAGAGAACAACTTAAACTGCTTTTTAGTATTTATGAAAACTATGCACGCGTACTATCTTCCCACATAACTGGAATTCTTCAAATCTATAGCCAGATAGAAATTTTTGAAGTTGAAGAGCAACAATATTATGAATATAATAATGCTCTTCCGGATTCCGCACTGATGGGAATGATTGATTTTGAAATAAAGGGCAGTGACGACGACGAAGATCTGGTTTTAATGGATATGTCAAAGGAGATTGGATTTTGCTGTATAGAACGGTTATTGGGAGGCCGTGGACGATCTCTTGAAAGTGATAGAGAGTATACAGAAATAGAAATAGGAGTTTTGGATTATTTTGTAAGAGGAATGGTCAATCTCATGAAAAACGTCTGGTTTGATTATTTAGAAATCACGCCGCGTTTACTGAAAATTGAAACCAATGCCAGAACTTTACAGGGAATCAGTGCCAACGAAAATGTCGTTATCATCGTTATGAATATTACCGTCAATGAAACCCAGGGTAAAATCAACATATGTATACCAGCAACGACTTTGGACATGTTATTTAAGAAAAGGATTACCCAAAATAAAAGAAACGCCAAAAGAGGAGATCAGCAGGCGGAAGAAAGCAGAAGAAAAAATATCATTGATGAAATCAGAAAAACGGAACTCCAGGTTAAAGGTCTTTTAGGCGAAGTGGAAGTATTATCCCAGGATATTTTTGATTTGGAAATAGGGGATATTATAAAACTCAATAAACCCATCGATTCCTTTGTTGATATCGTTGTTAATGATGAAACTTGGTTTCGAGGCGAAATGGGTGTCTTTAATAAAAATAAAGCCATTGTGATAAAAGAATTATCAGCGGCGGGAAGTGAGCCAAACAGATGACCAGTATGGAAAAAATGAACAAATTGACGGAAATGGAAATTGATGTCATCGGCGAGGTTATGAATATCAGTATGGGAACAGCCGCTACGGCAATGTCGACCATACTAAATAAAAAAGTAAATATTACAACTCCCAGAATTGAGACAATTAAAGTCAAAGATTTTGAATTCACCAATCTAGAGCCGGTTGTTGGGGTATTAATCAAATATGTTGAAGGAATTGATGGATCAAACGTTCTGCTGTTACAAGAATCGGACATGAAAAAAATTCTGGCGCATTTATTTGACATGGAAACCAGTGAATCAGTCGAATTTGATGAAATAAGCAATAGTGCTATTGGGGAAATCATGAATCAGATGATGGGTGCCGCTGCTGGAGCGCTGGCAGCTTTCCTGGGAAAAATTGTTAATATATCACCTCCTGAAATTCTGAATGCCGCCAATACAAAAGATATCAGAGAGCTGTTTTCGCTTAAAGGGGACAGCCTGGTCAGTATTAAATTTAATTTAAGTGTTGAGGGTTTATTGGAAAGTGAATTTATTAGTGCCATGGATCCCATGTTAGCCAAGGAAATTGTTCAAATGTCGATGGGCGTCATGGGCATCGTTAATGGTGCGGAAGAAGAGGAAGAACCGGAAGAAGAGGAAGAACCGGAAGAAGAGGAAGAACCGGAAGAAGAGGATGAACCGGAAGAAGAGGATGAAGACGACTCAGATGCGGATGAGATTGAGAAAGTCTGCGAAAAACCCCAAAGGCGGGAAAGACCAGAACCTCAACGGGCCGCTCAATCCGCATCTGTTGTGAAAAAAGATCAGAAATCCAATCAGGCGCCAAGAGAAAGAATGGTTGCAAAGAAAAAGCAGGTACAGGTTTCTTCCTATAATTATAAAGAGCTTGGAGAAGAATCTAATGCACCAAGAAGCACAAGTAATAATTTAGACCTGATTATGTCCGTACCTATTCAAATTACCGTTGAATTAGGTAAAACCCAAAAAAAGATCAAAGATATTGCGGAGTTAACCATTGGTAATCTTGTGGAATTAGACAAGCAGGCAGGGGATCAGGTCGATGTGATCGCCAATGGACGGTTGATTGCCAGAGGTGATGTTGTTGTTGTTAATGACAACTATTGTGTTAAAATCACTGAAATTATTAAAGTGAAAGAAGATCTTAGCCTTAGACAATCAAACTAATAAATATTATGGGAAAAAAGAGGGAATCAAATATGGCGAAAATTTTAATCGTTGATGATGCCGCATTTATGCGGATGATGATCAAAGAAAATTTAAAAAAAGGTGGTTACATAGATTTTGTTGAGGCTGGAAATGGTGAAATTGCAATTGCAAAATACACCGAAACTCAACCGGATATGGTTTTGCTGGATATTACAATGCCGGTAATGGATGGAATAGCGGCTTTGCGAGAAATTAAAAAGATGGCACCTGAGGCAAAAGTTGTGATGTGTTCGGCAATGGGTCAAGAGGGTATGGTTATTGAAGCCATTAAATTGGGAGCCTTGGATTTTATTGTCAAACCATTTAAACCGGAACGACTGATCCAAACAGTAAAAAAGGTTCTTGGGGAATAGTAGGAGGAACATCTAAAGTGAATGGTGGTGATATTTTTTCTACGATTTCGGCACTGATAGGAACCATGGTTGTTATTGTGCTGACCTATTATGGAAGTCGATGGTATGTAAAAAGGATCGCAAGGGGACAGGGATCCTTAACAGGAGGAAATCATATAAAAGTGGTGGAAAGACTTGTGGTCAGTAAAACAGGATCAATCATCATTATTGATGTTCAGGGAATTCAGTATATGGTTGGGGTAAGCGATCAGAATATTGATATAATGACCCAATTGGATGATCTGATTGTTGTTCCTAAAAAATCGGAAATGACAAAAGAAAGCTTTTTAAGTGTTTTGAAAAAATTCACTCCAAAAGAAAACAAAAATGAAAAAAATTAAAAAGATGCTTAATGAAAAAAAAGAATTATTTATTAAGCTGTTTGCGATGATACCCGTTATTGTGGTATTCTTTAATCTTACCTTAACAACAGCTTATGGTGCGAATTTTTCAGTTGAAAGCTTAATCGCCGGAGAAGGCTCGGATACCGTTAAAATCATTGTTCTTTTATCACTCATCGCAGTGGTTCCAACGATTTTGCTGATGATGACCTGTTTCGGACGAATTATCATTGTGCTTTCATTTTTAAGAAGTGCATTGGGTTTACAGCAAACACCGCCGAACCAGATTTTAGTTGGTTTGGCTCTGGCCATTACATTTTTTGTAATGGCACCGGTATTTGTACAAATCAACAATACGGCGTTACAGCCCTATAACGCTGGAGAAATCAACACCCAGCAGTTTATTGATACAGCCACGATTCCCTTAAAGGGTTGGATGCTCAAACAAACCACCACCCAAGATGTTGGGCTGTTTATTAATTTGTATACCCAGGACGATTTGCAAAATATCGCACCCCAGGATTTACCGATGACCATTGTTGTTCCAGCCTTTGTCATCAGTGAACTTAAACGGGCGTTTCTCATTGGATTTTTACTTTTTATTCCATTTTTAATTGTGGATATGATTGTGGCAAGTATCCTAATGTCGATGGGAATGATGATGCTTCCGCCGGTCATGATTTCGTTGCCGTTTAAAATAATGCTATTTGTAGTGGTAGATGGTTGGGGCCTTTTGGTTAAAACCCTGGTCATGACTTATAACTAAAGAAAGGGGCGAAATCATTGGGTACAGCGGATTTAATTGATATTTTCAGAGATGCCATTATTACCGGTTTAAAAGTTGCCGGGCCAATTCTACTGGTCAGTGTTTTAGTAGGACTCATCATTTCAATTTTTCAGGCGGCAACCTCCATTAATGAGCAGACCATGACATTTGTGCCAAAATTAATTTTCATTGGTCTCATACTTATTTTGACCGGAGGCTGGATGCTTCAGCAAATGATGGATTTTGTTTTTCGGATCTTTGAATTGATCGCGACAAAAATATAAAATGATAACGCATATTATTTATAGTTTTATAATGGGTGGGTGTGTTGTCATTTGATATGAATCAATACATGATTTTTCTCTTTGCATGTTGCAGGGTGTCCGGAATGATCTTCTTCAATCCGATTTTCGGAAGAAAAAGTGTACCGAATGTTTTAAAAGTTGGATTAACCCTGATCATTGCATTAAATGCTGTTTATGAAATTGGAAACATCTCAGTCATCAACTATACCACCATTGAATTGATGTTGGCAATGCTCAAAGAATTTCTAGTTGGGTTAACCATCGGATTCATTATGCAGATGTTTTTATCGATCTTTCATATTGGCGGAGAAATAATCGATATGCAAATGGGCTTGAGTATGGCTTCCATGTATGATCCTACCAGTAATACAAAAATTTCACTCACCGGGAATTTAATGACGGCCATGTATATTATGCTGTTTTTCTTATCCAACAGTCATTTGGCACTGATAAACATTGTCATTAAATCGTTTCAGTTGGTACCAATCGGTCTCCAGGCCATAAGTACCCGATTAAGTGTCTTTTTTATTGAACTCTTTGGTTATATTCTGGCCTATGCGGTCCAACTTTCCATGGCCATTGTTGTGACTGAAATTATTGTCGAAGTTGCCGTCGGCATCCTAATGAGATTGGTTCCAAACATTAATGTCTTTGTTGTGAATTTACAAATAAAGATAATCGTTGGTCTGGTAGTTCTTCTGACGATTATTCCCGCATTGGCAAAATATATGACAATGATCAATTCGATTATGATGGAAAGAATCGCTCAGGTACTGACATTTTTAACTTAAAAAAAAGAGACTAATCGGAGAAAAAAATGGCTGAGTCAGATAAAACAGAAAAAGCGACCCCGAAAAAGAAAAAAGACGAGCGAAAAAAGGGGAATGCCTACCAAAGCAAGGACGTTGTCAGTGTTGTTATGTTACTGGTTGGATTCTTTTTAGTCAGCCAGTTGGGATTATTCATTGCCCAACAAATTAAGACTTCTTATTTGGGACAAATGACTAAAATAGCTGAATTGGAAACTTTAACCGTTTCGACCTGTGTCCAGATCTCCAAAGAGGCAGTAATAGTTTTTTTTATTTCAGCCATGCCGATTCTTATTGTTCTAGCTATCATTGCAATAATAATGGTGGGTATTCAAACAGGCTTTCTAATTTCGGGAGATCTCATCAAGTTTAAATACAGCAGAATTAGCTTAATGCAGGGCATTAAACGTTTGTTTTCACTAAAATCCGTTGTTGAACTAATAAAATCCATTATCAAAGTTGTTTTAATTTTAGCGATCATTTATACAAGTATCATGAGTGTTTTGCCGCTAACACCGGATTTATTGAGCAATCGGGTGTCGACGGATATATCCTTCATGATTCAAAAAATTATGGGCATGGTCAATCAGATTTGCATCATTTTTGCTGGCGTCGCCATTTTAGACTTTGCCTATCAAAAATATGATTATGAGAAAAAACTGAAAATGACCAAGCAGGAAGTCAAGGATGAATACAAACAAAGCGAAGGTGATCCCGAGCTTAAGGGCAAAATTAAAAATAAGCAACGTGAAATGAGCCAAAACAGAATGATGCAACAGGTGCCAACAGCCGATGTCATCGTCAGAAACCCGACCCATTATGCCATTGCCTTGAAATATGATATTGAACAAGATCAGGCTCCGATTATTATAGCAAAAGGAAAAGATCATTTAGCCATGCGAATTGTCGAAATCGGAGAAAAAAATAACATTCCTATTAAAGAGAACAGACTCCTGGCAAGAGGATTATACGATATGGCGGAGGTCAACGATTATATTCCCGGAGAACTTTATCAGGCAGTTGCAGAACTGATTGCCTGGGTTTATAGCGAAAAAAAGAAAGATAAAGGGGCAGTATGAAAATTACACAAAATATCGTTGTATTATTAGTAGTTTTAACGATTGCACTTATTATTATTCCTTTACCTCCATTCTTTCTGGATTTTATGTTTATCATCAATATCAGTATTTCTCTGATGATTTTATTAACAACCATGTTTATCGGGGGACCATTGGAATTTCCTATTTTTCCATCAATGTTACTGATCACAACACTGCTTCGGCTGGCATTAGGTATCTCATCTACCCGATTAATTCTATCCAATGGCGGACATGCTGGGCAAATTATCGCAGCCTTCGGAAATTTCGTTCTTGGAGGAAATGCTGTTGTTGGATTCATCATATTTATTATTATCATTATTGTCCAGTTTATTGTTATCACAAAAGGGGCGGAACGAATTTCCGAGGTTTCAGCACGGTTTACCTTAGATGCGATGCCGGGAAAACAAATGGCCATCGATGCTGATCTCAGTGCTGGAGTCATTACCGATGAGGAAGCAAAAGCAAGAAGAGAAAACATCCAAAGAGAGGCGGAATTTTACGGATCCATGGATGGTGCCACAAAACTGGTCAAAGGTGATGCCATTGCCTCCATTATCATCGCAGTTGTGAATTTAGTCGCGGGAACCATTATTGGTATGGTACAAGGGGGCATGGCCTTTACCGAAGTCCTTAGCGTTTATTCCATTGCAACCGTGGGGGATGGTCTGGTCAATCAGGTGCCAGCCCTGATGATTTCAGTGGCTACTGCGATGATCGTAACCCGGGCAGTTTCT
The DNA here is from genome assembly GCA_016650045.1 of Eubacteriaceae bacterium. Classification (GTDB taxonomy): domain Bacteria; phylum Bacillota; class Clostridia; order Eubacteriales; family Eubacteriaceae; genus Acetobacterium. The sequence goes on along the minus strand of JAENWK010000031.1, from coordinate 3,294 downwards.
GAAAGTAACTTAAATGAAGAAGTCATCAAACAGTTTCTTTCTCAGCCCAGGGTTCTAATTATCGCCGGAATATCCATTTTTATGATGTGCTTTATTCCCGGGGCCCCAGTCATACAAATTCTGCCAATATCACTTTTTCTGGTTTTCCTGGGTTATACATTAATAAGAAAAACAAAAGTAAAAGCGGAATTGGCAGTCGCGGGTCAAATGAGTCAGTTGGTCGCGGAAGAAAATAACGAGGTTGATTTCTACCGTAATATAGACAATGTGTACAGTGTCATCGGGGTTGAACCCATAGAAATGGAATTCGGATACTCGCTTCTGCCCCTGGTGAATGAAGGAAGCTCAGGTAACTTTATTGATCGAATCGTTATTTTCAGAAAACAGTTTGCTTTGGATATGGGTGTGGTCATACCAACCGTAAGACTCAGGGATAATGGCATGATTAATCCCAATCAGTATCTGATTAAAATAAAAGGCGAAGAAGTGGCGAAAGGAGAAGTTCTCGTCGATTACTTTTTAGCCTTGGATTCAGGAAATAGCAGTGAGCCCATTGAGGGAATCGAAACCATTGAACCCGCCTATGGGATCAAAGGAAAATGGATCACCGAAAATGATAAGGAAATGGCGGAAGTCTATGGCTACAATGTCATTGATGCTCTTTCGGTGATCGTAACCCATATGTCCGAAGTCATTAAAAAATACATTAATGAGCTGTTAAGCCGACAGGACATTAACACATTGCTGGAAAATGTCGCCAAAACCAATCCCGCCATAGTGGCGGATGTCATTCCAAATATTGTATCCATTTCCGATTTTCAGAAAATTTTAATTAATCTGTTAAAGGAAGGCATACCCATCCGCGATATGGAAAGCATTTTAGAAACATTGGGTGATCATGGTTTAACCATTAAAGATACCGATATGCTGACCGAATATGTGAGACAAAAACTAAAAAGAACCATAACCAGAAAATACACCGATGGCAACAGTATTAAAGTGATCACCCTGGATCAGGAAATAGAAAACATCATTTTGAATTCAGCCAAGAAAAACGATCATGGTACCTATTTGGCCATTGATCCTTTGGTTGTCCAAAACATTGTTGAAAGGGTCACCGAACAAATTGAAAAGGTAAAAGAAATCATTGATCGATCAATTATTCTCACCTCACCCATTGTTCGTATTTACTTTAAACGATTAATTGAGCAGTTTTTAGCGGATTTGACGGTGCTATCGTTTAATGAAATAGACACAAACATTCAGATTCAAGTCATTGGTATGATAAAATTAGAGAAATAAATGGATTGAATCCCTTTGAAAAAAAGGAGGTTGGAAAATGAGTAATTCTGAAACGCAGGGTGATGATAAAGTCATGGATCAATGGCAACTGTATAAAAAATCCGGGAGTACGGAACTTAGAAATGAAATAGTCCTGCAATACACCGGCCTGGTCAAAAAAATTGTATTGAGATTCAAAGGAAGTTACAATAACTTTGGACAGCTTGATGATATGGTGAACCAGGGAATGATCGCCCTGATCAACGCAGTTGAAAAATTTGATTCTGAACTGGGTAATAAATTTGAAACATTTGCAACCTTAAAAATTCGCGGGTCGATTATTGACTTTATGCGAAAACAGGATTGGGTACCCAGAAGTCAACGAAGTCTCTCAAAAGTATTAGAAGATACCTTCGGAGAGTTATACGTTCAAAATGGACGTGAGCCCACTGAAAATGAGATAGCCGAAAAAATGGGCATCACCATTGAAAATCTTCAAAAAATCCTTGAGCAGCGACACAATTCCTTTGTATTATCCTATGAAGAAGCCATTAATGAAAAAATGATGGAAGTGTCACCGCTCATTACCAATCAAAGAAAAGACGAATCCCCGGAATCACAAATTTTGTACGATGAGTTAAAATTGGAACTGGGAGATGCCATTGATCAATTGAAGGAAAAGGAGAGAATTGTTGTCTCCTTATATTATTACGAAAATTTGAAATTAAGGGAAATTGCTGAGATTTTAGGGGTCACCGAATCCAGAGTATCTCAGATTCACTCCCAGGCGATTATTAAAATGAAAACCAGATTGAAAAATTACTAAATAGGAATAAACAGGAGGCAGAAAAATGGATAGAGGATTTTATTCAGTAGCCGCAGGAATATTGACTGGGCAAAAGGCAGTAAATATTATGTCCAATAATGTGGCCAATGTTAATACCGCAGGTTATAAAAGCCAGGCTACGCAGCAAAGTAGTTTCGGAGAATATCTCCTTTCGAGAATAAGCTCGTTAAGTAATGTTGCGGCAAACAATATTGGAACAGGTTCTTATATGACGGTAAATAGTGGACAATACACCGACTTTTCCCAGGGCAGTCTTGAAAAAACCGGAAGAAATGTTGATATGGCCATTCAGGGAGACGGCTTTTTTCTAGTCCAAAGTGATGCCTATGGTCAGGTTCTCACAAGAAACGGGCAATTTGAAATTAATGAAACCGGAAATCTTATTCTTCCTGGAGTAGGAAATGTTTTAAACAGTAATGGCCAGCCAGTGACGGTAAACAGCAGTGACTTCTCGCTTAGCTTTGATGGTAAAATTCTTGAAAACGGGGTCGAAACGCAGTCCCTCTATATCGCAAATGTGGCGAATAAAAACGACCTTAAAGAAGTGGGTACCGGTTTTTTCCAGACTCAAAATGGCTTTCAGGCAGCCGGAGCAAATACATTTACCACCATTCAAGGTTCAATTGAAAAATCAAATACAGATATGACAGAAGAAATGAGTCAGATGATTTCCAGACAGAACAATTTTCAATCCTGTGCGCAGGTTTTAAAAATATACGATCGGATTAATGAAATCAGCGCCAATCAAGTTGGCAAAGTCGGTTAATTTAGAAAGGAAATGAAATTATGATTAAAGGATATTATACAGCAGCCCAAGGCTTAAAAAGCAACCAAACCTATTTAAATAATATTTCCAATAATATTGCGAATCTTAATACCACTGCTTTTAAACCTCAGAAAACAGAGTTTGCATCCCTATTGTACAGCAATGTCAATGGCGGATCCGGAACGCTGATCGGTACTGGAAGCGGCGCCAAGGTTGAGAGTACAGGCATTGATTTTACCTCGGGAACCCTGATGAAAACCGATGCCCCATTAGACTGCGCCATTTTAGATGAAGGATTTTTTGCCATCCAAAATAAAGAGACCAACGCCGTAACCTATACTCGAAATGGTGCATTTAACATAAGTGTTGAAGGGAACAATCAGTATTTAGTGGATAATAC
>JAENWK010000098.1 GCA_016650045.1 Eubacteriaceae bacterium | reverse complement strand
ATTTTTCGCATGCTGGCCTGGGCGCTTTTTCGGATACTCCAGTCAATGGTGATATTGCTGCGAATGGCAATGGTGAGTTCATGGGCTATTTTTTTAAGGGTATCGTCCGCCATGAATTCTTTTACAATTTCATCAGCGGTCAGGGCATCATAAAAAGCGATTTCGTCGTCGTTCAGACCCAGGCTGGCTTCAGCTTCTTTCATCGTCTTCATGTCGTGGGCCATGCGAATCAGCTCTTCAATAACTTCGGCATTGGTAATGGCTTGATTCCGATATTGGTTCAAGGCCTTCTGGAGCTTTTCCGAGAACTTTTCAGATTTCACCAGATTCCTTTTTTCCATGGCCTTGATGTTGCCTTCCAGCAACTTCTTGAGCATTTCCACCGCCAGATTTTTCTGTTTCATTTCCCGGACTTCCTGTAAAAACTCTTCGGAAAGAATATTGATTTCCGGGCGTTTGATGCCCATGGCTTCAAACACATCAATAACATCTTCGGATATGATGGAACGTTCCAGGAGCTGATGGAGTCTGGCTTCCACTTCTCTTTTTGACAAACCAACCGGTTCTTTTTCACTAAGTTTAGCCATGCTGGCTTTCACGGCTTTAAAATAGCTGACGTCATAAGCCCGGGCTTTTCCGGTATCGGATGCAGCGCATAATGAATGGGCTTTAGCGAGTTCAATAGCGATCTTTTTAAACTCCTTCTGATCCTTTTCCGGTTTTCCCAGAATAAAATCCATCCCCCCGACAATGGCCCTGATCCGGGCTGCCTGGGAAGTTCCCAGATACTCGGAATAATTATAGCCATGCATCATATCTTCGAGAATTTCCAGCTTTTCCAGCATAATATTAATAGCCACATTCATGTCGATGCCGGTTTTTTCACGGTCGTTGACGGTGTATTGATTCAGGGCTTTTTTCAGACTTTCAAGAATACCCAGATAATCAACCACCACACCCCCGGATTTTTCTTTAAATACCCGGTTAACCCGGGCTATGGCCTGCATCAGGCTGTGACCTTTCATGGGCTTGTCAATGTACATGGTATGGAGAGAGGGAACATCAAATCCGGTGAGCCACATATCCCGCACCAGCACAATCTTCAGTTCATCGCTGTTGTCCTTCATGCGTTTGGCCAGCGTATCCCGGCGCTGTTTTCCGCCGATATGCTGCTGGAGTTTTTCCGTATCTGCGGCGCTTCCGGTCATCACCACCTTGATCTTCCCCCGGTTCACGTCATCGCTGTGCCAGTCCGGTCTCATGGCCACAATGGCATCGTACAATTCCGCACAGATCCGCCGGCTCATGCACACCACCATGGCTTTTCCGTCAATGGTCCGGGATTTCACTTCGTAATGATTGATAATGTCTTCCGCTAATTTTTTGATGCGATTCGGCGATCCTACAACGGCTTCAAGCCGTGACCACGTGGCTTTATTTTTATCTCGCTCGTTATCCTCCTGGCCTTCGGTGATTTCTTCAAATTCATCATCGATTTTGATGAGTTCCTCGCTGACCGTATCCAGTTTGATAATGCGGTTTTCATAGTAAATCCGAACCGTGGCTTCATCCTCGACGGCCTGGGTCATGTCATAGGTATCGATGTAATGGCCAAATACGGCAGTTGTGGAACGATCCTCCAGGTCGATGGGTGTTCCTGTAAAGCCGATGAATGATGCATTAGGCAGGGCGTCTCGCAGATATTTGGCATAACCGTATTTGATTTCCCCTGAGGTGAGATCCGTTTTCCCTTCCAAGCCGTACTGGCTTCGATGGGCCTCATCGGCAATGATGATGACGTTCTTGCGGTTGGTCAGCACTGGCATTTCCCCGGCTTCCGGCTTGAACTTCTGGATGGTGGTAAAGATGATGCCGCCGGATTCCCGATCGTTCAGCAAATTGTACAAACCGTTGATTTCAACGGAATTGTTCCCATTCTGCTGGAATTTCTGATTCTCTGATAATATCCGAATATTCGCTTGTTTAGGGGTTTGCCTCAGCATATCCTGGGATTTGGAAAAGGTCGAAAACAGCTGGTCGTCCAGATCGTTGCGATCCGTAATCACCACAATGGTGGGGTTGTTCAGCTCCCTCACCAGTCCGGCGGTGTAGAAAACCATGGAATAACTTTTTCCCGAGCCCTGGGTATGCCAGACGACCCCGATTTTACGGTCCCCGTCTTCGGTGGTGGCTTCTTTGGTTTTCTCAACCGCCTTTTTCACCGCAAAGTATTGGTGATAGGCCGCCAGAATTTTGATAATCGACTTCTTATCCCCAAGTTTGAGACCGTTTTTGTCCGTATCTGATTCTTTGGATTCCTGGAATAAAATAAAATTTTCGATAATGTCCAGAACCCGTTCTTTGGCCAGCATGCCTCTGAAAAGGACTTCATACTGGGGATGGGAAAGCGGCGCAATGTCAAGCCCATCCGCAGTTCGCCAGTTCATAAAACGCTCTTCATTGGAGGTCAGAGTGCCGGCCTTGGCGTTGATGCCATCAGACAAAATACAAAAGGCATTGTACTGGAATAAGGATGGGATATCTTTCTTATAGGTCTGAATCTGATGATAGGCACTGTCGATGCCCACATTTTCGTCGCTGGCAGACTTCAGCTCTACAATGATCAGGGGAATCCCATTGATGAAAAGGATGAGATCCGGCCGTCTTTCTTCATGTTCGATAATGGTAAACTGGTTCACCGCCAGAAAGTCGTTGTTTCCTGGCTTTTTAAAATCAATGACAAAAACCCGTTTGGTTCGGATATTGCCTTTTTCATTAAAGGAAACTTCGATCCCCTCGACCAGCAGCTTATGGAAATGGCGGTTGTTTTCTTCCAGCATGGGGCTGTTGAAGGTGATGATTTGACGGTAGGCCTCTTCCAGGGCAACCTCGGGCAGCTCCCGGTTGATCTTAAATAGGGCGTCTTTCACCCGGTCTTTAAGGATGACCTCCCGGTGATCCTGACGCTCCGGGGCATCTCCCCCAGGTGATATATCCGGCCCAAAGGCATGGGTGTAGCCCAGATTTTCCAATATCTCAATGGCTGCCTCTTCCAGTAAAGCTTCTGTGAAATTTTCTGATGAACTCATAACGGATACCCTCTTTCCCTGGCGATGGCGCAGGTGAAATTAAATGATTGATTAAAAGTGATGGTGGTGGTGTTTTTATATCTTTTATTTTATAACTCCAGTTTTTGACTTTTTTGGAACCATGGATTTTTATAGCTCCAACTTTTGCCTTTTTTGGAACTATGGATTCTATTCGTGAGGTTTTGATTTAAGTTGAGACAGGCACCGTTACTTTTCACTCATCTTCCAGCAGTTTCCCATCTGCCAATTCAGTCAATTCATGCAGTTTCTGTTTCAGAAGCTTTTTATCAATGAGTTTTAAGGTATATTCAGAAATCAGAGTCGGTGATAAACTTCTTGAAAGGGCAAACTCAACTACTTCATCATCCTTTCCGGCACAGAGGATAATCCCGACGCTGGGGTTTTCATTTGACTTCTTATGTTCGCGATCAAGTGCTTCCAGGTAAAAATTCATTTTCCCTAGATGTTCCGGTTTGAAACTGCCAATTTTCAGTTCAAAGGCAACCAGACACCCAAGACCACGATGGTAAAATAAAAGATCGATATAATAATCAGAGTTTCCAACTGAAACCCGGTATTCCTCGCCGATAAAAGTGAAATCTTTACCCACTTCCAAAACGAAATTTCTCAAATTTCCGATGATTGCTTTCTTAAAATCAAATTCCGAAAACCGCTCAGGCAGATTCAAAAATTCCAATACATAGGTGTCCAGAAAATTGTTTTTTATTTGTTTAGTTACAGGCGCCGTTTCCAGTTTTACGCTTGAGAGCATATACCGTTCATAAAAGCTGCTATCCAACTGCCTTTGAAGTTCTCTTACAGTGTAGCTCTCTTTAATGCTAAGTTTAATATAAAATTCTCTTTCTTCAGATGACTTAGCTGCTGATAAAATCGCAAGATGGTTTGTCCAACTGATTTGTGTCAGCAGTGATGACACAATTTTGTCCCCTTGATAAGTTTCATAAAACTGCTTCATGCGATAGAGACCCCGTCGATTGAAACCCTTTATTTCCGGACACTTTTCTGCAATATAGTTCGCCAGCTCATCAACATAGGAACTTCCCCATGCCTGATTTTCTATCTGTTTGGAAATGTATTCACCCACATTCCAGTACAGCAGAATCAATTCCTCATTCACTTTGCGAAATGCATTTTCCCTTGCTTTTTGAATTAAATCAATCACCAAAAAGAAATTTTTACTAAGTTCATCCATTTTATTCTCCTAGCCATCCTATTTAAATTCGTTTTTGAAAACCAATACTTGTTTATTTAAAGCTCAACTTAGTTAAGCATAGCTCGGCACCATCAGTGCACATACTCATCATCACCGATCTTTTTTATATCCTTGATCAACGCCTTGGCTGATTACACAGGCGACAATAAGTTAAGTTGAACAAGTTAAGTGGCAGGCACCACCAAAGAATCCAGGGTGACGTCAATCTTTGTCTGACCATCTTCTGTCTGGTATAAGAGTATTTCTGATTGGGTCATAGTTTATCACCTCTGATTAAAATTCAATTCTGAAAATCAATTTGCTATGACTCTCTTTTGCTACCTGAGAACTTATATCAGAACTTGCTTTAACCTTACCTTTGACACCCGTCTTCTTAATGGCCATATCCATAGCATATGCTGCTTTTTCAGACATAGTAGTCAGTGATGAACCTGCTAATTCTAAAATTTCCGATTTGATAGCATTGCCATTTTCAAATCTCATTTCGATTAGTCTATTAATATTTCCATCATGAGCAAACCATTTAAGCACGGGTCTTTTAGGACTATTACTTCCCTCAAATTGCATTTCTGTCTTTCCTCTTCGCTGATTACTTTCCTTTTTAGACATATTTTGTTCGAATTTTTCAGCTGTAGAAACTCCTAGATCTGCTAACCCAACCTCTTCACTTAATTTCTTTTCTTTGCTTTTTAAATTTGTTTCCGTGTTCGATTCACTTATTTCGATCGAACAACTCTTTGCTCCTAAAGAAAAAGCAATATGCTTCAACTCAGCTAATCTTTCTTCATGTGCTCTCCTAAAAATATAATCAGCTTTTATAAATCGATTGCTGTCAAAACTATCAACAAAATAAACGGTATCGCATGTAACCATAGGTATGAACTGTATTCCGCTCATTTCAATTGCCTCATCATAAAGATAGAGAATTTCAATATCATTTTCTTTGCCAAGCCAACCAATTGAGCCCTCACAAACATCAACATCACGTCTCACCGCATCATCAACAATCATAATGATGTTGGGTATGTTGAAATCAGTGCTGCTATAAACCTCAGGGGAAATCGGATTGTATTTTTTCTTCTTACGTAAATAACTGTCAATTTTAGTTTTATCTGATAAAGACTTGGCACTTTTTTGAATGTTTACCGTAGCTTTTTTACCAGCATCGTATGTCTTCTTTAAAATATTAGAAACGGTTTCTGCATTTTTTTGAGGATCTATTAATTTCTTCATGGAATAATTCCTTTCGAAACAGAATTTTTAATAATTAAATAGGCCAGCGCCCAAACAATCAAGGATTGGGCGCATGAACTAATGGTATTGGGGATTGACATGATTGCAT
>JAENWK010000186.1 GCA_016650045.1 Eubacteriaceae bacterium | reverse complement strand
TTAATAATATGACTTTCGATTTTGTAGGTGAAGGTTTTGGCTGATGGAATGTAAAGACCGGTTTTAATCTCAGCATTGAGATAGGGCATCACTTCATCAACTGCGTGATTCAATTTCGCCCGAAATTTAATTCGGCCGCCGCCGGTGGTACAGGGCTTGATATAAATGAGGCTGATATTTGAAAGATACATTAGTTATTCTCCTTTATAAATGAGTACAGTCCATCGACCAGGGCATCGATATGAGTTATTTCATTAAAATACCCAATGCCAATGCGACAGGTTCCGCGTTTAATAGTGCCAATCAGACGATGAGCGCTTGGGGCGCAGTGCAGACCTGAACGGATCATCACATGACAGTTCTGATCTAAAAAGAAAGCGATTTCTTCTGGGGCATGGCCTTTCAAATTGAATGGTATCACCCCAACTGTTTTTGAAGAATCCTGGGGGCCATAGATTTCAATACCCGGAATTACCTTAAGGGCGTTTAAGGCGTAGTCCATGAGTGCATCTTCCTTCGAACGAATATTTTCCAGACCTTCTGATTCTAAAAATTCCAAAGCAGCTCCAAGTCCGATAATTCCACTGACATTCATGGTGCCGGCTTCTAAATGGTTGGGGTAATAGTCTGGTTGATACTCATAGGCAGAATCGCCACCGGTACCACCGGAGACCAGGGGATGAATATTCGCATCACAATTGACTACCAGACCCCCGGTTCCCATGGGTCCTAAAAGGCTTTTATGCCCGGTAAAAGCGAGCAGATCAATACACTGTTCCTGAACATCAATGGGTAAAACTCCTGCGGTTTGAGCGGCATCAACAAGAAAAAGGATGCCTTTTTCACGGGCTAGTTGTCCAATAGCACCAATGGGTTGAATAGTACCTAAAACATTGGAAGCGTGCGTAAAAACAATGAGCCGGGTTTCAGGTTTAATGGCAGCGGCAACATCCTTAATTAGGGTTTTTCCCTGGGCGGTTGCAGGTACCACAGTAATGGAAATTCCTTTATCCCGTTCCAAAGTTTTAAGACAGCGCCAAACAGCGTTGTGTTCTAAGGCGCTGGTGACCACATGATCCCCGGGTTTTAGAATTCCCTGAAGAGCAAGATTCAAAGACTCCGTCACGGAGGAAGTGAAAATCACGGTTTTGGGATCCAGGTGATTAAAGAGCTTTGCCAGGCTCTTTCGGGTTTGATAAACCAGGCCATCGGCAAGCATGGCTTTTTCATAAGAGCCACGTCCTGAGGTGCCGCCATTATTCACGATATAATCGTAAATTTTTTCAGGAACAATCATCGGCTTTGGAAAGGTAGTGGCTGCATTATCTAAATAAACATCCATGGTTTGACTCCTTTATAATTAAATAACGATATTCTTAGCTATACTATTTATCATAAATGACCAAATGACTTTCGTCAATAAAATTTACAGGTAGAATTTAGGTCAATAAAATTTAATATTAAATAATTTCTTTAAAAAATAGTAGTTGACAAAGAGATATGGATTAATTAACATATGATTATACGGTTATATGATAATTTGATAAATCAAAGAAAAATAATAGTTGATGGGATAGGTAAAAGCAATGAAAAATAAAGCGATAATTGGTGTATTACCACAGCTTAATTCAAAGGAAAAGAAAATATGGGTTTCCCCGGCGTATATGAATGGCATTATTGAAGCCGGAGGATTGCCTGTTCTATTGCCTTTTCTGAAAGACAAAAAAGATATAAAGACGCTGGCGAAACAATTTGATGGTTTTCTTTTTACCGGAGGACAGGATGTCAACCCCAGCCTTTATGGACAGCCTTTGTGTAACTGTTCAAACGAAATATCCCCTAAACGCGATCAACTTGAGGAAGATCTTTTTAACGCAATCCTTAAAGAAAATAAACCCGTCTTAGGAATATGTCGAGGAATGCAATTGATCAATGTCGTTTTAGGAGGTACCCTTAAGCAAGACATTCTGGGTGTTAAAAAAATTGGAATGACACTTCAGCATGACCAAAAAACACCTTTTAATATACCGGTACATGATATAAATATTTTAAAGGAGTCACTTCTATATCAAATTTTGGGTCAGGATAAGATTTTAGTCAATAGTATGCATCACCAGGGGATTGGAAAATTGGCTGAAGGGCTTTTAAGCGTTGCCACCAGTGTTGATGACTTGGTGGAGGCGGTGCAGATTAAAGATTTGGATTTTGGGCTTGCTGTTCAATGGCATCCAGAATTACTCTGGCGATTGGATACCAATGCTCACAAATTATTTACTGCCTTAGTTAAAGCAGCAGAAAAATAAGTTG
>JAENWK010000148.1 GCA_016650045.1 Eubacteriaceae bacterium | reverse complement strand
TAATGGTCGCATAGCTCAGCTGGATAGAGCACCTGCCTTCTAAGCAGGCGGTCGAAGGTTCGAATCCTTCTGCGATCACTTTTACAGTACTTAAAAAGTATCAAGACCTTGCAAAATCGTTGATTTGCAAGGTTTTGTGATTTTTAGGCCATCATATTAAATCATATAATATCATATGATAAGTCAACAAATCGGTCAACAAAATTTAATGGTCAACAATATAAAGCCAAACAGTTATTTAAGGGAAATTGCCGATGTATGCGATATTAAAAAAACCTCACATTTCATATGGCACGCCACACTTTTGCCACAACAATCACGCTAACAAATGGAGTGCCAATTGAAACGGTATCAAAACTTTTAGGCCATAACAAAATTGCCACAACCCAAATCTATGCAAAAGTCATTGAGCGAAAGGTCAGCGATGATATGAATGCGTTAAAACTGGTTTTAACTAAGAACAAAGAAGAATTTGACCTAAAAAATAGTGAATCAGTAGATTAAGAGGGGTTTTATTTTTTAATCAATTGAAAAAGTTCTAGTCAATTAACCATAGCAAGATATTTACCTCTGTTTTCATAAATCACCCATATGTATATTGCAAGTAATGGAATGGCAATCGTTAGTCCTTCTGGTGCAATGGTAAAATGAGTGAGCATGATGCCTGTCATTATGGGGGCAAGAATTACTGCTCCCAATGCCCTCAGTTTAGGGAGGATAAATAAAATACCGCCTATGATTTCCGCAATAGCAATAAGTGGCATCAGCCATCCAATCTGCATCATTGCTGTAAACATTTGCATGGAGTCCTCCGGCATGTCTTCTGGGACAGGCATGTAGTTAAAAAATTTGTTCAGCCCGGCGTTAATGAACATCAATCCAAAAAGCAGGCATAAGACGAAAAGAATTTTTTGTTTCATTGTTGTTGTTTTTAAAGTTAGTGTTTGATTTTTCAATTACCGCCAATTGTCTCTGATATGCATAGTCGTGTAGGTTAGCACTTAACTTTGCAGATTCACATCAAACTGAAAATTTAGCAGGAATTTTCAGAAGAGATGAGAGCAATTACTTATAGCGATTGTGTGTGCCCGGCATGAGCAGTGCTTACACTTAGTGAAGCTAAATGAAAAAATCCAAAAATGCAAATATGAATTTAAAAAAGTAACATTAGTGTGATTATTTTTACAGAGGGTAAAAACAAATAGGAAAACAAAATTATCTACTCAAAATAGAGCATAAATCATTTGTTTTTTAGTACATTTACACGCTAGCATAATTAACGTACAGCACACTGACATAATTAACATACAACATGCTGACATAATTAACGTGCAATATATTAGAACAAATAAATAGAAACAAATTTAAAATGGCATCACCTGGAGAAAAACTTGCTGCATCGCTTGAGCTACTTTATAGTTTACAAAACAAAGAAAAAATTGTAGCCATAAAATCATCTGAAATAACGAGAATCCATAAAGAACGTTTAATTAAAAATGGCTTTTTGAAGGAAGTAACCAAAGGTTGGTATATCGTAACCAATCCAAAAGATAATACTGGGGATAGCACATCTTGGTATACTTCCTACTGGAAATTTTGCGCTCGATATCTAGAAGATAAATATAATGGGCACTATTGCATAGCTGCGGAACAGTCAATATTGATTCACTCTGGGAATAAGACAGTGCCACACCAATTAATCGTACGTGCGCTCAAAGCTTCAAATACCAACATAGACTTACTTCACAACACGTCCATTTTTGCGATGGAATCTCCCTTGCCCAATATTGCGAGTGTAATTGAGAAGGATGGAATTAGAATGCTTACATTGCCATCGGCCTTAATACATTGTACCCCTTCAATATTTGAAAAAAATCCAATAGATATGAGAACTGCTTTAGCTCAAATTGCAGACGCTTCTGAAATATTGGCAATTCTTTTAGATGGCTCCCATACAGTCATTGCGGGCAGATTGGCTGGAGCATTCCGTAATATAGGTCAAAATCGAATTGCAGATGAAATTATTGTCACAATGAAATCAGCCGATTATGATGTACGTGAGTTTGACCCTTTTAAAAATCAAACTCCGATTAAATTATCCTTTAGGGAAAGATCTCCATATGCAAATAGGATAAAACTAATGTGGAATCAATATAGAGAAATTGCAATAAGATATTTTCCAGTTGCCCCGGGTCTTCCGAAAGACCATGAAGAATACTTGAAATCAGTAGACAAAATATATGTCACTGACGCATATCATTCTCTGTCTATAGAAAGATATACGGTATCGGTAGACCTTATTGAAAAAGTAAGAAGTGGAGATTGGAATTTAAAGGATAGCGAAGAAGATAGAAACCAACGAGACGCAATGGCCGCAAGAGGTTATTGGCAAGCCACCCAATCCGTAAAAGAAACTATAAAAAAGATTTTAGGCGGAGCCAATGCAGGCATCGCTGCAGATCAAGACCATCATAATTGGTACCTGGAATTATTTTCCCCGAGTGTTATATCCGGAATATTAAAGGCTTCAGATTTGGCGGGATATAGAACAGGCCCGGTATATATTTCCCAATCGCAACACGTGCCTCTAAACAAAGACGCAGTAAGGGATGCAATGCCAGTTTTCTTTGAATTATTGGAAAATGAGATAAATCCTGCTGTAAGAGCCGTCCTTGGTCATTTTATCTTTGTTTACATCCACCCTTATATGGACGGCAATGGAAGAATAGCAAGATTTCTTATGAATGTAATGCTCGCTTCAGGAGGATATCCTTGGACAGTTATTCCGGTTGAGGAGCGCGATAATTATATGGATGCACTTGAAAAATCCAGTGTTGAAGGAAATATTGAACCATTTACTGTATTTCTTTCTAAATTAGTTAGGGAAAGCTTAAAAGGAACGCCAATTGCCAAATTAAAAACAAAAGCCCCTTAAAAAGGAGCTTTTTGATGTGTTATCTAAGTTTTTTATTGGCTTGTGCAACGGTTACCGGTGTTGAACTAATCCGCCCAAACAGGCGGAAGCTAAATATTAGTTAAAAATAACATATCTTAGATAGATAATCATAAAATTTAAAAAGATGTTTAAAAAAAATCAATAACAATAATTGAAAAAGCCCAACAAGAGGTTT
>JAENWK010000131.1 GCA_016650045.1 Eubacteriaceae bacterium | reverse complement strand
CTGGGTAATGGTTTCACATAGACGGGGAGCTAAGGCTTTTTTAAATAAAAGTCCGATAATGCTGCAAATAATAATGGTGACCGTGTTGATGATTGTTCCGAGCAATGGGTTAACCTCCTGAATATCTTTTTATAGTGTCTAGAAACTATTGTAGCATAGAATCTTATTCACTGGAATCATATTCATTATTTAAAAGTAATTTAGATCCCGAATTTTCAGAAAAAATACGAGACTTCGCAGAGTTTTAACATTGATTTAACAGATATTGTGATAAAATAGAGAAACTACAGGAGGTGATTTTTATGATTAAACGTTTTTCAGTCATCTATATTGGTTCAAGCAAGTGCGAACTTATTATTGGTCAACGCGGAAAAGGCTCTATTAATATTCTGGATCGGGCAATGTATCCTATAAATTTTGGCAGTCAAAGCTTTACCAAGGGTGAAATCAGTTTCAAATCAGTGTATGCTCTGTGCCAGATTATTAATGAGTATATTATTATGTCAGAAACCTATGCTGTGGAGGCCATAAAAATTGTTGGAACAACCGCACTCCGGGAAGCGAAAAATCGCCTTTATATTCTTGAACAGATTAAAATCAATACCGGAGGATATGAAGTGGAAATCCTCGAAAAAGAGGAAGAAACCCATTTGATCTATCGTCATATGCTCTTAAAATGCGAAGATGCTTTTGATATTCTTGCAGATAATACCGGGTATCAAATGATTGCCGCTATTTCAAGTGGCAACGTGTCGGTGGCTTTGCTGAAAAACGGAATCATTGATTATTACCAAACGGCTGAGCTGGGATACTTGAAGATGAAGGAAATTCTTAAGGCTATTGAAGAAAATACGGAAAGATTTGAAGTACTGCTTTTGGAATTCATTACCATGAATACCCAGGATATTGCAGAAAATATAAAAAAGCGAAAAATAAAAAAATTGCTGGTTTCATCCCATGAAGTCGATGTGATTGCTCAATTGTGCGGGTATACTCAACGACAGGTATATTATGAAATTAATGCCAAAATATTTGGAGAGTTGTGTAAAACAGCCGGGAATCTTACCGTCAATCAATTAATGAAAAAGTATCCACTATTACATCAAATTGAAGCGGAAACCTTTAATCATACCCTCATACTTTATCTGAAACTGTTAACAGATACCGGGGTAGAAAGCTTTTTACTGACGCCAATGAGTATTGGGGATGCGCTTTTAGATTTTGAGTTTCAGGTGACAAAAAACCATCAACTATTGCAGTGGATTGAAAAAGGCACCTACGAATCCGCCAAAGCCATTGGTAAGAAATATCATACCAGCCAACCCCATGCTGAATTCGTGGAAATGATAAGTTTGAAAATTTTCGATGCCTTAAAAAAACATCATCAGCTTGGAAAAAGAGAACGTCAGCTGCTATCCGCTCTTTGTTATATGATGGAGGTTGGGAATTTTATTGATCATAAAAATTATTGGATACAAAGCCGTACTATTCTTGAAACCACCGATTTAATTGGTGTGACAGTGAGAGAAAAAGAAATAATGGGAAAAGTGGCAGAAGCAGTGAAAATCCAATTCATGGTTGTTGAGGAAAATGTTTATTCATCAGTGGATGGCGAACAGTTGCTGGTGGCAAAGCTTGCGGCAATTTTAAAAGTTGCGGTAGCCTTAGATAAGAGCTATCAGCAAAAAATTCTCACACTAAAATGTCATTTAAAAGAAGAAAAGCTCATCATCGAAGTTACCACAGAAAAAAATATTCAATTGGAAGAGTATTTTTTTAAGTCAAGCCGGTATACCATGGAAAATGTTTATGGGATTAAACCAACATTAAAAATAAAGAGGATTGAAGCATGAAAAATAAATTATTTATTAATCGGGAAATCAGCTGGTTGGATTTCAACTATCGCGTTTTGGAAGAGGCCTATGACAAAGAAAACCTTATTATGGATCGTTTAAAATTTCTGGCCATTACAGCATCTAATCTGGATGAATTTTTTATGGTACGTGTTGCCGGTATTATGGATCAGATCAATGTTGGTTATTCCAAAAAAACATTGGATGGCATGACACCAAAGGAACAACTGGTTGAGCTTTCAATGCTTACCCAGGAAATGATGGCCCGTCAATATACCTGTTTAGCTAAATCAATTATGCCTGAACTGAACCAGAACAAAATCTATTTTTTGGATTATGAAGAGCTTAATAAAGAGGAAAAGGATTTTGCTTTGTATTATTTCAGAGAAGTATGTTATCCAGTTTTAACTCCACAGGCCATTGATAATAGCCGTCCCTTTCCATTAGTGAAAAATAACCAGGTGTATCTGTGTATTCTGCTTCATGATACTGATACAAAGAATAAAGAAGAAAAGGAATTCATGGCGATTCTTGAGATTCCAAAAGTCCTGGAACGCATTATCAGTTTACCAAAATCACCAGAAAAAAACAGATCCCGTTATGTTTTTATTGAGGATATGATTAGCCCTTTTGTCAATGAACTTTTTCCAGGCTATGATGTTAAACAGGTCAGTCAGTTTCGAATCACAAGAAACGGGGATCTTGCCATTGATGAGGATGAAGCAGAGGATCTTCTCATTGAAATTGAAAAATCCATCCAACAGCGTAAATGGGGGGCCAGCATTAAGCTTGAGATCACCAAATCCATGGGTAAAAAAATGAAAAAATGGTTGATGAATGAATTGGAAATCTCGAGCGAGGAACTTTATGAGCTTAAGGGAAATCTCGACCTTACCTGTTTTATGAAATTCCAGAATCGGCCTGAATTTTCAGAATTAAGAGAACCACAATATACACCATTAATTTCCGATGAATTTTATGGCCGTGATGATATTTTCGAGGTCATTCGAGAAAAGGACCGATTATTACATCATCCTTACCATTCCTTTGATACGGTTATTGATTTCGTGCTGCAGTCAGCAATGGACCCGGAGGTTCTGGCTATTAAGCAAACCCTTTATCGGGTAAGTGGGGATTCACCGATTATTAAAGCACTGATACTGGCAGCTCAAAACGGAAAGCAGGTAACGGTGTTAGTTGAACTTAAGGCGCGTTTTGATGAGGCCAATAATATTGTCTGGGCTAAAAAACTGGAGCAAGCCGGATGCCATGTTATCTACGGATTGGCGGGACTCAAAATTCATTGCAAAATGATTCTTGTGGTTCGCAAGGAATCTGACGGAATAAGACGATATGTTCATTTAGGTACCGGAAATTATAATGATGTCACCGCAGGCTTGTATACGGATTTGGGAATGTTTACGGCCAAAGAAAGCTATGCTTCGGATATTTCAACCTTATTTAACCTTCTTTCAGGATACAGTCATTTTACCCTATGGAAAAAGATAGAAGTTGCTCCAAAAACTATGCGAAATGCATTTTATATGGCCATTGACCGTGAGATAGACAATGTTAAAATGGGGGAAAAAGGAAAAATTATTGCAAAAATGAATTCTTTGATTGATGAAGGTATTGTGAATAAACTTTACGAGGCTTCCCAGGCAGGGGTTGAAATACTGCTGGTTGTACGAGGAATGTGTTCTTTGGTACCAGGAATCCCTAAGGTTAGCGATAATATTACGGTTCACAGCATTGTCGGAACTTTTCTTGAGCATAGCCGTATTTATTATTTTTATAATCAGGGAAAGGAAGATATTTTCCTTTCCAGCGCTGATTGGATGGAACGAAATCTCAACCGTCGGATTGAAACCCTTTTTCCGGTGGAAGATGGGGAATTAAAGCTAAAGCTAAAGCATATTATTGATATCACACTGAGAGATACCATTAAAACCCGGATTTTGACAGAAACAGGAGAATATCAGCGGCTGGACAAGCGGGGGAAGGAATTATTATCCTGTCAAAAATATTTTTGTGAAGAAGTTGAAACGGAATTTGATGCAGCTAAGAAAAAAGATTTATTGAATCAGGATTT
>JAENWK010000150.1 GCA_016650045.1 Eubacteriaceae bacterium | reverse complement strand
TACTTCCACGTCAATGATCATCCTTTCAAAACCTCCTGTAGAATTCGTCATAGTATTATTCTACAGGATTGACTTTATATTGGTCTACTTTTTTATCAGCGTTTTGTTATTTATTGGTCTACTATTATTCTAGCATTCATACTTTTCTTTTAATAATGTGATAATATCTTGTTTTCCCATAGTGACACCTCTTTCTAAAATGTTTTTTGATACTTTACTTTGATACTTTACTTTATTGATATACCCTAAATCAAGTAACTTATTCACTGGTTAAATAAGTTTATGCTTTTTATATCTTTAGTCGAATTTAAATTTAAATTTAATTGATATTATATGAAGGAGATTATAGCTTTTACCAGAATAGATTAAAGTAAGGAATAATCCATATTATGGCTAAATTAGTTAAAAATTAAGGAAAACAAATGGCAGCATATTATTCAGAGGAAGTAATACAAGAAGTAGTAGAGGCCAATGACGTTGTGGATGTTATTGCGGATTATATGACTCTGAAACGAACTGGAAATTCTTTTAAGGGAAAATGTCCCTTTCATAATGAAAAGACAGCTTCTTTCACAGTTTCAAGAGAAAAACAATTGTATCATTGCTTTGGCTGTGGTGTTGGCGGAAATGTCATTACTTTTATCATGGAAATGGAAAAGCTTTCCTTTGTTGACGCACTTAAATTCTTGAGTACTCGAGGGAATATTATTTTACCTGAAAAAAATAATGAAATTGAAGATCGACAAGCCTATGAAAAAAAACAACGGCTTTTTGATTTGCACAGAGAAAGTGCGAATTATTATTTTAAATGCTTAAATAAAAGTCAACAGGGATTAAATTATCTTAAACAACGTGGAATACATGAAGAGACGATTAAAACCTTTGGATTGGGGTATTCAACTAACAACTGGGATAGTTTGTTAAACTATTTAAGAACAAGGGGATACACTACAGAAGAAATGCTGGATTCCGGTTTGGTTATGTCCAGTGAAAATAAACGCTTTTATGATCGCTTCAGGAATCGTTTGATGTTTCCGATTTTGAATCCAAGAAATCAAATTGTGGGTTTTGGTGGTCGTACCATCGGGGGAGATGATCAGGGACCAAAATATTTAAATTCCCCTGAAACAGTCATTTTTTCAAAAAGTTATGAATTATTCAACCTAAATCAAAGCAAGAATTACATTGAAAATGGTCAATTGTTCATTGTCGAAGGATATATGGATGTTATTTCACTTTATGACAAAGGAATAAAAAACACAGTCGCGGCATTAGGCACTGCCTTTACACCTTTTCATGGGAAAATTTTGGAACGGTATGCCAATGAAGTTGTGATTGCCTTTGACGGAGACAATGCCGGAGCTGTTGCAACAGAAAAAGCGATGAATATCTTGAAAAAAACCAATTTAAATGTTAAAATATTACTCTTGTCACAAAATGAAGATCCTGATTCTTTTGTCCAAAAATATGGGGTGGACGGTTTTAATGATATTGTATCAAAAGCTCTGACAACTGTGGAATATCAACTTGAGCTATTAAAAAGAACCAATAATCTCACTCAAACCGATGGACGGATTCGTTATGGAAATCAGGCCATCAAAATTTTAAAAGATTTGGAAACCTCGGTGGAGGTTGATTATTATAGTAAATTAGTTGCATCTGACACAGGGATTAATGCAGCAACCATTCGCCGGGAGGTTATTCGTTCAAAAAATAATCGGGATGATAGAAAACCGATAGTCGTTGATCTTGGCAAAACTCAAATGATGAATCAAAATATTCCAAAGGCTTATATAAAAGCCCAGGAATTAGCCGTTCGATACTGTTTAAAATCTCCGGAAATGGCTACAGAGTTTCCAATGGATTATTTGACTGATGACTTATATCAGCAATTATTAATGATAATTTGTGAGGAAGTAAAAAATGGCAGAGAATTGAATCATAGCCATTTGACAAATCACTTTGAGGATTCAGAAGAGGTTAAAAAAATAGTTGAGCTATTGATCAATGAGGAGGAAGTTTCCAAGATTGATTATCAGGATGCTTTAAATATTATGATTCGTTTTTATAAAGAGGCTCAACTTGAACAGCTTTCTGAACAGATTAAAAAAGAATCAAATGAAGGAAATGAAATAGAGGTAGCAAAGCTTACCAACCAATTAATTGAAATCAAGAAAATGATGAAGGAAAACATGAGGCACTAAATGGGAAAAAATGAAGTAGATATAATAAATAATATTGAAGAAGAAAGTGTTTCAATTGAAAAAATTTCAATTGAAAAAATGCCTGAAGTTCAGGTGCTTTTAAAGCGCGGTAAGACAAAGGGAAACCTTAACAATCATGACTTTGAGGAATGCCTGGAAAAGTGTGATCTGGATCCAGAAGAAATGGACTCCATTTATGGTTATCTTCAAAAAGAAGGTATTGAAGTTGCTTTTACTGATCTTGATCTTGAAGCCATCGAAGCGGCAGAACTTGAGGAAGAAAATCGCAAGGAAATTGAGTTAGCAGATTCAGTGAGTGTGAATGATCCAGTACGGCTTTATCTAAAAGAAATCGGGAAGGTGCCATTACTTACCGGAGATGAAGAAATGATTTTAGCTCGTCGAATGGAAGCAGGAGATGACAGTGCGAAGAAGGAGTTGGCTGAAGCCAACCTTCGATTAGTCGTCAGTATTGCGAAACGTTATGTTGGGCGTGGAATGTCATTTTTGGACTTGATCCAGGAAGGAAATCTCGGCCTAATTAAGGCGGTTGAAAAATTCGACTATACCAAAGGATTTAAATTTAGTACCTATGCCACATGGTGGATTCGTCAGGCCATTACACGAGCGATTGCAGACCAGGCACGAACCATTCGAATTCCTGTGCATATGGTAGAAACTATTAATAAACTGATCCGTGTTTCAAGGCAGCTCCTTCAGGAGTATGGTCGTGAACCAACTCCAGCTGAAATCGGAAAAGAAATGGGATTTACCGAAGAAAAAGTCAGAGAAATTCAAAAGATTGCCCAGGATCCTGTTTCTTTAGAAACACCGATTGGGGAAGAAGAAGATAGCCATCTTGGGGATTTCATACCAGATGAGGATGCTCCGGCACCTGCTGAGGCCGCGTCCTATGCC
>JAENWK010000147.1 GCA_016650045.1 Eubacteriaceae bacterium | reverse complement strand
TCCACAACTGTAACTGTATGTTGCAAGCTGCTAATAGCTTCGTATATCCTGTTGATATCCGCTTCAGCAATAAGTTCAGCTGTAGCTTCTGTATCATCAGTACGAAGATTGTATGCAATTGTTATTCTCATTGTCTTACCTCCTGTTATTAATTACGGTATCGTTAAATCAAATATGTTTATGGAATACATTTTTGTTTTCAAATCATTCATAGATCGATTTTGTTTGTATGCGACCAAAATTACGAAATGCAGAAGATAATTCAGAATCTATAGAGTTTATTATTCCGAAAGACCATTCAATATGGGTATGAAAACTATTATTCTAATCTTAAATAACATCCCGGTTGTGTCTATATAATTCTATTGTAAGTTTTCGGTGAAGTTCGTCTTGTTTTCATAGAAAATCCACACCCACTTTCAGAGTTTCTCTAAAATGTTCGGAGAACTTTGATAGGCTTAGGAGACGGAACTGTTACAATTTTGGTTTTGAAGTTTGAAGTTGTGCGGAAGCAGTTCAGCCAAATCTTTACTGTAATCGTTATCGTAATTGTGGATGTTATTCAGGAAGTAAACAAGCCAATCGCGGAAGTTTACTTCGCTTGCCTTGCAACAGCCGAACATGGAATACATGATTGCTGCATTTTCGGCGGCATCGTCATTTCCACAGAACAACCAATTCTTCCGGCCTAAAGCTATTGGCCTGATTGCATTTTCTCCGAGATTGTTATCGATTTTCAACCGGCCATCCAGGTGATAACGGGTTAACTTGTGATAAATGTTGTACGTGTACCGGATGGCCTTTCCAATGCGGCCTTTGCGCAGGACTTTAGGATATTCGTTCAGCAACCATTTTTCGAAGACTACCATGATGGGATAAGACAACCGGGAACGCAGGTCGGCACGTTCTTCATAAGAGAGTTGTTCCTGGTCGGCCTGCCTCTCCACATCATAAAGCAGGCCTATTTGTTCCAGTGCGTAAGAAGCCCGGGCTTTGTCTTCCGCCAAAGCCTCTTCAAATTTACGTCTGGCATGAGCCCAGCACCCAATGGGCAGAACGCCCTTTTTGTTTTCGTAAATATCGTAAACGGCATAACCATCCGTCTGGATCACTCCTTGAAAATCCTTAAACAATTGCAGTGCTACTTTTTGTGCCCTTGAACCATGGTCGTAGTGGAAGAAAACCAGGTCGGGCATCACCGCTCGTACCATCCAGAGGTACCCTTTTACCGTCTGGTGCTTTTCATTATTTATAATCGGGACCGTTGTTTCATCACTCTGGATATAATCCGAACCAAGAATCAGCTCCTTTAACCGGTAAAAAGTAGGTCTCATCAGGTCGGCTACATTCTGAAACCAGCCGTTAATGGTTGCAGGGGCAATGGATATACCCTGTTGTTTAAACATCTGTATCTGACGATAGAAAGGGAGGTGGTTCACATATTTGTCAATGATGATATCAGCTAATAGTGTTGCCCCTGCATAGCTTTTGGCTATTGGAAGTACGGGCATGACAGCTGTAATGATTTGCTTTTCCACATCCTGGCTTTTGTCTTTCAACACGTATTTGTGGCGGATAATTCTGCGCACATACCATCTGGCAGATTCGCGTTCCAGCACTTCGGTAATTTCCGGCTCCAGTTCTGTCCAGTTCTCCAGGTTAATATGCTCCGGATAAATATGGCATTCTTCTCTCGGAAGGCTTTCTGGCAGCGGTTTGCGTACAGGATGACTTTTCTGCTTTTCGATCACACGGATGGTCTTGTATTTTTCGATCTCTTCTTTGGCACTGGTGGCAAGCTCTTTTTCTTCCGGAAGCAGTTCAAGACCCTCAAAATCGAGCTTCCTTTGCAGTGGATCTTCATTGATGTACCGTTCACTAGATTTGCCCCAGATCCTTCTCTGGAGCATCTCGACCTGTTGTTTCAACTTGTTAATGGTCTCATCCAGTTGGTTGATTGTCCGGTCTTTCGCTATGATTGTCCGGTCTTTTTCGGTGATTTGTTGTTGGTAAGTGGCTCTTTCTGTCCCGAAGTTTTCAAAGCTGACAAGATGGCTTTTAAGCCTGGATGTTTCCCGGTAAAGTTGGTCGCGATCCTCCAGAATTTGCTGTAAAAAAACCTCTTCGTCAACTGTCATTTTTCCTTGCTTTTAATGACTTAAAGATACTAAATATCAATTATATAGCCAAATAAAAAGCAATAAAATAACTGCTATATTGAAGGTTTTTTCCATCTTTTTTTATTCATTTTTCCATCCGGGGCAATACCCTGTACCATCATCATCAGGTCCTGCCAACTGGTTTGAAACGTATTGGTGTTTTGATCAAAAACCGGCAGTTTGAAACTGCCCGATTCCAGTTTCATGTGATAGATCACCAAACCACCGCATTCCATGTGCAGGATTTTCATGCTAGTACAAGGGCGGTTGATAAATATGTAAACGTCCCCGTCCTGTACGTTGCGCCCCATTTGGTTGGTCACCATTCCGCTCAGGGTGTAAAAACTCCGGCGCATATCGGTTGGATACGAATACAGGTAATACCGCATTGACGATGTGAGGCTGAACATCCTATCGGCGCGTTAAAACCAACAGTGACCTCAACATCTGCGCGTCTGGCAAACCGTTCAGTTTCAAAAGGACTCCGTTAGGATAGCTTATCTCACAGGAGATTGTTTGGGTTGTAGCTTCAGGAGTTGAAAAGGTTGCCGACCGTGACTGCACCGGAGCTGGGACCCGCGATGACCGGGCTTGTTGTCCATTCTCAAAAACTACCGGAACGAATCCTCTTTTAGGAGGTAACTGTCCTTTCAGCTTGTTCTGCCAATAATAGAACTTGGCCTCATTCATCTGCTGATTTGCACAAAAATCACGGATGGTCAACCCAGAACCAAGAAACTCATCATAGATGGCCAGAAATTTTTTCTCGTTAAACATGTCGATTGTCTTTGAAGTAAAAAGCAAACTTAAAGACTCACATGCAAAATTTGAAGACGCACTTCAGCGAATGGTTACACCTGTGAGCTTACTTCATCTGCAAAATGACTGTATCATACCAGTTTTTCGTGATAATGAAAAGACTGTCTCTCACTATGAATTTGTAGATGCTATTGACTTTTGCTGCCAGCAGTTCTTCAAAGGTTCACAGATACTTGATCCTGAG
>JAENWK010000157.1 GCA_016650045.1 Eubacteriaceae bacterium | reverse complement strand
GCATAAACCATATTCGGGATGCCCCGCGGCTTTGCTGTTTAATTGCCTGAAGTTTTTGATATCATTCAAAGTGATATCATAACCTGTTAAGTACAAATAACTGTATTGTAACATGCAGGCATGGCCGTTAGACAAAATAAACCGGTCACGGTTGGTCCATTCAGGATTATGCGGATTATAGTTCATGGATTCTGCCCATAAAATATGGCCCACAGAGGCAAGCCCCATCGGCGCACCGGGATGACCTGAGTTTGCTTTTTGAACTGCATCAACAGATAAAATTCTTACGGTATCAATGGCCGTTTGCTCTAACGTTTGTGATTTTTTATTCATGGTTTACTGATTAAAAACATTTTTATTCAACTTTTCCCCTGGAAAAAGCATATTGATGATATTTTATTTTTGGTTCATGATGCTATTTTTATTCACATTATTATTGTTAGAATATTTGGATTTACCTGAAGTCTGTTAACAGTGGCCTTTTTATTTTGACAAAATCGCTCAAAACTTCCCCAGGGTCTAAATTCCTTTTTTTTGATTCTGCCCCATGACGCAATGCGTTAAAACCTTCCTCTAATCCATTTTTACTGAGGGCTATTTGCCATAGCTGAACTTTCCGCGATCGGAAAGCTCCGGCACAAGAGAGCAGATAATATTTCCACATCCTGTAAAAACGGTCAGAGTAATTATTTTTGAGCGAGTCCCAGCGGCCATCAAAATTTTGGAACCATGCCATCAGCGTCTTATCGTAATGCGTACCGAAGTTGTGCCAGTCTTCCATCACGAACCGGCTTTCAATTGCCTGGGCTATTTGTTTAATGGAGGGCAGCATAGAATTAGGAAATATATATTTATTGAGCCAGGGGTCGCTTGAGCGCATCGAGATATTGCCGCCAATAGTCTGGAGCAGGAAAATTCCGTTGTCAGAAAGGCTACGCGACACTATTTCGAAATACGTTTTGTAGTTTTTGTACCCTACATGCTCTATCATCCCCAGAGAGACTATATGGTCAAACTTCTCATTTAATTCCCTGTAGTCCTGCAGCCTTATCTCAACCGGAAGGCCCTTGCATAACTCCTTTCCCAACTCCACCTGCTCCCGGGAGATGGTAATGCCCACCACATTGACCCCGTAATTCTCGGCAGCGTATTTGGCGAAACTTCCCCATCCACAACCGATATCCAATATTCGCTGGCCCTGCCTAAGATCCAGTTTCCTGCACACCATTTCAAGTTTGGTCTGTTGGGCTTCATCCAAATTTCTGGCGCCATTCCAGTATGCACCGGTATATACCATGCGCTTGTCCAGCATGGCCTTGTATAAATCGTTGCCGATATCATAATGATGCTTTATATTGGCGTAAGCCCTGCTTGGGTTCTGAAGATTGGCAAACAAAGCCCCCAGATAATCCAGTATGGCCCGTGGTGTTATAGCATAATTTCTTTCAAGGCCGGACCTTAAAATCCGGCAGAAAAACTGGTCAAGAGCAGCGGCGTCCCACCAGCCATCCATATAGGCTTCTCCCAAGCCTAATGAACCATGCGCCATTAACTTGCCGTACATACGTTCGTCCCGGACCTGAATATCCCAGGGCCGACTGCCATTGAGCCGGATATCTACAGATTCCAGCAGGCTTTCTATTTTTTGTTTGTTCATATTATTCATATTTGATACACTTAAGGTGGATAAATCCTTATTATACTACTGGGCCAAACTCTTTGGCATCCCACCTGGTCATATCTTCATAAGTTTTCCACCGCAGGTTTACGAGTTCCTGAGCTGCTTCAATAAGCCGTTCCGCTTCTTCAGGGTTGCTACGGGTCAAAATCTTATAGCGCAACTCATTGTAAGCACTGCAGCAGGGGGGCTCCATTGTCCATTATTCCTTCACCATTGATTAAGCCGTTTCCCTTATCCAAATTTTCCGTCCATTACTCTTCTGAATTTATCCCGGTTAGGGTGATATTGGAGGTCCGGCTTCTCATTGGGATTTCCCGCTCTCCAGTATCTTCTTTTTTTCTTCATATTCTTCCTTATCGATCTCTCCGGAAGCAAATCGCTTTTTGAGAAGATCCAAAGGAGAATCTTTCTTTTTTCGCCGACCTGGAATGTCATAAGGGGTTGCGAAAATCCAGAAGATAAAAATGAGCCAAACGAACCACCAAACAAGGTGCATTCCTCCAAAATGATAACCATCGTAGAACATAATTTTTGTTTTTTAAATTTTTTCTTCAGTTCCGCTGTTGCCCGTTCTTCAGTTTCGCTGTTGCCCGAATATTTTGAATAAGTAAATTATTGTTTTTTAAGAGCCATTCCCCATTTGGGGCAACTACCTGATTTATCAGATTGCACTTCTGCAGGTGCATTGGTTTGTTTGAGCGTTGCAACGCCGATAACACATAATGCAGTACCCGAAATGAAACTGGCTGTAGCTGAAAAACACATTGGCTACCTCCTTTTTTAATATAAATTTTAGTTTCGGTGATTTAATAAGCCGAAAAAGATGCTATTATTAAATTCATCAGTTTCCATTGCTTGCTCCATACCACCGCAACAATTGTTCATCCTAAAATAAATTTCTTAAACAACAGACTACCCGAATAGTCTAAAATTAATAGCCTGTTGTTTAAGAAATTTTCAGGCTAAACAGTTTTGCATTCTGCCTCACACTTTTTACATTCTGCTTCACACTTTCTGCATTCTTCTGCGCATTTTTTACAAGACTCCATGTGTGAATGCTTTTCACATTCTTCGGCACATGCATGGCAGGCTTCGGCACATTGGTGGGCTGATTGTGCAAGATTACTATCCATACTTCTGCATGCTGAGGCACACTTATTACATGCATCAGCACAAGCCAGGCATAGCTTTTCACATTGTTCCATTCCTGGTTTTCCTTTGCAAT